>DIXN01000033.1 GCA_002428705.1 Desulfovibrio sp. UBA6079
GGGGATAATCCCCCCTTGACCCCCTGGCTTTGCCGCGATGCAGCCCGGACGCTAAATCCGGGCTGCATCGCGGCAAAGCCGGGGGAGGTCCAGGAGGGAAGCATTCCCTCCTGGTGGGGGTCCAGGGGGCAAAGCCCCTTGGCCGCCGGAGGCCCGCAAAGGAGCAAACATGGCCAAGCAGCAGAAGACGGTGTCGGTGCGGATGGTGCCCTTGAGCTCGGCGGTGGCCATGGTTGCGGCCGCCCTGGCCTTGGGCCTGCTCATCGGGGTGAACGTGCCCGGGGTGTTCAGGGGCGGGGAGAAGTCCGCGCCGCAAGCCCAGGCTCCGGCCGGGGGCCTGCCGCCGGCGGCCGCGCCGCAGGCCCAGGCCGGGCCGGACGCCGGGACCATGGCCCATATCGCGGAGCTGGAGGCCAAGACCAAGGCCGCGCCGGGGGAGGCCAAGGCCTGGGTGGAGCTGGGCAACGCGGCCTTTGACGCCGACCTGCCGGAGCGGGCCATCCCGGCCTACGAGACGGCGCTCAAGCTCTCGCCCAATTTGCCCGACGTCTGGGTCGACCTGGGGGTCATGTACCGCGAGGCGGGGCAGGCGCAGAAGGCCGTGGGGGCCTTTGACCACGCCTTTCTGCTCGATTCCCGGCACGAGATCTCCCGGCTGAACAAGGGCATCGTGCTCCTGCACGATTTGAACGACCCGGCCGGGGCCATCCGGGCCTGGGAGCAGTTATTGGCCATCAATCCGCAGGCCAGGACGCCCTCGGGCCAGGGCGTGGCCGAGCTGGTCAAGGAGCTGAAGGCCAAGAACCCGGAGCCGGGCCTGCTTGCGCCGCCGGCCAAGTAGGGCGGGCGGGCTCAGGGCGCGTCAGGGGGTGCGATGCGCTCGATGCCGGCCGGTCCGGCGACGATGACTTCGGAGGCCAGGCCCAGGAAGAGGCCGTGGCCGACGATGCCCGCGCGGCCGTCCAGGCGCGCGGCCAGCCGGGCGGGATCGTGGATGGCGCCGAAGTCGCAATCAAAGATGTGGTTGCCCTCGTCGCTGACGTAGGGGTCGCCGGCCTCGTTCTCGCGCAAGGCCACCTTGGCGCCGAGGCCGGCCAGGAACTCGGCCTGGGTCCTTAAGCCGAAGGGCACGACCTCGACCGGCAGGGGGCCGCGGCTGCCGAGCACGGGCACGAGCTTGCCCGCGTCGACCACGATGAGCTCCCGGCGGCTGGCCTGGGCGATGATCTTTTCGTGCAGCAGCGCCCCGCCGGCGCCTTTGATCAGGTTCAGGCGGGGGTCGACCTCGTCGGCGCCGTCGATGGTCAGGTCGATGACCGGGTGCTCGGCCAGGGTGGTCAGGGGGATGCGCAGGGAATGGGCCAGGGACTCGACCTGCTTCGAGCAGGGGATGGCCCAGATGTTTTCGAGTTTGCCGTCCCAGAGGAGCTCGGCCAGCCTGCGGATGGCCCAGACCGCGGTGCTGCCGTGCCCCAGGCCCACGACCATGCCCGAGGCCAAATGATCCGCGGCCGCCTCGCCGGCCAGCTTCTTGTACCTGGTCTCGTCGATGGGCTTGGAGCTCATGGCCTGACCCTCATGACTTGACCCTCCCATCCTTCCAGTTCCACCACTTGAGCTTGTCCGGTTCGGGCGCGGACGTGGAGGCGGCGTAGACCGCGCAACGAAAGGTGTAGAGCAGGCAGCGGTCGAGATGCCGGCCGGCCAACTGCTGCAGGCGTGCGTACATGGCCTCGGGGTCGGCCCCGGCCAGGTCCTCGGCGCTGGTGTAGCCCAGGTCGTAGAGATCCTTGGCGATACTCTTGCCCACGCCGGGCAGGCGCATGAGCGAACGGGCGGTCTCTCGGTCCACGGCTGCTGCTCCTCGTTCCCTTTTCCAGCCATTTAGACTATATCCAGCGCGAAAAAGGAAGGGGGAATGAAGGCAGTGGTGGTGGCCGGCACCCATTCCGGCTGCGGCAAGACAACGGCATCTTTGGCCCTCATGGCCGCGCTCAGAGCCCGGGGTCTTTGCGTGCAGGCCTTCAAGGTCGGCCCCGACTTCATCGATCCCGGGCATCACGCGGCCATCACCGGCCGGGCCTCGGACAATCTGGACGGCTGGATGTGCGGCCGCTCCGAGGTCGAGGACATCTTCGCCCGGGCCTCGGCCGGGGCGGACGTGGCCGTGGTCGAGGGGGTCATGGGCCTGTTCGACGGCTTCTCCGGCCGCACGGAGGCCGGCTCCACGGCCGAGATCGCCAAGTGGCTGGGGCTGCCCGTGCTCCTGGTCATCGACGCCCGCTCCATGGCCCGCTCGGCGGCCGCCGTGGCCCTGGGGTTTGCCTCCCTCGATCCGACGCTCCAACTGGCCGGTCTGGTCCTCAACCGGGTCGGCTCTGAGAACCATAGGGAGATTCTGGCCGAGGCCCTGGCCGGCGTGCCCGGGCTGCCGCCGGCCTGGTTCCTGCCCCGGCGCGACGACCTCGCGCTGCCCTCGCGCCACCTGGGCCTGGTCACGGCCGGGGAGCACGCCCTCGGCCCGGCCGAGGTTAACCGCCTGGCGACCTGGCTGACCACGGCCGTGGACTGTGACGCCCTGCTCGCCTCCCTGCCGGAGTTGGGCTTGGCCTGTCCGGCCGACCCGCCGCCCGTGGCCCCCGTGGTGCGCCTCGGACTGGCCCGGGACGCGGCCTTCTGCTTCTACTATCCGGAGAACCTGCGCCGACTTGCCGCGGCCGGGGCCGAGCTCGTGAGCTTCTCGCCCATGGCCGACAGGCATCTGCCTGCGCACCTGGACGGGCTCTACCTCGGCGGCGGCTACCCCGAGGTCCACGCCCTGGCCCTGGCCAATAATGCCTCGCTCAGAAAGGACGTGCGCCGCTTCGTCGCCTCGGGCCGGCCGGTGCTGGCCGAGTGCGGCGGCTTCATGTACCTCATGGAGGGCATAGTCAACGCCCACGGCCAGCTCTGCCCCATGGTCGGCGCCTTTCCCTTCAGGGCGAGGCTCTGCGAGCGCTTCGCGGCCCTGGGCTACCGCCAGCTGACCCTGGCCGCGGACACCTTCCTCGGCCCGGCCGGGACCATGGCGCGCGGCCACGAGTTCCACTACTCGGTCATTGACGGTCAGGCTCCGGCCGGGGAGCTCTACGAGGTCGCCGACCGGCGCGGGCCGCGGCCGGGGCTGGACGGCTACCGCGCCGGCAACACCCTGGCCTCCTACGTGCATCTGCATTTCGGCTCCAACCCGGATCTCGCGCCGCGCTTCGTCGCCGCCTGCCTGGACGCGCGCGCCAAGGCCTGACAGACGTGAAGGCGAAAAAACTGCGCGAGGGCTTCACCACCGGCACGGCCGCGGCCGCCGCGGCCAAGGCCGCGGTGCTCTGTCTCGCCGGGACGGCCGTGCCGGCGGCCATGGACGTGCCCCTGCCCGCCGGCGGACGGCTCGGCGTGCCCCTGGCCGGGGTGACGCTCCTGCCCGACGGCCGGGCGCTCGGCGCGGTGGTGAAGGACGGCGGCGACGACCCGGATGTGACCGACGGCGCGCGCATCGAGGCGCTCGTCCGGCTGACCCCGGATCGGCGCACGGTGATCAGCCTGCACGGCGGAACGGGCGTGGGGAGGGTGACCCGGCCCGGTCTGCCCGTGCCCGTGGGCCGGGCGGCAATAAACCCCGCGCCCCGGGCCCAGATCAAGGCCGCGGTAGCCGAGGCCCTGGCGGCCTGCGGGGTTACGGCCCGGGTGCGGGTGAGCCTGCGCGTGCCCGAGGGCGAGCGCCTGGCCGAGAAGACCATGAACCCGCGCCTGGGGATCGTCGGCGGCATCTCCATCCTCGGCACCCGGGGCACGGTCAAGCCCTTCAGCCTGGAGGCCTGGCAGGCCACGGTCAGCGAGGCCTTGTCCGTGGCCCGGGCCGAGGGCGCTGATACGGCCTACCTGTCCACGGGCGGACGGAGCGAAAAGGCCCTCAAGGCTCTCTTTCCCGAGGCTCCGGCCACGGCCTTTGTCCAGGCCGCGGACCACTTCGCCCACGCCATGGCCGAGGCCGGCCGGCTGGGCTTTGCCCGCGCGGTCTGGGGGGTCTTTCCCGGAAAGCTGGTCAAGCAGGCCACAGGCAGCGCGAGCACCCACGCCCACGCCGGACATCTGGATCTCGCCTTCCTGGCCGGCATCTGCCGCGACTGCGGCCTGGCCGAGCCTCTGGCCGCCGCCGTCACCGCCGCCAACACCGCGCAGGAGGCCATGGAGATCATCGCGCCCACGCCGGCCCTCGCCCCGGTCCTGGCCGTGCTGGCCAGGCGGGCCGCAGCCGCGGCCGGCGCTTTCGGCGGCGCAAGCTTACGCGTGGCCTACCGCGTCTTCGACCTGCGCGGCCGGCTGCTGCATGCCTCGGCCCCGGAGCAGCCATGATCATCGACGTCGTCGGCATTGCGCCCGGCCCCCTGCCGCCGGAGACGGCGCAAATGATCGCCCGGGCCGAGGTCCTGGCCGGCGGCCGGCGGCTGCTGGCCCGCCTGGCTTCTGATGGAGTGGAAACCGTCCCCCTGACCGCGCCGCTGGAAACGAGCCTCGCGGCCATCGGCGAGCGGCTGGCCCAGGGCCGCAGGGTGGTCGTCCTGGCCGACGGCGACCCGCTCTTTTTCGGCATCGGCGGCCGGCTCGTCGCGGCCTTCGGCGCCGAGGCCTTGCGCTTCCACCCGGCGGTGACCAGCCTGCAGGCGGCCTGCGCCCGTTTGCGCCTGCCCTGGCAGGACCTGCCCGTGGTCTCGCTCCACGGCCGCGACGACCCCGCGCCGCTTTTCGCCGCCGTCACCTGGTTTGATCGCGTGGCCGTGCTGACCGGCGGCGCGGACGGCCCGGCCGGCGTGGCCCGGCTGCTCGCCGAGCGCGGGGCGCAAGATTTCTCCCTGACCGTGGCCGAGGACCTGGGCGGGCCGGCCGAGCGCGTCCTTGCTCTCGACCTCGGCGCGGCCATGGCCCACACGGCCGCACCGCTCAACCTGGTCGTCGCCAGCCGCAGCCGGCCGCGCGCGGTGCCCCTGCGCCTGGGCCTGTCCGACGCCGACCTGGCCCACGAGGCCGGGCTCCTGACCAAGGCCCCGGTGCGCGCCGCGGCCCTGTCCGCCCTGGGCATCGACCCCGGGCACACGGTCTGGGACCTGGGCGCGGGCTGCGGCTCGGTCTCCCTGGAGGCCGCCGTCCTGGCCCGCTCGGGGCGGATTTTCGCCGTGGAGCGCGCAAACGCCCGCCAGGCCCACATCGCCGAGAACATCCGGCGCACCGGGGCCTACAGCGTGGCCCTGGTCCCGGGCGCGGCCCCGGACTGCCTGGCCGGGCTGCCCGACCCCGACCGGGTGTTCATCGGGGGAGGGCTGGGGGGCGGCATCGAGGTGCTCGAGGCGGCCTGCGCACGCCTCAAACCCGGCGGCCGGCTGGCGGTCAGCGCCATCCTGCTCGATTCCCTGGCCCGGGCCAAAGCCTTCCTGACCGGGCTCGACTGGCCTCTCTCCATCCTGCAAATATTTGCCGCCCAGAGCGCGCCCCTGGCCGGGGACCTGCGCCTGGCGGCCATGAACCCGGTCTTCATCCTGGCCGCCGGCAAGCCCGGCGGGGAGCCGGGCCGGCCCTGACCATTGCCTTGTCGCCCAAACCGTCCGCAAGAGAACCGCGAGGAGACCTTACCATGCCCCCGATCACCTGGCACCCCGGCCTGCACATCGGCATCCCGGAGATCGACGAGCAGCACGAGAAGCTGACCGGGATGATCAACGAGCTCTGCCTCGCCTACGCGGAGGGCCGCGACAAGGCCGTGCTCTCGGAGATCATCATCGGCGTGGCCGACTACGCCGGCTACCATTTCGACGCCGAGGAGAAGCGCATGCGCGAGGCGGCCGATCCCGAGATCGAGGCCCACCTGGCCCAGCACCGGGGATTCCTGGGCAGATCCATCGGCTTTTTGCTGTCCTTCGTGGACGGACGCGAGGAGCTGACCGTAGAGGTCCTGGACTACCTGACCGGCTGGTGGGTAGGCCACATCACGGGCACGGACAAAAACCTGGGCCGCTACCTGGCCGGGCGCGGCGCGGCATCATAGGGAGGATGGCGATGAAGACCCTGCGGTTGACGACCCGCGAGCGGGAGGTGCTGGTGGACGTGACCGCCGCGGTGCGCGAGGCCGTGCACGCAAACGGCTGGCAGACCGGCGCCGTGCTCCTCTACTGCCCGCACACCACCGGCGCCGTGACCGTGAACGAGGGCGCGGACCCGGATGTGGCCCGGGACATCGTGAAGACCATGAGAAAACTCGTGCCCCTGCGCGGCGACTACGCCCACGCCGAAGGCAACTCCGACGCCCACGTCAAGTCGAGCCTGTTCGGCTGCGCCCAGCTCGTTCCGGTGGAGGACGGCGAGGTGCAACTCGGCACCTGGCAGCACATCTTCTTCTGCGAATTCGACGGCCCGCGCGAGCGGAGCCTCTGCCTCGCCTGGCTGCCCGGGGTGTAGCCCTATTCGGATTTGAGGTCGCGGGTCATGAGCTCGCGCACGGCCACGGCCGGGTCCTTGCCCTGGTAGAGCACGAGGTAGACCTGCTCGGTGATGGGCAGCTCGATGGACAGCTTCCGGCCCAGGTCATGGACCGCCTCGGTGGTCTTCACGCCCTCGGCGACCATCTTCATCTGGCCCAGGATGTCGAGCAGCTTCTGGCCCTTGCCCAGGCGCAGGCCCACCTGGCGGTTGCGCGAGAGCTCGCCGGTGCAGGTCAGCACCAGGTCGCCCATGCCCGACAGCCCCATGAAGGTTCTGGGATCGGCGCCCATGGCGCCGCCCAGGCGGCTCATCTCGGCCAGGCCGCGGGTGATGAGCGCGGCCCGGGCGTTGGAGCCGAAGCCCAGGCCGTCGGAGATGCCGGCGGCGATGGCGATGATGTTCTTGATCGCGCCGCCGAGCTCCACCCCGCGGTAATCGGGGTTGGTGTAGACCCGGAAGTTCTCGCTGGACAGGGCCTGCTGCAGCTCCTTGCCGAGCTTCCTGTCCGCGCAGCCAAGCGAAACCGCGGTGGGCATGTCGTGGCCGACCTCGAAGGCGAAGCTCGGGCCGGAGAGCATGGCGAAGCGCGGCTTCAAGCTGGCCAGGGCCTCGGCCACCACCTGGGACATGGTCGCCAGGCTGCCGAGCTCGATGCCCTTGCTGGCGCAGACGATCACCGGCTTCTTCGGGAGGTAGTCGACCATGCCGGCCAGCACGCCGCGGATGAACTGGCTGGGCACCACCACCAGGATGTAGTCCACGCCGCCCATGACCTGGGGCGCGTCGCAGGAGGCGGTGAGGTGCGGGTCGAGCTTCATCCCCGGCACGTACCAGCTGTTCTCGCCCTTGGTCCTGATCTCGGACAGGAGCGACTGCTCCCGGACCCACAGCCGGACATCGTGGCCGTTCTTGGCCAGCATGTTGGCCAGCGTCGTACCCCAGCTGCCGGCACCGATGACCGCAAAACGCATATGGCGACTCCTTGGAGGGACGTAACCCCGGTTAAGGGCTCCAAATTACCCGCCCCGTGCGGGGATGGCAAGCGCCGCCGGGGAAAAAGACGGGGCCGGGGAAGCGGCCCCCGCGGCCATGACCGCCCCGCCGTGCCGGTCCGGCCCTTGCGCGCGGCTTGCGCTAGGCAAGAAGGCGCTTTTCCCGCATAAGGGCACCATGCGTCCGTCTCAACCCACCCTGGCCGCAGGCCTCACGGCCGCCCTGCTCCTGGCCGCCTGGCTGGCTGCTGCCGCACCGGCCGCGCCGGGACCCGGCGTTCTGCCGCGCCTGGCCCTGCCCGGGGCCAGGTTCGAGCTGCGCCTCGAATACCTCACCGGCAGCCTGGAGCTGTCCGGACAGGCACAGGCCGATGAGACGGGCGGGCTCTCGCTGCCCGACCTCGGCCTGGTTTTGCGCCGGGGCCGGCTGAAGCTGCCGGCGGGCTGGGCTCCCCTGCCCGAGGTCCGGCTGAACGCCACGGGGCGGCTTCCGGCCGAGGGCGGGCTGGCCGTGAAGGACATGCGCCTGCGAGTCCCCGGTCTCGTCGAGCTGGCCGGAAGCCTGCGCCTGCCTGCGGCCGGGCCGCCCGAAGGCCGGCTCAGCGGCCGACTGCCTGACGTTCCGGCCCTCATGCGGCTGCTCGCGCCATCTGCCGCCGGCCTGCCCCTGCCCCGATCCTTCGCCGCCCTCCTCGACCTCGGCCGGACAGTCGTCCTCAACCTGGATGGCGGGCCTGAGGGCCTGAGCACCCGGCTGGCCCTGACGCCCGATGGAGAAGAGGCCTGGGAAGTGGCGCTGACCGTGGACACCGCCCCGGCGCTGCCCGGCGGCCCCCTGGCCTTTGCCGGCCGCCTGGGCCTTCCGCAGGACGGGCCGGCCGCCCTCGACGGCGAGCTTTCCCTCGGCGCGGGCCGGGGCCGCGTGCGGCTCGCTTTCCCGACCGGCGGCCCCACGGGCGGCTTCGACCTGACGGACGTACCCCTGGAGTTTTTGGCCGCGCTCCTGGGCCGCCTCGGCCATCCGCTGCCCGCCGATACCAGCGGGCGGCTCTCGGCCGCGCTCCGGCTCACTCCCGCCGGCCCCCTGCCCCTGGCCGGCAGCCTCACGCTCGCCGGCCTGTCCTTCGCCTCGGCCGACGGCTATGTCCTGGGCCAGGACGTCGGGCTGACCATCGAAGCCCGGCCCGGGCGCGACGGAAAAACGCTCGACCTCGACCTGGCCACCGCCGGCGGCGAGGTCCTGGCCGGCACCTTCTACGCCCGCCTCGCCGACCTGCCCCTGCGCCTGTCGGCCCGCCTGGCCCGCGCCAAGGACGGGTTCACGGCCCGAGACCTGAGCGCCTCCGTCGGCGACCTCGTGAGCCTCGCCGGCCGGGCCGGGCTGGCCGGGGAGACCCTGAACGGCACGATGAAGGTCGAGATGCCGGACCTCGGCCGGCTTTTCGCCGGGCTCATCAAGGACAGCCTGGCCGGCGCCGACCCGGCCTGGGCCGAGGCCGAGGCCGCCGGCCGCCTGGACCTGGACCTGGATATCGAGACACCCCTCGCCGGCACTCCCATCGATCTCGCGGGCCGGCTGGCCATGACCGGCGCCGGGCTTGCGCACGCTCCGGGCGGGCTCTCCCTCACCGGCCTGGACCTCGACCTGCCCTTCACCTACCGCCTGCGCCGCCTGGGCGGCGCGCCCGCCGGGCCGAGCCTGCCGCCGCTCGAGGCCGCGCGCTGGGGGAGGCTTCGCCTCGCTCGATTTACCGCCGGGCCGCTGAGCGTGATGGACGCCGGTCTCGGCCTGGCCCTGACCCCAAACCGCCTGGACACCGCCGGCAGCCTCACGGCCGAGGCTTACGGCGCGAGTCTCGGCCTTTCCGAGCTCTTCGTGCGCGAGCCGCTCGGCGGCGAATGGGAGGCCTCGGGCGCCTTCTCCCTCGACGGGCTGTCGCTTGCCGCCCTGCCCACGGGCGACATCCCGCTGAGCGGCCGAGTCGGCGGCAGGCTCCCGCGCTGGCGCCTGAGCGCCGGCAGCCTGGCCACCGAGGGCGCGCTCGGCGGCGAGTTCTTCGGCGGAGCGCTGACCGTCTGGGACATCGGCGCCGATCAGCCTCTGGCCGGCAACCGGACCCTGGGCGCGAATATCCTGGTGAAAAGCCTGGACCTTGCGGCCTTGAGCGAGGCGCTCGGCATCGGCCGCATCACCGGCCGCATGGACCTCGACCTGCGCGATTTCACCCTGGCCTACGGCCAGCCCGTGGCCTTCCACCTGCTGGCCCGGAGCGTGCCCGCGCCGGGCGTGGCCCAGCAGGTGAGCCTGAAAGCCGTGGACTCCATCACCCGCGTCGGCACCGGCAATCCGCTGACGGGCCTGGGCGTGGGCCTCCTGGCCGCGGTCTTCAAGCAGTTTCCCTACGAGGCCGTGGGCTTCTACTGCGACCTCGAAAACGATGTCTTTCGCATCCGGGGCTTGATAAACGAGGACGGGGTCGAATATATCATCAAGCGACCGCCGCTCATCGGCATCAATGTGGTCAACTCGAACCCGACCAACCGCATCAGCTTCTCGGACATGAAGGAGCGGGTGGGCCGCGTGGTCGGCTCGGCCCGGCCGGAAAAGCTTCCGTCCGCGGGCCAGGAGGATGGTCCATGACCAAGACACTGCGCCGCGCCGGCTGGTTTCTGGCCCTGGCGCTCGTCGCCGCCTGCGTCACGGTGAACATCTACTTTCCCGCGGCCACGGTGGAGAAGA
Source organism: Desulfovibrio sp. UBA6079 (assembly GCA_002428705.1). Taxonomy (GTDB): domain Bacteria; phylum Desulfobacterota; class Desulfovibrionia; order Desulfovibrionales; family Desulfovibrionaceae; genus UBA6079. Next base: position 10,240 of record DIXN01000033.1, read on the forward strand.
CCGCAGACCAGATCGTCAGCGACGTCTACGGCGAAAAGCCCCCCGAGCCGGAGAACGGGGCTCCGGGCGAGCCCAAACCCAGCTCCGAGGCCCGCACGCGACCGGCCCTCGCCAGCCGGTTGGCCGACCTGATCGAACGGATCGGCCCGGCCGAGGCCCAGGCCGCCGAGGCGACCACGGTCTCCAACGCCGCCATCCGGGGCCTGAAGAACCAGCTGGCCCAGAACTTCCAGGAGCTCAAACCCTTCTACGAGAAGGGCAACGTGGGCATCGGCCAGGACGGCATGCTCGTGGTCCGCAATCAGGACGGGCTGGCCCTGCCCGACGTGGCCCGCATGCGCCGCCTGGTCTCCGCCGACAACCAGACCCGGGCGCAGCTCTACCAGGAGGTGGCCAAGGCCCTGAACCTGCAGTCCTCCCAGGTCGGCCAGGTCCAGGAGATCTTCGCCCGCAAGTGGATCGAGGAGGCGCCCAAGGGCTACTACGTCCAGGCCGGCGGCGCCTGGAAGCGCAAGTAGGCCGGGAGCCGGACGCCATGCCATGACCCACCCTGCGCAACGGATCGCGGCCAGCCTGGCCCTGGCCGCGCTCCTTCTCTGCCTGCACTGGCCGACGCTTCGCGCCCTGACCGTGGACAGCCCGCTCCTCACCCGCGCGGATGCGGCCGCGGCCGAGCGCCTGGAGGAAAGCCTCACCCGGGCGCTGACCATCTTCGCCGCGGCCAGGGGCTTGAACGCCGTCATCTCCCTGTTCCAGGGCACCGAGCTCGACCTCTCGCCCGCGGGCCTGGGCGTGACCGTGGCCGTGGGCGAGGTGCTGGACCCGGTGAACGACCTGGTCGAGCGCTTCTCCTGGGTCATGCTCGCGGCCTCGGCCTCGCTCGGCGCCCAGCGCCTGATGGTCGGCCTGGGGCCGTGGCTGGGCCTCGGCATCATCCTGAGCCTGGCCGCGCTGTCCTTGCTGGCCGGGCTGTGGGCGCCCGGGGCCCTGGGCGCGCGCCTGCGCCGGGCCGGCTGGCTGCTCGCAGCCGCGGCCGTCGTGGTGCGCTTCTTCGTGCCCCTGAGCGTGGCCGCCTCCGAGGCCGTGTTCGAGCGTTTCCTGTCCCCGGCCTACGCCGCGTCGGCCGGCCAGATCGAGGACCTGCGCCGGGAATTCGAGGGCCAGGCCCGGGAGCTCGGCTCCGGGGAGGAGGCCGGCGAGGAGAAGGGGCTCCTCGGCCTGCTCGCCGACGCCGCCTCGCCCGCGCGGCTGAAAAGCATCATCGGCCGGTTGAAGGACAGCGTGACCCGCTTCACCCGCTCGGTGGTCGATCTCATCGTGGTCTTCAGCCTGGAGACGATTCTCATGCCCCTGGCCATGCTCTGGCTGGGGCTCAAGGTCCTGGGCCGGCTGACGGGACGGATGTTCGAGCGCCCATTCGAGCGTCCATTCAAACGTCCGGGGGATCAGCCCGGGCGGAGCGCGACCTCGGCCAGGAGTCCGTAGAAGGCGTCCGGCAGCTCGAGCATGACGAAGTGGCAGTCGGCCTCCAGGGCCCGGGCGGCAAGGCCGTGCACGTCGAGGAAGCGCACGGTCTCGGCCGCCAGGCTCGACCGGCCGTAGACGTAGAGCCGGGGCAGGGCGAGGCTCGCGTAGCGCGCGCCGGTTTCGTGGCTCCACGGTTCCTGGAGGCTCCGCGCCAGGCGGCGCATCTCCAGGGCCGAGGCCAGGAAGGCCGGCGGCCGGCAGAAGCGCAAGGAGGCGTAGTAGCCGGCGCAGAAGGGAAAGCGCCTGACGTAGGTCTCGCGGATGAAATGCTCCAGGAAGTCCGCCTCGAACCAGCGGGTGAACTCGCCGCGCTCGTAAGCCGCCTCGGCCTTGGCCGAGATGAAGGCCCCGAACTGGGTGATCGAGCCCTCGACCAGGACGAGGCCTTGGATGTGGGGCGCGAGCTCCGATTCGCACAGCGCCACGGCCGGGATGGCGCCCATGGAGTGGGCCACGACGTAAAGCCCGCGGGCCGCGCCGAGCCGCGTCACGACCTCGGCCAGGCGGCCGGCCTGGGCCGCAAAGCCATAGTCCGCGGCCGCGGAGCTGCGGCCGAAGCCGGGCAGATCGGGCACGATCAGCCCGCAGCCCTCGAGTTCCGGCCGGGCGAAGGCCGGCTCGAAGGACAGCCCCGAGTCGCCCAGGCCGTGGACGAAGAGGAAGGTCGGCCGGCCGCGCGCCGCCGGGCGGTAACGGCAGAAGACGAGTGCGCCGCCGGCCTTGACGTAGCGCTCGCGCATCACGGCCCCTCGACCAAGCCCAGGACCAGGGGCAGCTCGGCCAGGGCTTCGAGGTGCAGATCCACGCCGATCTCCCGGCAGCGCTCAAGCCGGCCATAGCCGTAGGCCGCGTGGCAGAAGCCCGCGCCGATGGCCCGGGCGAAGACCGCGTCCACCTCGCTGTCGCCGACCACGAGCAGCTCCTCACGCCGAAAGACCGCATCCAGGCCGGAGAAATGGGCATTGAAAAAGGCCGCCTCGGGCTTGGTCGGCCCGCCGAGGGTCACCCCGCCGGCCAGGTCCAGGTACTGGGCCAGGCCATGGGCTTCGAGGGCCTGGTTCAAGGCCCGCTGCTCCTTGTTGCTGGCCACGGTCAGGCGCAGACCCGCCGCGGCCAGGCGGGCCAAGACCTCGACCATGCCGGGGAAGGGCCGGGCCAGGAGATGGCCCTCGCTCTTGTAATAGGCGCGCCAATGCGTGACCCAGGCCGGAATCTCGGCCTCGGGCAGGGCCGGGTGCAGGCGCCGGACGATCACCTCCAGCTTTGCCCCGTCGGCCAGGGCGGCCTTGCCCACGGCCTCGTCCGGCACGTCCAGGCCGTAGTCGGCGAAGGTCTGCCTGAGGCTGGCGTAGATGGCCGGCCAGGAGTCGAAAAGCGTGCCGTCGAAGTCGAAAAGAATGACTTTAGGAATTTTCATGGCCGCGAAACTACCCTCCTCGACCCGTCCGGGCAAGCTTTCACCGGCGGAACGCATTGATCATCGCGCGCATTCTGCTATAGTCGCTCCATGATCCTCTGATCTTGCCCTTTACGTCCTGGGCCGAAGGAGACCGCCGTGAACCACCTGACCCTGTGGAAGAACCAGGAGTTGTCCAAGATCAAAAGCGACCTGGATGATCTTTTCGCCGATGTCTGTCGCTCGTTCGGCATCGATTGCCGGGCCGTGGCCGGCACGCAGTTCCGCCTGCTCGAGCAGGACGATCACCTGGTGCTCCTGGCCGACCTGCCCGGGCTCGAGCCCGAGTTTCTCGACATCGGCGTGACCGACGACGTCCTGCGCCTAACCGGCCGCATCAAGCGCCAGGCGGTGAGCGGACGCGGCACGCTGGTCAGCGAGCAGCACTTCGAGAAGACCTGGCGCCTGCCCTGCACCATCGACCCGGCCACGGTCAGCGCCACCTACCGCGAAGGCATCCTGACCGTGGTCATGCCCAAATGCCGCCCGAAGCCCTACACCAGGGTGCTCCTGACCGGCGACTGAGGTCCGATCTCCGCCGTTTCCCCGCCCGCGACAACTCCCGAGGAGGCCGCAACCATGACCAGCCCTGATTCCGAGCGCCGCGTTCCCGTCGAGCGCCTCCGCTGGCGTCTCGACCCCGCCAGCCTGCCCTTCGAAACCACAGCCGAGATCGAGCCTTTGGCCGAGATCATCGGCCAGCCCCGAGGCGTGGCCAGCCTGCGCTTCGGCATGGGCCTGTCCAGGCCCGGCTACAACATCTTCGTCACCGGCGCCCCGGGCTCGGGGCGCATGTCCACGGTGAAGAAGATCCTGGATGAGTTCTCCAAGACCAACCAGGCGCCCGACGATCTGTGCTACGTGAACAACTTCAAGGACTCCGAGGCTCCGATCCTGCTGCGCTTCACCGCCGGGCAGGGCAGCGCCTTCAAGAAGGACGTCCACGACTTCATCGAGACCCTGAAGCGCGAGGTGCCCCAGCTCTTCGAGAGCCAGGAGTACATTAATCGCAAAAACGAAATCATGGAGGCCTACGAGAAGAAGTCGCGCGACTTCTTCAAGGCCCTGGAGAAGAAGGTCACCGACACCGGCTTCGCCCTGGTCCAGGTCCAGGCCGGCCCCTTCCAGCGCCCGGAGCTCATGCCCATCGTCGACGGCGAGCCCACGCCCCTGCCCAAGCTCGAGGAGCTGGCCGAGAAGGGCCGTTTCCCCAAGGAGGAGCTCGAGCAGCTGAAGGCCAAGTACGCAACGCTGAAGCAGGAGATCGACCAGATCTTCCTCGAGATCCGCGACCTGCAGCGCGAGGTCCGGGACAAGCAGGCCGAGGTCGACAAGCTGACCTTCACCAACATGGCCGAGCAGCGGCTGGCCGCGCTCCTCGATCGCTACAAGGGCGAGCAGGTGGCCAAGTTCCTGAAGGACATGGTCGCCGACATGGTCGAGGACCTGCGCATCTTCCAGACCCCGGCCACGCCCCCCGGCATGCCGCCGGGCATGGTCATGCCCGCGGGCGACGCCTTCCAGCCCTACCAGGTCAACCTGCTGGTGGACAACGCCGAGCAGAAGGGCCCGCCGGTGATCATCGAGTCCTTCCCCAACTACCGCAACCTCTTCGGCTCCATCGAGCGCGTGGTGGACCGCAGCGGCGTCTGGCGCACCGACTTCAGCAAGATCAAGGCCGGCTCCTTCGTCAAGGCCAATGGCGGCTTCCTGGTCGTGAACCTGATGGACGCGCTGATGGAGCCCGGCGTCTGGCCGGCCCTGAAGCGCGCGCTTAAAGCCGAGCAGATGGAGATCCAGACGTTCGACCCCTTCTCCTGGTTCACCTCCACGGGCATCCGCCCCGAGCCCATCGACTTGAGGGTCAAGGTCGTGCTTCTGTCCGATGCCTACGTCTACTACCTGCTGCGGGCCTACGACGAGGACATGCCCAAGATCTTCAAGGTCCGGGCCGACTTCGACCGCTCCATGGACAAGACCGAAGGCTCCATCGGCCAGTTCGCGGCCTTCATCCGCAAGCGTTGCGAGGAGGACGGCCTGAAGTCCTTCGACCGCAGCGGCGTGGCGGCCATGATCGAGGAGGCGGTGCGGGCCACCGGCCGCCAGGAGAAGATCTCCACCGCCTTCCCGGGGCTCTCCGACATCCTGCGCGAGGCCGACTACTTTGCGGCCGAGGCCAAATCCGAGGCCGTGACCAAGGCCCACGTGGACAAGGCCATCGAGGCGAGAATCTTCCGCTCGAACCTGATCGAGGAGAAGATCCAGGAGATGATCTCGCGCGGCAGCCTGTTCATCGACACCGGCGGCGCGGTCGCCGGGCAGGTCAACGGCCTGGCCGTCATGGGCCTGCCCGACTACATGTTCGGCATCCCCAGCCGCATCACCGCCTCGGTCTCGCTGGGCAAGGAGGGGGTCATCAACATCGAGCGCGAGGCCGACATGTCGGGGCGCATCCACAACAAGGGCGTGCTCATCCTCTCCGGACTCCTGCGCGAGAAGTTCGCCCAGGACAAGCCGCTGACCGTCAGCGCCTCGATCGCCTTCGAGCAGTCCTACTCCGGCGTGGACGGCGACTCGGCCTCGTCCACCGAGGCCTACGCGCTGCTCTCGGCCCTGTCCGGCGTACCCATCAGGCAGGCAATCGCGGTCACCGGATCGATCAACCAGAAGGGGCAGATCCAGCCCATCGGCGGGGTGAACGAGAAGATCGAGGGCTTCTACGCCGTGTGCAAGGCGGCCGGCCTTTCCGGCGAGCAGGGGGTGATGATCCCCGAGTCCAACGTCAAGGACCTGATGCTGCGCGACGAGGTGGTGAAAGCCGTGACCGACGGGAAATTCGCCATCTACGCGGCCAGGACCGTGGATGAGGGCATCGAGATCCTGACCGGCAAGCCCGCAGGCGAGCGCCGGGCCGACGGCTCCTATCCCGAGGATTCTATTTACGGACTCGCGGACAAGCGGCTTCACGAGCTGGCCGAGACCATGGCCAAGTTCGGCAAGCCCGAGGAGAAGGACGAGGAGAAAGCCCCGGCCAAGCCCGACGAGAAGCCCGGGAAGCAGACCGACTAGAACTGCCTGGAACGGCGGCCCCTCTGCCGGCCGCGGCTTTCCGGAATTTCCGGGGGGCCGCGGCCATTGTTATACATATCACTTCCGCGTTGACAGCGTCTTACACCAGCGCTTAGAGTCCGAAATTATTCTGCGGCGGAAGCACTGCCGTTTCCATCCGGGATGTATTGCAGCCGCTTTTCCGCTGCGTTCTGCCGTGTTCTGCAACCGAGGGGGGGTCATGTTCCTGCGGTCCGTGCATTTTTCCGTCCTGCTGGCGGTCATCTGCCTGTTCCTCCCGGCCTGCAACGACAGCTCGTCATCGAGCGGCCAGACCGACTACTCCGCGACCAGGGCCGCGATGATCCCGATCATCGACCAGGCCATGGCCGACAACGAGGTGGTCGGGCTGGCCGTCGCCCTGGTCGACGGCGACCGCCTGGTCTGGTCCCAGGGATTCGGTTACGCCGATGCGGCCGACCAAGTCCCGGCCACGGAGCAGACCCTGTTCGAGATCGGCTCGGTCTCCAAGACGCTCACCGCCATGGCCGTCATGCGCCAAGTGGAGGCCGGGAAACTCGACCTCGACGCGCCGCTCGAAACCGTCCTGCCGCAATTCGCCATCGGCGCGCCCCTGGGCAGCTATCCCGTGCCGGCCGGGACCATCACCGTGCGCTCCATGCTCACCCACCACACGGGCATCCCCGGCGACCTGTTCAACGGCGGCTTCAGCCTGACGCAAATCCCGGACTACAACGAACGCATGATCGAGTACCTGCGGGGCAATTACGCCGAGTTCCCGGTGAACTTCGTCTGGTCCTACTCCAACACCGCCACCTCGCTGCTCGCCAACGTGGTCGAGGAGGTGTCGGGAAGAAGCTTCGAAGCCGAGACCCAGGCAATGTTCAACGCCATGGGCATGCTCGACACCACTTTCTATCCCGAGCCCCTCGACCTGCCCGGCCGCTCCCTGGGCTATTTCGACGGCGAGCCCGTGCCCTTCTTCTACGTGAACATCCCGGCCGCCGGCTCGGTGGTCTCGAACGTGGACGACATGAGCCGCTACATGCGCACCGTGCTCGGCGGCGGCACGGCTCCGGACGGCGCGCGGATCATCGGCAGCCGGACGCTCGCGACCATGCTCACGCCCCAGAACTCGGGCGTGGCCCTGGATCAACATGGCCTGTCCATCGGCCTCATCTGGGTCCTGACCGACCCGACGCTGGCTTACGCCGGCAAGCTCTGCTGGCACAACGGCGCGACCATGGTCTTCCGCAGCCACCTGGAGCTGCTGCTCGACCACGGGCTCGGCGTCTTCGTCGTGGCCAACTCCAACACCGCGGACAGTGTGGTGGCCAGCGTGGCCAGGGAGACGCTCAAGCGGGCGCTTACCGAAAAGACCGGAATCTCGCCCCAGGACACCGTGCTGCCCGCCTCGCCCTTCGTGGCCTGGGACCGGGCGGCCCTCGAGGCCCTGGCCGGGATCTACGTCACGGACGCCGGCTACGACCAGATCGAAGCCAGCGGCGAAGGCCTGCTCTGGACCCCGCACGCGGGACCCGGTTTCGACGACAGCCCCGGGACCACGGTCGCCCCCCTGGACGAAGGCGAACCGGCCGCGGGCAACGCTCGGGCCGGCGAAACCGTGCTCCTGCGACCCAGGGCCGACGGGCTTTTCTCCGCCGAGGAAACCGCAAATGTGGCCTACGAGTTTTCGACCGTCTCCGGCCGCATGGTCATCATGAGCCACACCCCGGGCCTGCGCTTCCTCATGGCCGAGCGCTTCGAGCCCCCGGCCACGGTGCCTGCCGCCTGGCTGGCTCGCCTCGGGCGCTGGACCCCGGCCGACCTGAACCCGGACGACGCCATGAACCATCTGCCCGGCGGCGCGCAGATGGACTTCATCCTGCGCCAGGAGAACGGCTTGCTGGTCTGCGTGGGCGAGTCCGACTCGAAAATCGTGCTCGAGCCGGTGTCCGACACCGTCTGCCACGTCAGGGGCCTCAAGCGCGGCCAGGGTGGGGCATTGCACGCGCTGACCGACAACAGCGGCCAGGAACTGCTCGACCACCTGTTCGTCAGCTACGAGAAAGCCGACACCGTTGAATAGCGTCAGCATATTGCCGCAACACAACGCATCGAGGGGTAGCCCATGTTCCTGCGCCGCCATCTGTCTCCTGCAATCCTGATTCTTTGCCTGCTCATCGGCCTGCCCGCCTGCAACGACTCCGACACCTCGGCCGGGGCCCCGGACTACGCCGCGACCAGGGCCGCCATGATCCCGCGCATCGAGTCGCTCATGGCCGAGTCCGAGGTCGCCGGGCTGTCCCTGACCCTGGTCGACGGCCAGCGCGTGGTCTGGACCCAGGGCTTCGGGCTGGCCGACCGCGAGCAGGGAACGCCCGTGGTGCCCGAGACCCTGTTCGAGATCGGCTCGGTCTCCAAGACCATGACCACCCTGCTCGTCCTGCGCGAGGTCGAGGCCGGCCGTCTCGACCTCGACCAGCCGCTGGCCTCGGTGCTCACTGAGTTCGCCATCCAGCCGCCCTTGGGCAGCTACTCCGTGCCGGACGGGGCCATCACCATCCGGACCATGCTGACCCACCACTCCGGCCTGCCCGGCGACCTGATGAACGCCTCCGTGGCCACGCGGCGCATTCCCGACTACGACCTCGGAGTGCTGCGCTATCTTCCGGCGCAGCATGCCGAATTCCCCGCAGGCTTCGTCCATTCCTACTCCAATGCGGCCGTCGCGCTCCTGGCCGAGGTGCTGGAGCGCTCCTCGGACGCCACTTTTGCCGAGCTGACGGCGGAGCTGTTCCGGGAGATGGGCATGGACCACTCGACCTTCGAGCCCGAGCCCCTGGACCTGCCGGGGCGCGCCCACGACTACATCCTCGACCTGCCCATCGACTTCTTCCACCACAACATGCCCGCCGCCGGTTCGGTCATCTCCAGCGCCGCGGACATGGCCCGCTACCTGCGCACGCTCCTGGCCGGAGGTCGCGCCCCCGGCGGCAAAAGGATCATCTCGCCCGCGACCTTCGAGGCCATGCTGACCGCGCAGAACGCGGACAATCTCCTGGACGGCGACAAGCGGATCGGCCTCATCTGGCTCCTGAACGACCCGGGGCTCGACTACGCCGGCCGCCTCTTCTGGCACGACGGCGCGACCATCGCCGCCAACAGCCATCTGGCCGTGCTGCGGGACCAGGGGCTCGGCGTCTTCGTGGTGACCAACTCGCCGGCCGACACGGTGGTGGCCGCGGTGGCCCGCGAGACCCTCACGCATGCGCTCGAGGAGAAAACCGGCCTGACGCCGCCCGTCCCGGAAATCGAGGACTCCCCCGAGGTCGACTGGGACCCGGCGGTCCTGGCCGCGCTGTCCGGAATCTACGTGACCGAGACCGGTTACGACCGCCTGGAGGCGGTGGACGGCGGGCTGGCCTGGACCGCGAACGCCGGCCCCACGGCCGACGGCTCCGAGGTGGCCGAGCCGGTCCTGCTCACCCCGCGGGCCGACGGCACCCTGGCCGCCGAGACGCTGCCCGGAGCGGCCTTGGAGCCGGCCACGGTCTACGGCCGCCAAGTCCTCTTCCGCCGGGACGCAGAGGGCCGGCTGCCCTATGCCGAGCGCTTCCTGCCGCCCGAGGAGCGCAACCAGGCCTGGGAGGGGCGCCAGGGGAACTGGACTCCGGAGAACCTCGACCCCGACGACGCCCGCTTCCACCTGCCGCTGACCGTGGATATGGACATACGTTTGCGCTACGAAGGGAACCTGCTGGTCGTGATCGTGTCAGGCAAGAAGCTCGTGCTCGAGCCGGTCTCCGACACCCTCTGCCACGTCCGGGGCTTCAAGCGCGGCCAGGGCGGGGCCTTGCGCGTCCTGACCGACAACGCCGGCAGCGAGCTGCTCGACTACCTGTACGTCAGCTACGAGAAGGTCGCGGAGAAGTAATAAAACGAAGAGATGGGAGCAGGAAGAAGCAGTAAAGGAAAGTCGGGGTAGGCGGTCGAGCCCCCGTAAGTTCCGCATCCTCGTGTTGCAGGGCGCGAGAGAGGCCTCATGGTGAGGTCGCCCTGGACACCTCTGCCGGGATTCCGATCAGCTCCGGCTCAACAGAAGGCGTCCCTTGGGCTTGCCGGAGCACGCCGTTTCATTGCAGGGCGCAGTGCTCCTCGATCCACGGGGCCGGTTTAGTGCCCCCGAAACGCCCTCCTCACCTTCATGGCCTCTTTGCTTTAGGCGTCCGCCGCCCCGGTCTCGTCCTTGAGGCGCTCGGCCAGCTTTGGCGCGAGTTCGGCGATGATTTTTTGGCGCTGTGCATCCTCGTGGCCCGCGGCCCAGGGGTTCGGCCCTTTCGCCAGCTCCGCCGGCGCCGCGGCGCGGTCGGCGGCGAGCTTGGCCTTCCAGGCGTCGAGGCCCTTGGATTCGATGAAGGCGCCGACCTCTTCTGCACTCATCAGCCAGAAACGCTTGTCCATACGGGCTGCCCCCGGTGCAGCGCCCGAGTTTCGGGCAGCGCACGAAGTTCGTTGATTGGCGAGTGATCAGGCTTCTGCGGCTCACCTCATGGGAGGTGAACCGCGACCTGGATGGTAAGCGCTTTCGGCGGCCGTGTACAGGCAGCGCCTAGGTCAGGCTGCTGGCAAAGCCCTGGGCACGCGTGCCGCCGTATTTGCTGGTCCCGGACTGCTTCAGCGCCTGGGTCTGGGCCTCGGACAGCTGGGCCTCCATCATGCTCAGCATCTGGCGCTTCATCTGCAGCTTCTCTTTCTTTTCCTCGTCCGGCAGATTGCCGGCCTCGATCTGCTCGATCTCCTTCCTGAGCTGTTCGATCTGCTTCTGCAGACGTTCGATCAGCTGCTCGTTCTCGGGAACGTTCTCGCCGGCCTGGGAATCACCCGCCCGGGTGGTCATGGCCTGCGATTTGCGCAGTCCCTCGGTGGAGATCGTGACCGTGTCGCCGCTCGCCTGTGACGTGCTGTTCCTGGAGCTGTTTACATCGCCTGTGCCGGCCGCTGCGGACGTTTTCAAGCCTTGCGCCAGATCCTGAACTGCCGTGATTGCTATGGCCATGGTATTCCTCCCGGCTTCACCTGACTTATCGATCCGGCGGGGGAAATACTTTAGGGCTGGAATTTTTCTGGAAGACTACGGACGACAATCTTACTCGACCCGGCAACGGGCCAAGTCCGCACCACGCGGACCTGGCCGGTACCGTCGATTCGCCGGCTAGAACGGGAGCGTGCCCGCGGCCATGAGCCAGAAGGCAGGGATCCACAAGCCGATCGGGACCCAGAGGATGAGCGACCAGGCCACGACGCGGCCGCCCAGCTTGCCATGGAAGGCGAGCCAGACCTCGAAGGTCAGCACGGCGTAGCCCAGACAGGCGAGCGCCAGGTAGTTGCTTTTGCCCACCAGCTGCGTGCCGTCGGCCAGGACCGGGCCGCCGGTGTAGAAGAGGATCATGTAGATGGCTGAGACCAGGGCCACGGTCAGGCTCACGTTGCCCACGGAGCGAAAATCTTGAAGACCGGCCAGCAGGGCGTAGGCCACGCAGAGATACAAAATGCCGTGGGCGAACAGGAGTCCGGCCGTGAAGGGATCCTTGAACACTGCCGCCTGGATGAGGGCGCCGATGACCACCACCGCGCCGACAAAGCCCGTCGCGGCCCCGGTGCCTTTGGGCTCGCCTTTTCCCAGGTTCAACAGGGCGACCGGCAACCACATCACGGCAATCACCACCAGTAACGCTGTCGTCATGATCCGCCTCCCGAAAGTTGCAGGAAAGACCACAGATGAGACCCGAACTCCCCAAATACCCAGCCGGCTCCCGCAGGATGATCAACCGCTGATGCAAGTGGACCCGAATGAAAAGGAAGGGGGTAATCCGGCCTGAGAGGCCTAATCACGATTCATGCCGCGAAATGATAGTCAATAATTTCAGGACACTAGGTGGAGAACATGACGTGCGTCCAGGTGCCGCCTGGCGCGAAATGACGTGCCAGGCCGGGAAGCAGCAGCATTTGCGCCCTCGCGCGCCTCTTTCCCCTCGAAAAAACTCTATTATTACGGCATATTATATGCCGAAGCACTTTTATGACCCAGCAAAAGGCCGGATCGGGTCATTTTACCCCAAGCCATGGATTTATTTTAGAAAACAAACAAAAAAAAGACCCCTTCCTGCCTCATCGGCTGTGGAAGGGGTCTTTTGAAGAAATGTCCTGGCGGCGACC
>DIXN01000041.1 GCA_002428705.1 Desulfovibrio sp. UBA6079
CCGCCCTGGCCGTTGTCGCGAAACCGGCGCAGCAGCGGCTTCAGGTCGAGAGCGCCGACCACGTCCGCAATGAACCGGGCCAGATGATGCTGGGGGAGCCAGTCGTCCAGGTTGGGGGCCAGCAACAGAAGCTGCTGCTGGTTGTAGTCTCGGAAGTTGTAGCCCATCTCCCCCTCCTGTCCCTCAACACGCTGTTTTCAAAGAACAAATTACCAGAAAGACAGCTCCGACTCAAGAGCTACAGGGATGTTCGTCAGACAGGCTCCAAAGTGGGCAGAAATGGCAACGCGGCTGCATCGGCTGGTTCCTGCTGTGGGGCCTTTGGGATCCCGATCGTTAAATTCGGATTGCCGCTGCCGGGCTGGGAGTACTCCCCAGTCCGGCAGCGTCGGGGCTTTCGAGGTGATCATCGGCCGATCGGCTGTAAGGTGGAGTTGCGAGCCACACCACAGCCAATGGGGGCCACGATGACCGATGACTGGATGCCATTGATCGAGATAGCAAAATGCAGGCGAGGGTGATTTTCTGCGTACCCTGGCCGAGTCCGTCCTTCAAATCCTCATGAAGGCCGACGTCGTGGGCATCTTTCCCCCACGAACAGTCGATTGTCCGGTTGATCGGCGCGGTGCTCCTCGAACAGAACAACGAATGGCAACTCCTGCACCCTACATGCAGATAGAAGGCATGGTCGATCTGGAACATAAAGAAATCGGAATCGAACTGCTCAAAATCCCAAACAAGACGGCATGAACGATTGCCACCAAAGCACAAGAATTTACAACATCTTGACGGACGCGACCTATCTGCCCCCATAGCCCCGCTTGACAGCCCCTTTTCGGGGGGGCATGGGGGACCTGAGTTTGACACCTTAAGTAACCGTATCCCTTCGATTCCACCGGCCCCATTGGCTGGTGCGACCGCGACTACCAGTAGTCGTTCAATTGCCATCAAGTCATTGTGCTTCCTGCCTTTTCGTCGTCTGCGCAGATGTGCGCGACTTCGAAAAGGAAGATGGACCGGTGCCGTTGCCGGCGGCGGTCAGGGCCACGCCGGCGGCGGCGTGGAACTTCTCGTGGCAACAGCGGCAGCTGGCCGAGCCGGCATAGGACGCGGTCTGCGGAGTCGCCGCCTCGGCCGCCGGGCCTCCCCAGGCGAGGCTCGCCAGCCCGAGGACCCAGAGCAGGAGGGACAGGCGCGAGCGGTTTATCCGGTTGTTCCCTTCAGCGCGCGGTTTTCACTGTTTCGGCGCGCTTGCCTGCAAACCACCGAGGCCTGCGGCGATGTCCCGGGAGAGATCGGCCAGGAGCTCGCTCTGGGCCTTGGCGTAGGCGCCGAAGCTGCCGTCGGCGCAAGGACGGCGGTAGGTCGCGGAGCGCCAGGCGAGGCTTTTGCCGTTCCCGTCCAGGATCGCCCAGTGGGCCTGCAGCACCACCTCGCCGCCCGGCTCGCCGTCCAGGCGCAGGACGCGGACCGTCACTTGGCGGTCGACCGTCGAATCCGAAGACCAGGGATAGAAGTGCAGCGGCTCGGCGCAGGTCAGGGCGGCCAGGTTCTCGGCCAGCACCCGGCTGACGGTGTCCGGCAGGGGCTCGGCCCAACGGTCGAACTCGGCCAGCTCGAAGCGGTGGCCCTGCTTGCGCGTGACCATCTGGGGGCGCTCCAGGTAGGCCGGCAGCTCCACCGGCCCGACGCCCAGGGCCAGGCAGGGGCCGGCGCCCGGCCCGGCCTCGGCGGCGGCCTCGGGCATGGGGGTCAGGGTGTAGAAGCTGTTCTGCGCGCTCTTGCCCAGGCAGCCGGCCGCCAGGAAGAGGCCGGCCAGCAGGACGAAAAGGGCCAGTCTGGCTCGATGGTCGGGGTACATCCGTCTACCTCCTGTAGTCGCCCTTGCCCTGGATGAGCGCCTCGGGGTGGCGCTCCAGGTACTCGGCCCAGGTCCGGATGGAGCGGGCCGCGCCGGACAGTTCGTTCAAGGTCTTTCTCAGGTCGACCATCACCGCCGAGTCCTCGCCGAGCGCGTCGCCCGCGCCGGACACGGTCCGCTCGGCCTGCTTCAGGGTCGCATCGAGGATGTCCAGCGAGCGGGCGACCTCGGCGGCGATGGTCTCGGCCTTGGCGTTCAGGGTTCTGCCCAGAGCGTCATAGGTCCGCACGGCCTGGTCCACGTCCTTGGCCAGCGGTCCGACCTGGCCGTCCACCTTGACCGCGAGGTCGCCGTAGCGCGCCATCGTCTGGTCCAGGCGCGCGGCCAGGGGTTTCAGCTCCGTGCGAACATCGTCGATCAGGTTCCTGGCCTCGGTCACGGTCTGGTTCAGGTTGGTGGTCAGCTGGCCGGTCTCGGGCGAATTGATCACGCGCTCGATGCCGCTGATGGCCCCGATCAGGCGGTCCATCAGCTCCTGCAAGGGCAGCTTCTCGATGGTCTTGGCCAGTTCGTCGAAGGGCGAGGGCACGGTGGGGACCTCCAGCAGGGAGCCGTCGCCCAGCAGCCGGATCGGCTCGTCGGGCATGAAGTCGAGGTTGATCATGAGCTGGCCGGTGACCATGCTCTGCAGCTGGAGCTGGGCTCGTAAGCCCATTTCGATCAGGCGCTTCAGGACCTCCTCCGGGTCCTTGCCCACCAGGATCGGCGCGGCATCCGCCGGGGCCCCGTCCTTGCCCGGAGTGAGCCGGACGCGGTCGGGCTCGATTTCGATGATGACCGGGATGGTCAGGTGCAGGGTCCGGGGGTCGGCCTCGAGGGCGATATCGCTCACCGCGCCGATGCGCACCCCGCGGAAGACCACCGGCGAACCCACGGTCAGTCCGTTCACCGAGCCCTGGAAATAGAGGACATAGTGGCGCGTGGTGGTGAAGAGCTTGCCCGAGCCCATCACGATGACGCCGGCCACGGCCAGGGTGAGAGCGCCGAGCACGAAGGCGCCGATCATGGTCTTGCTTGTTTTGCCGCTCATGGTTGACCGTCCTTACTCTTCGCCCCGGGTCAGGAAATGGCGCAGGCTGGGGTCCTTGGTTTCACGCAGGAGATCGTTCGGATTGCCCGTGGCGGTCATGGTCCGCTTGTCCACGTCCAGGAAGACCGAGTTGGTGCCGATGGCGAAAATGCTGGCCAGCTCGTGGGTGACGATGACCACGGTGGCCTGCAGGCTCTCGCGCAGCTCGAGGATCAGCTCGTCCAGCAGGTGCGCGCTGACCGGGTCGAGCCCGGCCGAGGGCTCGTCGAAGAACAGGATCTCGGGGTCGAGCGCCATGGCCCGGGCCAGGCCGGCGCGCTTGCGCATGCCGCCGCTGATCTCCGACGGGTAGAAGTCCTCGAAGCCGGCCAGGCCGACCAGGGCGAGCTTCAGGGAGACCAGCTCGCGGATGTCCCGGGGACCGAGGCCGGTGTACTGCTCCAGCGGCAGGGCCACGTTCTCGGCCAGAGTCATGGAGCTCCACAGGGCGCCGCTCTGGTAGAGGATGCCGGTGCGCCTGAGGATCAGGTCGCGCTCCCCGGGGGGCACCTCCCACAGGCTCACATCGTTGTAGAGCACCGTGCCCGCGGCCGGCTCCTTCAGCCCGACCAGGATTTTGAGCAGCGTGCTCTTGCCGCAGCCCGAGCCGCCCATGATGATGAAGATGTCGCCGCGGTTGATGCTGAAGGTCAGGTCGCGCATGAGCACGAAGCTGCCGTAGGCCATGGTCAGGCCGGTGACGGTGATGTGCGGCTGCGGTGCGGTCGGGCTTTGCATCTATATGCCCAGGATGTTGCAGATGACGGTGATGATCGCCGTGGCAATGATGATGCTGATGATGCTCGTGACCACGGCCGAGGTCGTGGCCTGGCCCACGGCCGAGGCGCTGCGGCCGCAGTGCATGCCGCGGTAGCAGCCGGCCAGGGCGACGAGCACGCCGAAGACCGCGCTGTGCACAAGCCCGATCCAGAAGTTGGCCAGGGCCACGGAATCCCAGGTGGCCGCGAGGTACTGGGCGGGATTCAGGTCGAGCATGAACACGCCGACGACGAAGCCGCCGAGCACGCCCATGAGGTCGGCGTAGATGCACAGAAGCGGCATCATGACGACCAGGGCCAGGAGGCGCGGCAGGACCAGGAACTCCATGGGCGAGACGCCCAGCGTGCGCAGGGCGTCGATTTCTTCGTTCACCTGCATGGTCCCGAGCTCGGCGGCGAAGGCCGCGCCGGTGCGGCCGGCCATGATGATCCCGGTCATGATCGCGCCCATGACCCGGATCATGGCGATGCCGACCAGGCTCGAGACGTAGATCTGGGCGCCGAAGGCCACCAGCTGGACCGCGCCGACAAAGGCCAGGATGAGCCCGACCAGGGCGCTGATGAGCGAGACGATGGGCAGGGCCTGGGCGCCGGAGCTGTGCAGCAGGGCGAGAAAGTCCGAGCGGCGCATGACCGCCCGGCCGCGGGCCAGGTTGCACACGGCCAGGGTCACCTCGCCGAGGAAGTCCAGGACCTCGGTGAAGGCCTGCCAGGCGGCCTGGGAGCGGCCGCCGAGCCGGGCCAGCCAGGCCTCGCGCGTGGCGGTGCGGGCCGCGCCTTTGCGCTCGGGCACCTTGGCCGCGAGCTCGAGCAGCCGCAGCGCGCCGGCGGGCAGGCCGGCCGTTTCCACGCTCACCCCGGCGGCCCGGGCCAGGTCCATGATCTTCCGGCAGTGGACCAGGAAGCGGCTGTCCCAGCGGGTGAGATCCGTAGCGTCGAAAACCAGGCGCGCGGGCCTGGGCTCGGCCTCGAGGGCCCCGCGGAGCTCCTCCAGCCCGGGCAGCGCGAGTCCCAGGGCGAAGGCGCCGCCAAAGCGCACCACGAGCGTGGATGCGTCCGGGCGGGCCAGCTCCTGGCCGGCCGCAGCTTTCGTCGGGCTCGTGGCAGTCTCTGCGCTCATGGCCTGTCCCTTTGCTCCTTGGTCCGGACCAGGCCGGCTCAGGAGCCGCCGAGCTGTTTCCTCAGCCGGTCGAAGATGGCCGTGACCGCCTTTAGCAACGCGTCCCGGCCCATGTCGTGGCGAACCTTCTCCGGGAAACCCTCGACCTGGTCGGTGGAGGTCCGGTTCAGGTAGAAGATGACCGAGCCGCCCTCGGCCGGGACGAGCCCGGCCAGGACCTGCAGCGAGTTGTAGTTGTGGGCCACGTAGTACTGCCGGTGGGCCAGGACCACGGCCTCACCGGACTTCATGGACAGGAGATGGCTGAGGACGAAGCAGGGCCGGTCCTCGACAATGCTCTCGACCCAGAACAGCCGGTCGGTGACCTGCGGGGTCAGGCCCTGGGGGTAGCCGGCCAGGAGCGCCTGGAACTCCGGGAAATAGCGCTTGAGGAGCGGCGCGTCGGCCGAGGCCGCGGCCAATCCCTTGCCCGGGTACGTGCTCTCGCCGGAGCCCCGGTCGTAGGGACGGACGGATGCGAGTCCGCCGCGCACGTAGTCCTGATGGCGCCTGGCCAGCACCTTGCGCCAGGTGCCCAAAGCCGAGGCCTGCGCCTCCTTCTTGCCGGCCGAGGCCAGCGCGGACTTGAAGGCTGCCCATTCCCCCGCGTCCAGATTGAAGGCGTCGCCGGGCTTGCCGGCGGCCAGCTTGGCCAGGTCACCCTCCCGGCCCTTGGCGGTGCCGAGCGCGGCGAAGGACTCGGGACCGGCATCGCGTTGCAGCTCGCCGAAGGCCTTGACGGCCGGATCGGAGGTCAGCCAGCTGGCCTGCAGCACGTGCGCGGCGACCTCATCCGGAGGCCTGGGCAGGTAGACGGCCAGGGCCAGGGCCAGCTCCTTGGCCGAGAGCTCGGCCCATTCCTTGGCCACGATCTCGCCGGCCAGCAGCCTGGCCTTGGCATCCGCACCGAGGCCGAGGGCGGCTATGGCCTCGTCCAGCGCGGGGGGCGCTGCCGCAAAACCGCGGGAGTGAGCCGCCGACAGCAGGCAGAAAATCAGAAAAAACAAAGCAATCCCGAAATGTTGTTTCTTCATGTCCGCCATCCGCTCGTGTTGCGTCGATCATGTGGTCGAACTGTCGGGTTCGTCCAGACTCTAGCTGCAAGACTCACTATTTTCTGCATACTATCAGGGTTGGCGGCGATAGGCCAAAGATTTATGCCACGGTCTGCCTGCATGGTCCTGCCCCGCAACTGGATCAGAATGTCCAGGCCGCGCTCAGCGCGACGACGTTGCCCACGTTGGTCTCGTAGTCGCCTGCAGCCGGCCGGTCAGTTCGCCGCCGGTCTTGTCGATCGCACCCCGGCCCAGATAGAGGAACTCGTAGGACAGCGAGAGGGCCAGGTTTTCCATGGCGCGTACTGCACCCCGGTCCGAAGCGCCAGGTCTCGTCGAAGGGCAGGGTCGGGCTGCGGCTGCCATCAGAAACCGGGGAGGAGTCGTAGTCACGCCCAGGCCGCGGACAGGCAGGCCAGGAGAAGGACGGCGATTCTCGAAGCGCTCCGTAGCCTCGATGGCTGTTTCATCGGCGTGCTGTCAAGCTTCTCCCACGTCGCCTGGGGCTTTGGATACGTGGCGGTGTCGGGGTCGGAAACGATCCGGATTAGGTCAAGCCCCGCTGCTTCGAGCTCCTCCCCTTTCCCGGCGGCCGCCGACCACGACATTCTTTACGGCAGCCTGCCCGTCTGCGGCCGAACGAGGGCGGTCAAGCAGGCCCGGCCGGTGAATTGTTTCTTTTGCGGCTCGATTGCCGGATGAGGGTCGTGAGACTGCCATACAGGCTTGCCCGTGTAATGTATTATGAACATTACATGTCATCAATCAATTACAATAACAACGCCGTACCATACGCCTTCATTGCCGGCCGCGATCCCGGGTATTCTTCATTTTCTTCATGGTAATCAGGTCATTGGCGCCGATCTCCGCCCAGGGGCAGCCTCCCACATCCTGCGCCTGCCACGCCACCATGCATTGGCCGTAAAATCCAGTAAAATCAAGGAATGCAGCTGTTATGCGCCGTCTGGCATTGCGGTTGCTATGAGAAGGGCAGGCAAGTTCGGAATGAGAGAAGGAAAGGCGCCCGCCACGGTGCGGGGCCGATGATCACCGAAGAGCGGATACGACCATATCCCGGCGAGGCTCATGATGCCTTTCAGAAAGAAACAGGAAACCACTCGGCCGTTCACCGGCGTCCGGCGCACGACATGCGCCAACTGTCCGGCCGGATGCGGGCTGAAGGTCTACGTCAAGGACGGGGCACTGGTGGACATCTTCGGCGACGAGGACCACCCGGTGAACAAAGGCTCGGTCTGCCCCAAGGGCCTGCTCAACTATTACCACCTGACGAGTCCCGCCCGCCTCACCCGCCCGCAGGTCCGGGACGACCTCTCGCAGCCCTTCAGGACCGTGAGCTTCGGCGAGGCCGTGGCCTTCACGGCCGAAAAGCTCGAGAAGGTCGTCGCGGACAGGGGCCGGGAGTCGGTGGTGGTGCACGGCGCGGAAACCGACCCCTTCGACCACCTGGCCGCGGGCACACTTTTCGCCCGGGCGCTCGGCAGCCCGTTCGTGCCCGGCCGGTTCTTCCCCGCCCCCTTCGGCGCCGGCGGGGCCATCGATCGGATGTTCGGCCTGCCTGCCGCCCGGTTGCAGGCCAACACGCCCCGCGACTGGTGCAACAGCCGCTTGATCCTCCTCTACCGCTCTGATCTCGCCGCCACCGATCCGATCAGCTTCGGCCCGGTGCTCGACGCCCGGGACCGGGGCGCAACGCTCCTCAGCCTCGACGACCGGGGCGGGGTGACCGCCTCCAAGGCCACGGTCGCGGTCCGGGTCAGGCCGGGCACCCAGTCCGTGTTCCTGCGCGGGGTGCTGGGCCTGCTCATTGCGCGCGGCGCCGTGGATCAGGAGTTCATTGCCGACTGGACCGACGGCTTCGAGGCCTTTGCGGCCCGGCTGGCCGCGTTCGGCGTGGAGGCCGTGTCCCGGACCTGCGAGGTCGAGCCGGCCGAGATCGAGCGCTTCGCGCAGCTCATCGCCAAGGCCCGGCCCGTCCAGGTCATCGCCGGCGACTGGCATTCCAGGCGGTTCCTCGGCGACGACGACCTCGCCGCCTGCGCCGCCCTGGTCTGCCTGAAGGGATCCCTCGGCATTCCCGGCGGCGGCCTCAATCTCCTCGGCGTCTCGCCCTTCTCCTTCCTGGACGAGCGAGAGGCGGCCGCCGGCAACCTGGCTCTCGAGCGGCTTCTGGGCGACGACGGCGCCAATATCTCCGCCCTGTTCTGCCATGGCGACGCCTGCTCCCGGCTGGCCGGCGGAGCCGACGTCCAGGCGGCCTTCGCCCGGACGCCGCTCGTCGTCAGCCTGGCCTCCTACCCCAACCGGACCCAGGCGCAGGCCCACGTCGTCATTCCGGTGAGCTGCCCGCTGGAATACGACGGCCTGCTCGCCTTCAACAACGGCCGGGCCGTCCAGATTCATCGCAAGGTGGTCGAGCCTCCGGGGGACTGCCACTCCCCCCTGGATTTCTGGACGGCCCTGGCCCGGGTCCTCGGCCTCTGCGCGCCGGCCCTGGCCGAGGCGGAGCAGGGCGCCGCGGCCTTCTGCGACCGGCTCCTGGGGGCAAACCCGCTGACCCGTGCGCTCTGCTTCGCCGACCTCGATCCCGAGGCGGGCGCCCCGGGCGGCGTGCTCTGGCCGTGCACCGAGCGCTCCGACCTCGCGCTGGAGGACACGCGCTACGTCAAGGGCACGGTCCGGGGGACGAACATCCTCTTCCAGCGCAACCGGAACTTCCCGGGCTCGGAGACCCGCTTCCCCACGCCCTCGGGAAGGATCGATTTCCCGGACAGCGAGCCTCCCGGCGAGACCTCGGCCGAGGCGCAGACGCATCCCCTGCTGCTCGTGACCGGAGCGCGCGTGGACTGCGTGGAGCAGTTCGGGCCGGCCGTCGCGGACGGCCCGGTCGAGGACCTTCTTTTCGCCAAGGTCAATCCCCGGCTGGCGCTGGCGCTCGGGGTGAAGAGCGGCGACCCCCTGGTCGTCGAGAACGCCCGCGGGCAACTGCGCCTCCCGGCCCGGCTCTCCGAGGACGTCGCGCCCGGGGTCGTCTGGCTGCCCGACTGCGCGCATCCCCTGTCTCTGTTCGAGATGCCTGAGGCCGGAGCGGGCGCCGCGCCCTTTGCCCGGGTCACGGCCTACTCGCCCGGCCAGGACCGGGAGGCCGCGCGCCGGGCCGTCCTCGATCTGCTCTGGCGGCATGACGCGGAGGCCGGAAACACCAAGGCTGGGGGCAGGTCATGAAAATCCTCTGGGTCAGCAAGCAGTTCAGGCGGCAGGAGGTCGAGCTGGAGAAGCTCCCCGCGGGCGAAACCGTGCTCATGGTCGATTTCGACCGCTGCATCGCCTGCGGCTCCTGCCAGATCGCCTGCCGGGTGGAGCAACGCGCAGACGGGAGCGCCCGGCCGGCGGGCAAGCCCAAGGCCTTCCGGGCCAGGCTGAAGGACGACGAAAGAAGCGAATGCTCCGTGCACCTGCCGTTGTCCTGCCGGCACTGCGACTCGCCCTGCGCCTACCACGACCCGGACAATTTCTGGGTCACCTGCCCGGGCGGGGTGAAAGAGACGGCCCGGACCTGCGACGCCTGCGCCCACCGGCTCGGAGAAGGCCTGATGCCGGCCTGCGCCACGCGCTGCAGCATGAAGTGCATCTACTTCGGACGGGCCGGGGACCTGATCTTCGCCCTCAATGAAAAGCGGCTGCGGGACATGGGTGAGGTCGTGGTCGACTGCCTGGCGGAGGGCTGACATGCAGGCCGCGCCCATGGTCGATTCGAGAACCTACCGCACGCTGGTCAACCCCAGGGGGCTCGTCTCGTCCAGATTCCTGGTCAAGCAGACCGACATGCTCGTCTCCGCGGAGAGCGACGTGAGCGGCCTGGCCCGGGCATTGATCCTCAGATACCGCAAGGACATCGAGGACTACATCCGGGACCATCCGGAGTTCCTGCACGCGCTCTCGCCCCTGCCCATGGACGAGGACGCGCCCGGGATCGTCAGGACCATGCTCCGGGCCGGAGCCGGGGCCGACGTCGGCCCCATGGCCGCGGTCGCCGGCGCCCTGGCGGATTACGTCGGGCGCGGGCTTCTGGCCTCAAGCCGGGAGGTGGTGGTCGAGAACGGCGGGGACATCATGCTCCACGTCAGCCGCCGCCGGGAAATGTTCATCCTGGCCGAGAGCTCGCCGTTCGTCGGGCTCAAGGTCGCGGTCGGCCCCACCCCGGAACCGCTGGGCATCTGCACCTCCTCGGGCCGGCTCGGGCCATCCTTGAGCTTCGGCCTGGCGGACGCGGTGACCATCTTCGCCGCGACCTCCGCCACGGCCGACGCGGCGGCCACGTCCGTGGCCAACCTGGTCAGGACCGAGCACGACATCGAGGCCGGCATAGAGCGGGCCCGCGCCCTCGGCGTGGCCGGAGTGCTGATCCTCGTGGCCGACCGGATCGGGGTCTGGGGCCAGGTCGAAATCATCGCCTGAGGTTTTAGGAGCGTACCATGCCGAGAAAGGAAAGGACGATCGCCGAGATCAACGGGAAGCTGCGCAACGGCTCCGCCGTGGTCATGACGGCCATGGAATTCAAGAAGGAGGTCCGCGGCGGCTACAAGTTCAAGGTCTCGGACGTCGACGTGGTGACCACCGGCACCCGGGCCGTGATGTCCGGCTCGTCGGCCATGCTCGTGCTGCCCCTCGGGCCCAAGGGCCGCGGCAAGCCGGTCACGCAGCTCCGGCTGAACGGGGTGCCGTGCATCCCGGTCTGCCGGCCGGAGGCCGAGAGCGGGCTCATCGACGCGGTCATCTACGGCACCGAGGAGAGCCTCGACCACCACGGCCGTTACGGTGGCGGCCACGTGCTGCGGGACCTGGTGGAGGGCAAGCGCGTGGAGGTGGAGGGGCGCACGGCCGGAGGCGGGAGCTTCTCCTCCACGTTCACCCTGGACGAGCTGCACTTTGCCCGGATGTACAATTTCCGCAACGACTTCCAGAACTATACGGCCTTCAGCAACGTCAAAAACCAGCCCTCCTACCGCGCAAACCCCTCCTCCATCTTCGCCTGCCGGCCCATGCCGCCCTTCAGGGGACTGAGCGCCAGCGGCAGCGGGGAGCTGAACCCGGTGGAGAACGACCCCTACCGGACCGTCCTGCGCTCGGGCCTGCGCATCCTGGTGAACGGCGCGCCCGGGCTCATCGTCAGCTACGGCACCAGAAGTTCTGCGGCCAAGCGCTGCCTGTTCGTGTCCGCCGACATGTCCGGCATGCAGCCCGAGTACATGGGCGGGTTCAAGACCAGCTTCGGGGTCGAGGTCACCAACGGCATCGCCGTGCCCTATCCCATCACCTGCCAGGAGACGCTCGACGGCCTGGCCCAGTGCCTGGACGAGCGGATACCGCTGCCCGTGGCCGACATCGGCGACCGGATCAATCTTTTCTACGTAAAATACGCCGACATCTGGGCCGGGGCGCGGCTCGAGGTCGAGTTCGACCCGGAGCGCTGCCTCTGCTGCTCGTTCCAGTGCGCCGCCGAGTACTACTGCCCCATGGGCGCCATCTCCTGGCGGGACAAGAGCATCGATCAGAGCCTGTGCGTGGCCTGCGGCGCCTGCACCGCCAACTGCCTGGGCGGGGCCTTCAAGGGCAAGGGCGACGTGCCGCGCGGCTGCCTGGGCAGGGTTTCCATGCTGGAGCACGAGGTACCCATCATCTTCAGGCAATCCAACCGGTTCCGGTCGGAGAAGCTGGCCACGCAGCTGAAAGAGCTCCTGGACAAGGGCGAGTTCCTGCTGACCGACTCCGATTTCGAGCTGCAACTGCGCGGCTGAGTCAAGAGGGGACACCGCAATGAGCGAGAACATGGAACCGACGCGCGGGGCGGGCCTCCTGGACGAGGCCGGCAAATGCATCGAATGCGGCACCTGCCTGCACTCCTGCCCGGTCTACCGCGAAACGCTCGAGGAGAGCATCGGCCCGCGCGGCCGCAACCGCCTGCTGCGCGAGCAGGCCTACGCCCCGGACATCCTCGCCGACAGGCACCTGCAGGGCGTCTTCGACAAATGCCTGCTCTGCGGCCGGTGCGTGGCCGGCTGCCCGCGCGGGGTGCAGAACGACTTGACCGTCATGCTGGCCAGGGGCGAGCTCGTCCGCCGGCACGGGCTGACCTTGGCCAAGACCATCGCCTTCCGCAAGCTGCTGGCCGACAAGGCCGCGATGCGCCGGGCGGTCAGGCTGGCCGGCCGCTTCCAATGGCTCCTGCCCCGCACCAGGCCGGGGGGCAGCCTGCCCGAGCGCCAGCCGCTCCGGCACCTGCCGCTTCTGTTCCTGGGTCTGGGCCGGAGCTGCGAGCTGCCGGCCATCCCCGAGGCCTTCCTGGACGAGACGGTGCCCGAGATTACTCCCCCCGCCAGGGCCGTCGAGGGCCGCAACCTGCGCGTGGCCTACTTCACCGGCTGCGCCACCCAGTACTTCCTGCCCGGCACGGGCCGGGCCGTGATCGACCTGCTCGCCGCCTTAGGCGTCACGGTGGTCGTGCCCAGGGAGCAGGGCTGCTGCGGGCTTGCGGTCCAGGCCAACGGCGACGCGCAGACGGCCAAGAGCATGGCCCTGAAGAACCTCGAGGTGCTGTCCCGGCCGGACGTCGACCTGGTGGTCACAGCCTGCGCGACCTGCGGCTCGAGCCTGAAGGAAGGCTGGGTGAACCTCTTCCGGGGCGACCCGCGCCAGGGCGAGTTCAAGGCCCTGGCCGAAAAGGTCCGGGATCTCTCGGAGCTGCTCATCGAGCTCTCCGGGCACAAGCCGCTGACCTACCGCTCCACCCTGCCGCCCGGCACCCGGGTGACCTACCACGATCCCTGCCACCTGGCCGGCTACCAGGGCGTCACCGAGCAGCCCAGGCGCATCCTGCGCCAGGTCTTCGGCAGCGACTTCGTGGAGCTGGACTACCCTGGCTGCTGCGGCTGCGGCGGGTCCTTCAGCCTGCACAGCCATGACCTCTCGCAGCGGATCGGCGCGGAGAAGATCGAGGCCATCGAGCGCACCGGCGCGGACGTGGTGGTCAACACCTGCCCCGGCTGCATGATCCAGATCGCCAGCGGCATCGCCAAGCGCCGCCTGCCGCAGCAGGTGCTCCACCTGGCCGAGATCGTCGCGCCGCAGTGAACGCAGGAGGGAACCGCACATGGACAGCGCACAAAGCGTTTGGGAAATAAACGGGAAGATCCTGGAAAGGCGGGCCGTCGTCCTGACCGAGGCGGAAATCAGGGAGGCCCTGCGGGCCGGGGCCGATCCGGCCGCGCTGCCTCTGGACGTGGCGGTCGTGGCCTTCGGCGCGGGCTTTCGCGGCAGCGCGGCCATGCTCCTCGTGCCGGTCGCGGGGCGGGGCGTGTTCACCCGGGCCGAGAAGATCACGCTGAACGGCGTCCCGGCCTATCCCGGACCCGCGCCCAACGAACGCCTTGGCGTGGTGGACGCCCTGGTCTTCGCCGACCAGACGCTCGAGGGCCAGGCCGCGGGAACGTTCCCCGGCGAGAAGCTGCTCCTGGACTTCCTCTCGGACATGGAAATCCAGGCGGAGTGCCGGTCGGCGGAAGGCGGCCTGTACCGCAACGCCTTCACCCGGGCGCAGCTCGAGTTCGCACGTTTCGTCAGCTACAACACCTTCCTTCCCGACAGGCTGCAGGCGCCGGAGGACTGCCCTGCGGCCCTGGCCATGCTGAGGCCCGGGAGCAAGGTGCTGCTCAACCGCTCGCCGGGCATCATCGTCGGCAGCGGCACGCGCAGCAGGCCCGGGCGGATGTCCTTGTCGCTCTCGGCGGACATGCTCGAGATGGACAGGCGCTGCCTGGACAGGGACGGCGAAGTGGCCCTGTCCGTGGTCATCCCCATTCCGGTCGTCGATGCCGAGGTGAAGCGCTGCCTCTGCGCCGCGCTGGACAGGCTGCCCGCACGCCCGATCCCGGCCCTGGACCAGGAGATGGCCGCATACCTGAAAGGCCTCATCCTGGACGGGAGCTTCAACCTCACCGAATCCTCCCTGCCGCTGCGGGGATTTGAATGCCGAGAAAATCCGGGCGGAGGGAAGGCCGCCTTCGAGGCCTGAACACACCCGGGACGGAAAGCAGAGCGTTTCGATTTGCCAGACGCCATGGAGAACCACCTTTACCTGTGTGACAAGGAGTTTCCAATGAGGCAGATGGTCAGCAAATTCTGGTTGGTGACGGCTCTTGTCTGCGCGTTCACTTTCACAACAACCTGTGCTGTCTTCGCCGCGGAGAAGGAGATACATTTCGGCTATCTCGTAGCGGACCAGCTCCACAGCCCAGCGGTCATGATCATGAAGGAAAAGAAGATGCTGGAGGCCGAGGGCATCAAGGTGACCTGGGGCGAGTTCCTGGCCGGGTCCTACCTCATGCAGCACATGGTCTCGGGCGAGATCGACTTCGGCAGCGGCGGCTGCGTGCCGGTGATGATCACCCGCGGCCAGGGGGTCGACGTGGTCATCCTGGCCAGCGCCAACACCGAAGGCTCGAGCATCGTGGTCAAAAACTCCATCCAGACCGTGAAGGACATGGACGGCACGAACATCGGCACCCCGGGCATCGGCTCCATCCAGGACGCCATGGTCGAGAAGGTGGCCAAGGACAACAGCCTGAAGATCACCCGCAAATCCATGAAGGTCTCGGACATGCCCATCTTCCTCCAGAAGGGGGAGATCGACGGCTTCATCGCCTGGGCGCCGCACCCGGCCCGCGCCGTGGACCTGGGCTACGGGCACGAGATCCTCACCTCCCACGACATCCTGCCCGGGCACCAGTGCTGCGTGCTCGTGGCCAACGGCGAGCTCCTGAAGAAGGACCCCGAGCTCGTGCGTACGGTATTGAAGACCTACCTCAATGCCTACGAGTGGTTTCTGAACAACATCGACGAGGCCCTGGCCATGATGGCGACCAAGACGGGCATGAAGCCCGAGGTCGTCAGGAACGCCTTGAAGACCGTTCTCTACCCCAATCCGCCCTTCTGCAACGTGCCGAGCATGAAGCAGATGGCCGAGGGCCTGGTCGAGTCGGACAAGATCCAGAAAGGCGTCATAACCAACATGGACGACTTCATGAAGGACCTGTACCGCCCGCAGCTCTTGGAAGAATTGAGCGGCAAGAAGCAATAGCGCCATGCACCTTACCGGCAGGCGGGCGAGTCCCACCTGCCGGTAGCAAGACGGATGGAATGCCGGGAGCCCAGAACATGGATAAACGAACGAATCAGCTGAAAACCGTTGCCTACAACCTGCTCAGCGTGGCCATCGTCGCACTGCTCTGGACGATGTTCGCCGCCTGGCAGAACTCCCCCTATTTCCCCTCGCCGGCCGAGATCTGGAAGGCCTTCGTCGGCCTGGCCACCAAGGGCGACATCGAGGGCGTCTCCCTGTCCGCGCACATCTGGGCAAGCCTGGTCAGGATCTTCGCCGGCTTCGTCGCGGCCTGCGTCCTTGGCATCCCCCTGGGCCTGGCCATGGGCCTGTGGCCCAAGCTCTACAACCGCACCCGGGCGATCCTCGAGCCCATCCGCTTCATCCCGCCCATCGCCTGGATTCCCATGGCCATCGTGCTCCTGGTCGGCTTCGGCCGGTACGTGTTCCTGATCTGGCTGGGGGCCTTCTTCCCGATCTTCATCACCACGCTCCTAAGCGTCACCCGGGTCAACCCGGTGCACGTCAACGTGGCCAAGGTCTTCGGGGCCAAGCGCTCCTACATCATCCGCAAGATCGTCATCCCCTCGGTGCTGCCCGACATCGCCACCGGCATGCGCGTAGGGCTCGGCATCGCCTGGATGTGCATCGTGGCCGCGGAGATGATCGGCGGCGAGATGGTCGGCATCGGGCGGCTGATTCTCAAGTACGCCGAGCTCCTGCGGATGGGCGAGATCATCGTCGGCATGCTGGTCATCGGCATCATCGGCTTCATCATGAACGAGATCTTCATCATGGTGGAGAACAGGCTCTTCCGCTGGCGATCGGAAGTCTCGATCGACTAGGAGCTGTCATGCACGACCATCTTCTCGACGTGAACATCACCAAGCGTTTCGGCAACATGGACGTCCTCACGGACATCCGCTTCCAGGTCGAACCGAACGAATTCCTGGTCATCGTCGGCCCGACCGGCTGCGGCAAGACGACGCTCAGCAACGTCCTGTCGGGCATCGACACGGCGACCGTCGGCGCGGTGAAAATGCACGGGGACAAAGTCGATCCGCACAAGCACAACCTCTCCTACATCTTCCAGGAGCCGTCCTGCATCCCCTGGTACACGATGCTCGAGGACGTGACCATGGGTCCGATCATCAAGGGGCAGTCCAAGGAGCAGGCCGAGGCCAGGGGGCGCGAGGTCATCAAGCTGGTCGGGCTCGAGGGCTACGAGGATTACTACCCGCGCCAGATCTCGGGCGGCATGAAGCAGCGCGTGGCCATCGCCCGGGCCTATGCCACCAACCCCGACCTGCTGATCATGGACGAGCCCTTCGGGCACCTCGACGCCCAGACCCGCTACCTGATGCAGATCGAGATCATGCGCATCTGGGAGCAGGACCGCAAAACAGTGGTGTTCATTACCAACAACATCGAGGAGGCGGTCTACCTGGCCTCGCGCATCCTCGTCCTGTCCAAGCTCCCGGCGACGATCAAGTGCGAGTACGTCATCGACATCCCCCGGCCGCGGGACCTGACCGACCCGAAGTTCCTGAAAATACGGGCGGAAATCACCCGGGAATGCGAGATCGTCGAATAACCGCGAAGGAAGCCCCATGAACACACGCAAAGCCAAAATCCAGGTCAAGGACTTAAGCAAGCACTTCGGCGAGCTCGTGGTCCTCAGCCACATGAATTTCGACATCTACGACGGCGAGTTCCTGTGCGTCGTCGGCCCCACCGGCTGCGGCAAGACCACCTTCTGCAACGTGGTCACCAGGCTCCTGCCCTCGACCGACGGTTCGGTGACCGTGGAGGACGAGCCGGTCAACTTCAAGAAGCACAACATCGCCTTCGTCTTCCAGGAGCCGTCCTGCCTGCCCTGGCGCACGGTCTGGGACAACGTGAAGATCGGCCTCGAGATCAAGGGTTACTCCAAAAAAGACATCAAGGACAAGGTTTCCGAGGTCCTGGAGCTGACCGGCCTGACCAAGTTCAAGGACTTCTTCCCCAACCAGATCTCGGCCGGCATGAAGCAGCGCGTGGCCATCGCCCGGTCCTTCGTGACCGAGCCGGACATGCTGCTCATGGACGAGCCCTTCGGCCAGCTGGACACCAGCACCCGTTTCCACATCGAATCCAGCCTGGTCAAGCTCTGGGAACGAAAGAAACAGACCATCATCTTTGTCACCCACAACCTGGAAGAGGCGGTCTACATGTCCGAGCGGATCCTGGTCTGCACGCCCAAGCCCACGACCATCAAGAAGGAAGTGCAGGTCGGGCACCTGCCCCATCCGCGAGACATCACCGATCCGGAGTTCGTGCGCATCAGGCGCGAGGTCACTGACCTGGTGCGCTGGTGGTAGGCCCGCGCCGCGCGGACAGATTGTACATTCAGCCAAGAGATGCCCGGACAAGGAGCGAAGAGATGCGACCCAAAGAGCGATTCCTGAGACGCTTGAGCGGCCAGGACGTGGACATGACCCCGGTCGGCTGCACCACGGCCTACGGCGCGGTGGCGCTGATGCGCGCCTGCGGCTGCGAGCGCCCCCTGGCCGACACGGATCCCGCGGCCATGGCCGGGCTCGCTTTGGCCGGACATACCGTGGCCGGCTTCGAGTGGGTGAAGGCCATGGGCTGGGACATCACCGCGGTCAGCCAGGCGCTGGGCTGCGAGCTCGGCGCGCCCCAGATCGACCTGCAGTACTTCATCGCCGGCCATCCCTTCGAGCAGCGCTCGATCGACGAGCTCGACTGCCCGGACGACCTCCTGTCGCGCGGGCGCTTCCCGGCCTACAGGGAGCAGTTCAGGATACTGAAGGAGAAGGTCGGCGACGAGCTGGCGATCTTCGGCATGTCCGAGGGCCCGTTCACCTGCGCCGCCAACCTCATGGGCACCTCGAACATGATGCGGGCCACCCTGAAGGACCCGAAAACGGTCGAGAAGGCCCTGGAGGTGACGACCGCGGCCCTGGCCAGGGTCATCGATTTCGCCTTCGACTGCGGCGCGGACTACTACTGCATGGCCGATCCGTCCTCGGGCAGCGATCTCCTGAGCCCGCGCAGCTGGCAGAAGTTCGTCTTCCCGGCCATGAAGCGCCTGGCGGAGGCGGCCAAGGGGCCGCTGGTCCTGCACATCTGCGGCAATACGGACAAGATCATCCCCATGATGTGCGACGCCGGCGTCGCGGGCATCAGCATCGAGGAGAAAGCCGACTTGAAAACGGCCATCGAGGTGGCCCACGCCAAGGGCGTGCGCGTCTTCGGCAACGTCTCGGCGGCCTCGACGCTGTTCATGGGCACGCCGCAAGAGTGCCGCGCGGAGGCCACGGCGGCGCTTGCGGCCGGGGTCGATTTCCTGGCCCCGGGCTGCGGCCTGGCCCCGAACTCGCCGCTTCCCAACATCCTGGAGCTGCGCAAGGCCAGGGACGCATATTTCAAGGCGCAATGAGGCGTCGCCTCGGGTAGCGCAACGAGCCAGCACAGTGCGGAGGTTATTGTATGCCTGACATCGAGGAACTGTTGAAAGCCATGCACGACGAGGTGGTCAGCTTCAACGAGGAGGGCGTGCGCGAAGCGACCGCAGCCTTCAACGCCGCGGAATATGATCCCCTGCGCGGCATCCTGGACGGGCTGGCCGCGGGCATGAACACCGTGGGCCGGCTGTTCAAGGACCAGGAGTACTTCGTGCCCGAGGTGCTGCTCTGCGCCGAGGCCATGAACGCGGGCGTGGAGTTGCTGAAACCCCGCATGCGCGGGGCCGAGGTGAAAAGCGAGGGCACGGTGGTCCTGGGCACGGTCCAGGGCGACGTGCACGACATCGGCAAGAACCTGGTGAAGATGATGCTTGAGGTGGGCGGCTTCACGGTCCACGACCTCGGGGCCAACGTGCCCCACGAGAGGTTCGTGGAGGAGGTGCTGCGCACGGACGCCGACCTGGTCGGCATCTCGGCCATGATGACCACGACCATGATGGGCATGAAGACGGTCATCCCCATGATCAAGGCCGGCAAGCCCGGCGTGGGCGTGCTTGTCGGCGGAGCGCCGGTGACGCACCAGATCGCGGCCATGTTCAAGGCCGACGGCTACACCCAGAGCGCGGCGGACATCGTGGCCGAAGCGAAGAGGGTCATGGCCGCGACGCGGCGGGCCGCGCCGGCCTGCTGCTGCCAGAGATGAACAGGTAACGAGGAACGGAGCGGACGATGTCGAAACAACTGCTGATCGATGCCATCCACGGACGGACGACCCCCAAGGCCCCGTGGTTTCCCTACGCCGGCGTGAACAGCGCCTTCAACATCAAGGAGAAGGCCGAGGACTATCTGCGGGACCCGCGGCTCATCGCCAAGGGCGTGGCCCAGACCGCGAAACGCTACCGGGCCGACGGCTTCCCGCTGCTTTTTGACCTCTCGGTCGAGGCCAATGCTGTTGGCTGCGAGCTGCGCTGGTGGGCGGACAACGTGCCCTCGGTGGTCACCCATCCCTGCTCGAAGATGCAGACCCCGCGGGAGCTGGGGCTCAAGGTTCCCACCCAGGAGTCCGGCCGCTGGCCGGTGGTCCTCGAGGCCGGCCGGCTGGCCAAGCCCGAGCTCGACGCGCAGGACTGCGTGCTGGTCGGGCTCTACTGCGGCCCCCTGACGCTCGCCTCGCACCTGGCCGGGGTGCGCATCTTCACCGACACCTACAAGAACAAGGCCTTTGCCCACGAGGTCCTGGCCTTCGCCGATGAGGTCGGCGCCGCCTCGGCGAAGTTCTACGCGGACCTCGGCTGCGAGGTCATCGGCATCGTCGATCCGGTGGCCTCCCAGGTCAAGTCCGAGACCTTCGCCGAGTTCGTCGCGCCCTACGCCCAGAAGGGCATCGAGGTCATCCACAAGGCCGGCGCGACCTCCATCTTCCTGATCTGCGGCGACTGCACCAAGGTCATGGAGAACGTCTGCACCATCGGCACCCACGGCTTTGCCATCGACGAGCAGCTGAACCTCGGGTTCGTGCGCGACATGGCCCTGAAGCACGGGGTCGGCTTCGCCGGCAACCTGAAGCTGACCATGGCCCTGAGCCTCGGGCTCATCTCGCCGCGCGAGGACACGCTCGTCAGCCTGGCGGCCGGCGGCACCAGGGGCTTCGTGCTGGCCGCGGGCTGCGACCTGCCCTACGACGTCCCGGCCGAGAGCATCGATCAGGTCATGGAGGCCCGGGACTGGTACTACGAGAACTACACCCCCTACCCCGATGCGAAATGAACCGGAGCCGCCCATGACCAGCAGAAAGATACGGATCGACGTCCTCACCCTGGACAGCGTCCAGTGCCCGGCCTGCGGCTACATGATGGAATCCATCGCCGCCTTGCCGGCCGATGTCCAGGACATGATCGACTATACGGAATGGTCCATCAAGACCAAGGACGGCATCGCCAGATTCATGGCCATGAAGGGCAAGGTCGTGCCGACCATCTGCATCGAGGGCGACCTGGTCTTCCCCAGCCGCATCCCGCAGTACGAGGAGCTGATCGAGGCCATGGCCCTGCGGGCGTCCGACCAGGCCATGGCGGCGCGGCTGAGGGAGCTGAAAGACGTCGGCTTCCAGTTCGACAAGCTCGAGGAGAACCTGCGCAAGGCCGGGTCCGGGCTGTCCACCCGGGAGAAGTGAGGCCGAGCCATGGCCGATGTCACGGACGTCATCCTGGTCACCGGGTTTCTCGGCAGCGGCAAGACCACGCTCATAAACCGCCTGATCGAGGCCATCCCCCCGGGCGTGCGGACCTTCGTCCTGGTCAACGAGTTCGGGGAGATCGGCATCGACGGCGCGCTCATCGACGGCGACGACTTCGATCTCCTGGAGATCAGCAAGGGCTCGATCTTCTGCATCTGCGTCAAGACCGACTTCATCAAGGCCCTTTACCGCATCGCGAGCGAGGCGCGGCCGGACCTCCTGGTCATGGAGGCCACCGGCGTAGCCAACCCGAGCGACCTGCGGCTCGACCTGCAGCTGCCGCTTTTTGGCGGCCGGTTCCGCCTGGCGGAGCAGATCTGCACCATCGACGCCGCGAGCTTCGAGGCTCAGTTCCACGTGTTCGCCTCGGTGGAGAGGCAGATCGCCTCCTCCACGCTGTTCGTCATCAACAAGACCGACCTGGCCGATCCCGGGGCGGTCGAAGAAATAAAAGCGCTCGTGCGCGCCCACCATCCGGCGCCGCAATTCCTGGAGGCCGTCCGTTGCGACGTGCCCCTCGATGCGGTCCTCGCCAAGCTCTCCCCGGCCCGCCCCACCCCGGCCGGGGAGAGCCCGGTGCCCTCCCTCGGCCCCGGGGAGATCGAGTCCCTGGTCAGCCGGCTCGACGCGAGTCCCTTCAGGGACCTGACCCCGCCGGACCGGCTGGTGTCCGCGGCCTACGCCTGGCAGGGCAGGGGGCTTGCGGAGTTCCGGGAGCTCATCCGCGAGCTGCCCCGGGGTATCGTGCGCGGCAAGGGCTTCGTGCCGGGCGAGGGCTGCGTGCACCTGGTCAGCCTGGTCATGGGTGAGACGACCTTCGCCCCCGCCCCGGAGCCGGTGCCGCGCCACCTTCTGGGCACGCTCGTGCTCATCTTCCCGCCGGAGCTCCGGCCCGCCCTGGACGAAATCGCCGCCAGGTGGTCGCCGTGCTTCGCCCCCCTGCGGCAGCAGGGCGCCTGCTAGGCCGGAGGCGGCCATGCCCGGGGCCATGGTCATCGAGCCTGCGTTGCGCTGCGACCTGCCGGCGCTCAGCCGGCGCCTGCGGGTGCCGGCCCGGCGCCAGGCCGAGCTTGCCGCCCTGGCCCGCGCGGCCGAGGCAGTGGCCAGGCCCAAGGCCCTCTGCCGGATCTTTACGTCCGTCTACGGCGGCGAGGACCGGGTGGCGCTGGGGGGAGTCTCCTTCGCCAGCGTCCAGCTCTGCGCCGTCCTCAAGCAGGCCGCGGTCATTCACCCCTTCCTGGCCACCTGCGGCCCCGAGCTCGCGGCCTGGGCCGCGTCCGTCTCCGGCCAGCTGCATGGCTACTGGGCGGACGCGATCATGCAGGATGCCCTGGATGCGGCGCTTTGCGGGCTGGAAAGCCGCCTCGGCCGGGAACACGGCTCGGCCCTGGCCAGCGTGGAGCCGGGCCTTTTCGAAGACTGGCCGGTGACGGAGCAGACGAAGATCCACGCCCTGCTCGGCGACACCGCCGGCAGCGTGGGCGTGGAGCTGAACGCCCAGTGCATGATGACTCCGCTCAAATCCCTCTCCGGGTTCATGTTCCCCGTGCCGGAGAAGCCGCATAGGTGCAGCCTGTGCGCCAACGAGCGCTGCCCCGAGCGGACCCGGTCGCCGGTCCGCTGACGCCGCGCACGGAAAGTCCGGAGAAGACAGATGGAGGAAAGCCTGCGCGTCACCTTCCTGCCCCTGGGGGTGAGTGCAGCGGTGGAGCCCGGAGCACCTCTGCTCGAGGCGGCGCAGAGGGCCGGGGTCGGCCTCGCGGCGGATTGCGGCGGCAGCGGGAGCTGCGGCCGATGCCGGGTCCGGGCGGAGGCCGGGGCGGCTCTGTCCCCCCCGACCCTGGTCGAGGAGCAGGTGCTCCCCCCCGGGGAGCTGGCCGCGGGCGTCCGGTTGGCCTGCCAGGCGCGCGTCCTCGGCGCGCTTACGGTGACCGTACCCGGTGAGTCCGCGGTCCCCTCCCAGCGCCTGCAACTCTCCGGGGAGGCCGGCCGCGGCGGCTTCGACCCGCCGACCGCGATCTGCCATCCGGCCCTGCCCGAGGCTTCGGAGCCGGCGCCGCTCGCTGCCTGGGAGCGGCTGGCCGCGGGCCTGGGCGCGCTCGGCCTGGCCGAGCCGGAACCCCCGCGTCTCTGCCTACTGCGCGCGCTTGGCGGGCTTGTCCGTCCCGCCGCAGGCCGGATCACCGCGGGCCTGCGCGGGGATTCGGTCTGCTGGGCTCTGCCCCACGGCCGGCGGGTCCTGGGCCTGGCCGTGGATCTGGGCTCGACCAAGGTCGCGGCCAGCCTCACGGACATGCAAAGCGGACAGATCCTGGCCGAGGGCGGCATGATGAACGCCCAGATCGCCTACGGCGAGGACGTGATGTCGCGCATCGCCGCGAGCATGGAGAAGGAAAGCGCGCGGGCGGAGCTCGGCCGGGCGGCGGTATCCGTCGTCAACCGCCTGGCCGCGGAGCTGTGCGCCGCGGCCTCGGGTGGACAAGAGGCTGATGAGGCCCTCTCGCCGGAGCAGATCACGGAATGCGTGATCGTCGGCAACACGGTCATGCATCACCTGCTGCTGGGCCTGGACGTCGCGCAGCTGGGGCTTGCGCCGTTTGCCCCGGTGGTCCGCGAGGCCCTGGACTGCACGGCCGGCGAGCTGGGGCTGGCCCTGAACCCGAACGCAGGCGTCCATTTCCCGCCGAACCTCTCGGGCTTCATCGGCTCGGACCACCTGGCCATGCTGCTGGCCTCGGGAGCCCTCGACGGGGAGGGCACGACCGTGGCCATCGACATCGGCACCAATTCGGAGATCAGCCTGATCGCCGGCGGCGCCGTGACCACCTGCTCGGCTTCCTCCGGGCCGGCCTTCGAGGGCGCGCACATCGCCTGCGGCATGCGCGCGGCCGACGGCGCCATCGAGCGCGTGCGCATCCGTGCGGGGCGCATCACCTGGCGCACGGTGGGCGGCGGCCCGGCCGTGGGTTTCTGCGGTTCGGGCCTGCTCGACGCCGTGGCCGAGCTGAAGCGCGAGGGGATCATCAACCGTCACGGCGCGTTCGATTCCACTTGCCCGCTGGTGCGGCGCGGCGGGAACGGCCCCGAGGTGGTCGTCTGCCCGGCCGCCGAGACCCGCTTCGGCAAGGACCTGGCATTGAGTCGCAAGGACATCGGCCGCATCCAGCTGGCCAAGGCGGCGATCCGCTGCGGCCTCGAACTCCTGTCGAGGGAAGCAGGCGTCGACCTGGCAACGGTCGGCCGGTTCATCGTCGCCGGCGCCTTCGGCACCTACCTGGACCTCGAGAGCGCGCAGGCCATCGGCATGTTCCCGACCCTGCCTTTTGAGCGTTTCCGCCAGGTGGGCAACGCCGCGGCCATGGGCGCCCGCCAGCTGCTCGTCTCCGGCCGGCTCAGGCAAACGGCCCGCGAGCTGGGCCGGCGGATGCGGCATTGCGAGCTGACCAGTCGGCCGGATTTCCAGGCGGAGTTCATCAAGGCGCTCTGGCTTTAAGGCGGCGGCCGCACGTTGCCGCGGCGGAAATGCCCGCCTGCCGCGCTTGTTGTTTCGCCGGGCCTGGTATATTCTGTTTCAAGCAAATAGAACAAGGCACAAACCATACGTCTTGCCGGAACAGACATTTTTCGTTTTTACATCAAGGGAGTGATGCCAGGCGCTGAAGACGAAAGCCTGCCAGAAAGAGAGGAAAGATCATCCGATCCGAGATCACTGCATGCGCTACGCCCGAGAGGAGGTGCGAAGGACGTCGGCATGGAAGTTCCCGGAACGGACAACGGAAAGGAGCTGTGGACATCACCTCTGCGTGGATGAGCTGTTCCGGCGGCAGCGGCCGAGCCCTGGGCCAGGGCCGGAAAGAGGGGATCACGATGGACAGCAGCAACGCGTACTGCCAGTTCTGTTTCCAGGCCTTCACCCAGAGCCAGACGTCCGACTGCATCTTCAAGCAGATCCTGGACATGGCCCGGGTCGGCTTCCTGGTCGCCGCCCCCGACGGCACCATCCGCTACGCCAACAAGACCTACGCCGACATGTTCCAGCTCGACCTGGAGCGCATGCCGGGCACCAACATCTGCAAGTATTTCCCCAACTCCCGCCTGCTCACAGTCATGCGCACCGGCAAGGCCGACGAGGGCATCATCTTCTCCTACAAGGGCCGCGAGGCGTTCATCTCCCGTTACCCGATATTTTTCGAGGGCCAGCTCCTGGGCGGGTACATCGAGGTCTACTGCCGGGACATCACCGAGCTCTCCGAGCTCGCCCAGCGCGTGCGCATCCTCGAGCGCAAGGTGCGCCTGTGCAAGGACACGCTGGCCCTGCCGAAATCGACGTACACCTTCAACGACATCGTCAGCGGAAGCCCGGTCATGGAAACCCTGAAGGCCCGGGCCAACAAGTTCGCCCAGGCGGACATCCCAGTGCTGATCATCGGCGAGACCGGAACGGGCAAGGAGCTGATGGCCCATTCCATCCACGCGGTCAGCCCCCGCTCCGCCGGGCCGTTCATCACCGTCAACTGCGCCGCCATCCCGGAGAACCTGCTGGAGAGCGAGCTCTTCGGCTACGAGGGGGGCACCTTCACCGGCGCCCGCCAAGGCGGCATGCCGGGGAAATTCGAGCTGGCCAACGGCGGGACCATCTTCCTGGACGAGATCGGCGACCTCTCCCTGCCGCTGCAGGCCAAGCTCCTTCGGGTCATCGAGACCAAGGAGATCCAGAAGCTCGGCAAGTCGCAACTCGTGCCCTCGGACTTCCGCCTCATCGCGGCCACCAACCTGAACCTGTGGAAGACCGTGGACAAGGGCGGCTTCCGCCGGGACCTTTTCTTCCGATTGTGCTCGCTCCTGCTGCAACTCCCGCCGCTTCGGGAGCGCAAGGAAGACATCGCGCTCATCGTCGAGCACCAGCTGCAGGCCATGAAAACTCTCGGAGCGCAGTGCGAGCTGCGGGTCCACCCCGAGGTCATGGCCCTGCTTGAGCGCTATCCCTGGCCGGGCAATGTGCGCGAGCTGCGAAACCTCGTCAGCTCCGCCGCCGTCTCGCTGGATGCCGGCGAGGACGTGATCCTCCTGCGCCATCTGCCGCCGTACATGTTCGGCCTGCACGACCCCGGCAACCGCACCGACGACTGCGCCTTCCCGGCTGACGCCCGGGAGGTCATGCCCCTGCGCCAGGCGCGCCACGCCTCGGAACGGGAAACCATCCTGGCCGCGGTGCGCGAGGCCGGCGGCAACAAGAAACGCGCGGCCGGCCTGCTCGGAATCTCGCGCAACGAGCTCTACCGGAAGCTGCGCAGGCTGGAAGGGAATTGACCGCAGAGGCGACCCCGGGAGGCCGAGCGGGGGGGCCCCGCCCAGCTCAAGGGCAGGCCCGGCGGCCTGCCGACAGGCGCCGGGCGACAAACCCGGTCAAGGCCATGGCCTTCAACCTGAAGAAGGCCACCGCCCCGTGGGCGCGGTGATGAGCGTCGCCCTGTGACCGGGGAAAAGGCTCTCGAACAAGGGGAAAAAGTGGCCGAAGCGGCCGGTCGGGACGGCCTGAAAAGCGAAAAACAGCTGCCGAAATCATGATGAAGACAGTGGCGGTGGATTGGGCAGCGGTCTCGAATGAGAAATAGGGGTAAGCCTCCGGTAAAAACGGAAAGCCGGGGCCGATCTTCGGCCCCGGCTTTCCGTTTGTGGCGATCTGGTCTGCTAGAAGATACCTTTCTGCGTGTTTTGGCCGGCGCTCTGGCCCAGGATCGGATCGAGAATCCCACCCAGGATGCCGTTCAGCAGGGCCAAAATCTTGTTCACGAGCAGAAAGGGCAGACGGCGTAGATGCATACGGTCTAGCCCCTTGTTTGGGTTGCCGCCGCGAGCATGACACTCCCCCCTCGCAGCTGCTTAGCTGGGCCTGATAATATGCTTCTGGCCCTTTGGCAAGCCCTTTCGAAAAGCCCCGATCATGAAGGATTCCGGGCGGATGTGTCCGCCGCATCCGAACCTTCGCAGCCGAGGGACCGGGCCACGCTGCCACTCGCATCACGGGCGCGCAGCAGGCGCTGGAAGGCCTCGCCACGGCCGGCCTGGACGGCCCGCTCCCGGGCCAGCATCAGCTCCTCCAGCCCCGATTCAAAGCGGAAGGCCACCAGGTCGGCCAGGCCGAGCTCGAGCCCCAGGCGCCAGTCGGCCGGTGCCGCCAGGGCCAGCCGGGAGAGCAGTCCGAGGCGCAGGGCGGCGGTCCCGGGTTGCCCGGCCAGCAGGGCGGACAGCCTGCGCACCGGCCGCAGATCGTCCGGCGTCAGGGCCTGGGCCGCGAGCAGGCACTGGCTGGCGGTCTGCGGCAGGTGGCGCGCCGGATCGAAGGCAAAGCCCAGGGTCAGGACTTCCGTTTCCGGGCCGAGGGCCTTGGCCCAGGCCAGGCAGAGGTCCACGGGACCGGCGGCGGAGCGCACCTCGCAGCCGTGTTGCCGGGCCCGGGCCGCATAGATCCGGCCGGCCAGCAGGGGATCGCCAAGGCGCAGCGCGGCCAGGCTGGCCGTGAGCGAAAGCTCGGTGTCGCGGCAGAGGCCGGGCAGCGCTGCCAGCTCCGTAAGCAACGCCCGGGCGGCCTCGAACCGGCCGGACTCGACCAGGAGCCGCAGGGCCGCCGCGGCCACGGCAGGGGAGCCGGACCGGGCGGAGAGGAGCCCCAGGATGTCCGAAAGCTCGGCCTCGAGCCCTCCCGAGCGCCAGAGCGCGGCCGCGGCCAGAGCCAGCTGCTTGCGTGCCTCCCCGCCTTGGCCGCGGCTTTGGCCGGCGGCCGGCAGCCGGAGCAGGCGCTGTGCCCGGTGGCCGGCGAGATGCCGCGTCTGCACGGCCTCCCAGGAGGCCCGGCCCAGGCGCTCGGCCGCCTCCGGCCGCCGGCGGTGGAAGGACAGAAGCTCGTCGAGCTCCAGGATGTGGCTGTAGGCCATGCACTCCCGGCCGCGCACAAAGAGCTCGTCCAGAGCCGGGCCGGCGTCCGGGGTCAGAGCCAGGCAGCCTGCGCCCGCGGTTTCGAAGAGCCGGAAATTGATCTCGCCGCCGAAGGCCTCGTTGGGCGCGATCCTGGTCGCCTGGTAGAAGGCGAGCATGGCCGGATAGTCGAG
Organism: Desulfovibrio sp. UBA6079; assembly: GCA_002428705.1. Classification (GTDB taxonomy): domain Bacteria; phylum Desulfobacterota; class Desulfovibrionia; order Desulfovibrionales; family Desulfovibrionaceae; genus UBA6079. The sequence continues at coordinate 27,974 of DIXN01000041.1, forward strand.
GTTGCCGGCATGCTCCGCGCCATGGCGCCCGGCCAGAAACTCGACGAGCCAGCGCCTCGCCGGGCGCTGGGCCGTGACCCGGCCGACGAAGCCCACCTCCCGCGTCCGCCGGGCGTGGGGCACGAAGGGCATTTCCGGGGCGAACCAGGGCAGCCAGTCCGCCCGGCAGCCCGCGGCCCGGAAAGGTTCGGCCAGCTGCGGCTGGGTCGTGGCCAGGCAGTCGAAAAGCCGGCCGTAATGGCGCTGCCAGGCGAAGTTCAGGTGTCCGTCGACGGACCAGAACACGCTCGGGCAGGAGAGGGTCTCGAGCCCCTCGAGCAGGGTGCGTGCTTCCAGGCTCTCGACCTGGATGAAAAGATCGGGCCTGAAACCGGCGGGCAGCAGGCGGTCGATGGCCAGGATGCCGCCGGCCGGCTCCAGGGCCAGGACCTCATGTCCGGCCCGGCGCAAGGCCTCGGCCAGATGCCAGCCGGTGACAAGACAGATGCGCACCGCCGCCGCCTCGGGCTAGCTTTTCCCCGACGTGCCCTTGTTTCCGGCCTTCTTGCCCGTGTCGGGCCTGCCCTTGGCCCCGGCCTTGCCGTCGCCCGCGGAGGCGGCCTTGGCCGCCGGCCGTTTGGCAGGTTTGCCCCGTCCCCTGCCCGCCGGCGGTTTTGCATCCGCCACCGGATTTTCAGCGATGTCAGGACCACGCTCCGCCGCCGGGCCTCTCACCTTGGCCGTCGCGGCGTCGGCGGGTGCGGCCTGGGCCTCGGTCTTGCGTTTGCGGCCGCCGCGCTCCCGGCGGTCCTCCCGGCGCGGCTTCTGCCCTGCCGGCCTTCCGGGCGCCGTCCGGGCCTCCTCTCCGCCGCCGAGCAGCGCCAGGTTGATCTCCAGGCGCCCGAGGTTGACCTCCTCCAGGCGCACGCGCACGGCCTGGCCGAGCTTGAACTTGCGGCCGGTGCGCTCGCCAAGGAGCAGTTGGTGATCGGGGAAGAAGGTGTAGTAGTCGTCGTTTAAGCTCGAGAGCCGGACCACGCCCTCGGCCATGACCTCGGTCAGCTCCACCCAGAAGCCGAAGTCGGCCATGGAGTTGACCACGCCGGTGAACTCCTGGCCGATTTTGTCGCGCAGCAGGATGACCGTCAGGCGTTTCAATATCTCGCGCTCGGCCTCCATGCCTTTTCGCTCCTGGACGCTCAAGTGTTCGCCCAGCTCCTTCAGGCGCTTGGCCCCGGGCAGCCCACGGCCGGTCTCGCCCAGGGCGTATTTCAGCGCCCGGTGCACGACCAGGTCGGCATAGCGCCTGATGGGCGAGGTGAAATGGCAGTAGCAGGCCGAGGCCAGGCCGAAATGGCCCTCGTTCTCCGGGGTGTACTTGGCCTGCATCATGGACCTGAGCGCCAGGCGCCCGACCATGAACTCGGCCTCGGTGCCGGCCGCCGCGGACAAAACCTCCTGGAGAACCTTGGCTCCCGGGGTCTGGTCCTTGGGCAGCTTGTCGGCCAGGTCGGTCTTGGAGATGATGCGCAGGAAGGATTTGAGCTTCTCCGGGTCGGGCTCGGGGTGCGAGCGGTAGAGTAAAGGCAGGTCGCGGTCGGTGAGGAACTCGGCCACGGCTTCGTTGGCCGCGACCATGAACTCCTCGATGATCTGGTGGCCGAAGTGGCGGACCTTGGGCCGGATGTCCATGGTTTCGCCGTAGATGTTGAACAGGATCTCCGGCTCGGGCAGGTCGAAGTCCAGGCTGCCCCTGGCCGAGCGCCGGGCGTTCATCTTGCGCGCCAACTCCTCTGCCAGCTCGAGCATCGGCAGCACGGGCTTCAAAACGCTACGCTCCAGCGGGTCCTTCTCCAGGAGTCCGCGGTTGACCTGGGCGTAGGTCAGCCGGGCGTGGCTCTGGATGACGGCGTTGGCAAAGGCCCAGTCCTTGGGCGCGCCGTTTGCGTCGAAGGTGATCTCGGCGACCATGGACAGGCGGGGAACATTGGGGTTCAGGCTGCACAGGCCGTTGGACAAGGCCTCCGGGAACATGGGCTCGACCGAGGTCGGGAAGTAGTAGGAGTTGGCCCGCTCGCGCGCCTCCTCGTCCAGGGCGCTGCCCACGCGCACGTAGTGGGCGACGTCGGCGATGGCCACCCACAGGCGGTAGCCCGGTCCGTCGCGCTCGACATAGACGGCGTCGTCGAAATCCCGGGCCTTGGCCCCGTCGATGGTCACGAAGGACAGGTGGCGCAGGTCCTTGCGGCCCTTGAAGTCGTCCTCGCCGGGCAGCGCGGGCAGAAGCTTGGCCTCGTCCAGGACCTCGGCCGGGAAGTGCAAGGGAATCTGGTGGTTGGCCTTGACCAGCTTCTCCTGCACGGAGACGTCGGCCTCGCGGCCGAGCACCTCCTCGATGCGCCCGCCCCACAGGTCGCGGTCGATCTGCTCGCCGGGCACGATGAAGACCACGTCCTCTATCGCCGGGCCATCGGTCCCGGCCTCGACCATGAAGCTCGCGCGCTGGCGGGGGTCGGTGGGCTGGCAGAGCAGGTAGCCCTTGGACAGGCGCTTACTCACCCGGGCCGTGATCCGGCCAGCGCCGCGCTCGAGGATGCGCGCGATGCGGCCTTCGTTGCTGCGTCCGGTCCGCTCGCGGGTGACCGCGGCCACCACCCGGTCGCCGTGCCAGGCGTCGCCCATGTCCCGGGGGCTGATGAACACGTCCTTGCGGCGCTTGTCCTCGGGAATGACGAAGCCCACGCCGGAGCGCTGGATCTCGAGGATGCCGGTGATGAGGCGCATGCTCTCGGTCAGGCCCCAGGCGTTCTTGGTCTTGATCAGCTTGCCCTGCTCCACCAGTTCGTCGAGCACGGCAAAAAGCGTCTGGCGCTCGCGTTTGTGCACGTTTAGGCCGTGCAGCAGCTCGGCCACGGTCAGGGGTTTTTTTCGTTCACGGAAAACCGAAAGGACGTTCTGGACGTCCACGATGGCATGGGAAGATGTGCTTTTTTTGGCGCTCAAGGTGCCCTCGCTAGGAAGTTTGAAGGATGTCCGCCCACCAGCGGTCGAAGGGGGCGCAGGCGTACATGGCCTCGCCGAAGACCGGGGTCGGCTCCAGGACCAGAAAGCGCTCGTCAGCCAGGCTGTCCAGCTTCACCGCGTCCTTGGGGGTGATGACGATGCGGGGTGCGGCCCTGGCGTCGGCCGCGCGGCGGAGCGCCTGGACATCCGCCGGAGAAAAACGGTGGTGGTCCGGAAAAGCCCGGACCTCGGCCGGAGGGCGGCCGAAGAACGTGCTGGCGGCGGCGGCCACGCCGGCCGGCCGGGCCACGCCGGTGGCCAGGAGATAGGGCCGGTCGTCGGCCGCCGAGGGCTCGCCGGCCATGGTCCGCAGGCCGGATATCCGCAGGTCGAACCGGAAGACCGGCCGGCCGAGGGGACCCAGGCGCTCCTCGATGCGGGCGCGCGCGGCGGCGAACTCTTCCGGCGAGGATTTGACCAGGAAGGCCGTGGCCCGGGCCAGCGCGCGCCGGCCCTCGCGCCAGCGGCCCGCGGGGAAGACCCGGTTCCAGTCGCGCCCGAGGTCCTCGGGAGTGAGCAGCACCAGGTCCACGTGCCGGCCGAGGGAAAGATGCTGGAAGCCGTCGTCGAGGATGAAGAGGTCGGGGGAGAGCGTCTCCAGGGCGAAGCACGCGGCGCGCAGGCGCAGGGGGTCGACCACAACGGCCGCCCCGGGGTGGGCCCGGGCCAGGAGCAGCGGCTCATCGCCGGCCTCCTCCGCCGGGCTGCCGGGCGTGACCAGGTAGGGCCGGTGCGGCGGGCGGGCCTTGTAGCCCCGGGTCAGGATGACCGGGCGTCGGCCCCGGGCCAGGGCGGCCTCGGCCAGCCAGCCGACCAGCGGCGTCTTGCCGCTGCCGCCCAGGCTGACGTTGCCCACCGACACCGTGGGCACCCGCGGGGTCAGGCAGGGGTAGGCGCCCCGGGCATAGAGCTCGGCCCGGGCGTGCATGGCCAGGGCGTAAAGCCGGCCCACGGGAGCAAGAAAGGGGGAGAGCCGGGCGTGGAGGCGGGCAAGCGTGCTCATGGCCGAAGCGCTGGGCGGGGGCGGGAGCGCTCCCGCCCACCGCCGGACGGCGCTAGTCGCGGCTGCTCCCGCTGAACAGGCGCAGGAGCATGAGGAAGAGGTTGATGAAGTCCAGATACAGGGTCAGCGCGCCGAGGATGGTCCCACGGCGGACCACCGTGGCGTCGCCCGGGGCCATGGAGCCCATGGTCGACAGGCGCTGGGTGTCATAAGCCGTGAGCCCGGTGAACAGGATCACGCCCACGCCGCTGATGACGAAGTCCATCATCGAGCTCTTCAGGAAGATGTTCACGACCATGGCGATGATCAGGCCGAAGAGCCCCATGGTCAGAAAGGAGCCCATGGAGGTCAGGTCGCGCTTGGTGGTCAGGCCGTAGATGCTCATGGCCCCGAACATGCCGGCGGCGGTCAGGAAGGCCTTCAAAATGATCGTCGGGGGGTAGGCCAAGAAGATGGCCGACAAGGTCAACCCGGTGAGTGCGCTGTATGCCAGGAACAAGCCTGTGGCAGTACCGGCCGACAGACGGTTAACGGCCGCGGACAGGCCGACGACGATGCCCAGCTGGGCGATGATCAGGGCGATGAGCACGAGCTGGTTGCCAAAGATCATCTGGCGCATGGCCTCGGAGCCGGCGGTGAGATAGGCCACGCCGCCGGTCAGGGCCAGGCCGGCGGTCATCCAGCCGTAGACCCCGCGCATGAAGGCGTTGACGACCTCCACCCGGGCCTGGGTGCCGGACAAGGTACGATAGTCAGCCATGGGATTTCCTCCTCGGATTTGCTGGAAAACATGATTTCAACTGTGGAAAATAACGCCTGCAAGCGGCATTGACAAGACAAACCGGTGGTGCCGGGCCGAGATCGGCCCTCGGGCGGGGGAAAGGGCCGGTTCAGCCTTCCCGGACGGCCTTCTTCCAGGCCCGGGCCGCCTCCCAGTCCGGTTCGGCGAAGACCCTGTCGGCAGATCGGGCCGGCCCGATCGGTTCGACCGGCACGGTCCCGCGCGTCCCGTTCAGGGTCACGGCCACGGCCACCGGCCCGCCGGTACGCCGGGCCTTGGGCGAGAAGCCGGCGACCACGGCCGCGGCCGCGCGCACCGCGGCCGCGTCCCACTCGACCCCGGCCCGCGGCCTGGCGAGCCCCAGCGGCCCCGGAAAATCCGCGACCTTGAACAGCATGTCGCCGGGCGCGGCCAGGCGCTCCAGGGCCTCGTTGTCGGCCTGGTTGCGGCCCACGACCAGCCAGCGGGCGCCGGACCAGAACTGCCGGCCGACGTTTGCCAGGCTGAAATCCTCGGGCCGCGGCCGGGGCAGAGTGGCCAGGAGCGGCCAGTAGCGCTTGGCCGACTCCTTTTCGGTCAGCAGGCAGCCGCCGGCCGGGGTGGGGATGTCTCTCACGCCGAGCTGCGCGGCCAAGCCGAGCTGGTTGTTGCGCCCCCGGCCGGAGAAGGCGTGGAGCCGCTCGCGGTCGACCAGGCCGCCTTCCTCCATGGGTGTCGGCGGCAGGGACTTGGCCGAGAGGGGCCTGAGCAGCAGGCCGCGCACCCCGGCCTCGCGGCTGATGACGTTCAATGCGTCGCGGCGCTGGGACATGGGCCGCTGGCCCACGACCTCGCCGCTGGCCAGGAAACGCGCGCCGTAGGCGGGCAGGAGCTCGCGGGCCCGGGAGAGGAGCAGGATCTTGCAGTCCACGCAGGGGTTCAGGATCTTGCCCAGGCCGTGCACCGGCCCGTCCAGGAGGAGATCGACGAAGGCCTGGCCCACGTCCACGCTGACGATGGACAGGTCGTGGCGCTCGCGCCAGTGCTCCAGGCGCCCGGGATGGCCGAAGAAGGGGCTGACGAAATGCAGGCAGAGCACGCGCAGTCCCTGGGCTTCCAGGGTCTTGGCGGCGAGGATGGAGTCGAGCCCCCCGGAGAAGAGGGCCAGGGCGTCGGGCGCTGTTTTCATACGCTTACGGTAAGGAATGGCCGGCGGCTTGGCAACAGGAGGAAGAAACTCATCCGCGGTCATGTTTGACGATTGTTACGATGCGTTTGCCTTGGCCAAAAAGCCCGGCGTCATGTATATTCCGCCTGACCGTAACCCGATCGTCACAGACCGAACCTACTTGGAGAGTGCGAACGAAAACGCACCCACGGCTGCAACACCCAATGTCTCAGGAGGACCTGTCATGAAAATCCGTCTTGCGGTGCTGACCGCGCTCATCTCCCTGGCCTTGACCGCCTCGGCCTTTGCCGCCGAGCTCAAGATCAACGGCTCGACCACCGTCTTCCCGATCATGCAGAAGGCCATCGAGGCCTACATGGCCAAGCATCCCGACGTCAAGATTTCGCTTTCGGGCGGCGGCTCGGGCAACGGCATCAAGGCCATCATCGACTCCACCACCGACATCGCCATGGCCTCGCGCAAGATGGAGGAAAAGGAGATCGAGCTGGCCAAGACCAAGGGTGTCCAGCCCAAGGAGATCGTCGTGGCCAAGGACGCCGTTGCGGCCATTGTCAACCCGGCCAACACGGTCGAGAACCTGACCACCCAGCAGCTGTCCGACATCTACTCCGGCAAGATCACCAACTGGGGCGACGTCGGCGGCGAGAAGGGCCCCATCGCCGTCATCTCCCGCGACTCCTCCTCGGGCACGTTCGAAACCTGGCAGGAGCTGGTCGTGGGCAAGAAGGTCAAGGTCACCCCGGACGCCCTGCTCCAGGCCTCCAGCGGCGCAGTGCTCCAGGCCGTGTCCAAGAACAAGAACGCCATCAGCTACGACGGCCTGGGCTACGTTGACAAGACCGTCAAGGCTCTGAAGGTCAACGGCGTTGCGCCCAGCGCCAAGACGGCCCTGGACAATACCTACCCGGTCAGCCGCTCCCTGCAGATCTACGTCAACGGCGAGCCCAAGGGCGACATCAAGGGTCTGATCGACTTCCTGCTCTCCGCCGAGGGCCAGAAGCTCGTGGCCGAGGCCGGCTTCGTGCCCCTGAAGTAGCCGAACGAGCACCATCTCCGCTCCCGAGCCGCGCACCGTTTGCGGTGCGCGGCTCGGGTCGTGCCATTACAGACGAGGCCCCACATGAACAGACGCCTCAAAGAGCAGATCATCAAATATCTCTTCCTGGCCATCGCCTTGAGTTCCATCGTCGTCCTCGGTCTGATCATGATTTTCCTCTTCCGCGAGGGGCTGCCGCTGTTCAACACGGTCAGCATCAAGAATTTCCTGTTCAGCACCCAGTGGTACCCGACCTTCGACCCGCCCGAGTTCGGCATCCTGCCGCTCATGGCCGGCTCGCTGGCCGTGACCCTGGTCTCCTCGCTGATCGCCATCCCGCTCGGGGTCATGACCGCCATCTACCTGGCCGAGATCGCCCCGCCCAGGATCCGCGGGGTGGTCAAGCCCATGGTCGAGATGCTGAACGCCCTGCCCTCGGTGGTCATCGGCTTTTTCGGCATGGTCGTGGTCGCGCCCTTCCTGCAGGACGCCTTCCCCGACATCCTGACCGGGCTGAATCTCTTCAACGCCTCGGTCATGCTGGCCTTCATGGCCGTGCCGACCATCACCTCCATCTCCGAGGACGCCATCTACACCGTGCCCAAGGAGCTCAAAGAGGCCTCGCTGGCGCTGGGGGCCACCCATTGGCAGACCATCCGCAAGGTCATCCTGCCGGCCTCGCTCTCGGGCATCTCAACCGCGGTCATCCTGGGCATGTCCCGGTCCATCGGCGAGACCATGGTCGTGCTCATGGTCGCCGGCGGCGCGGCCAGGATACCCACCTCGCTCTTCAACGCCGTCCGCCCCATGCCGGCCTCCATCGCCGCCGAGATGGGCGAGACGCCCTACCACAGCGACCACTACTATGCCCTGTTCGCCATCGGCATGGTCCTCTTTCTCTTCACCCTGGTCTTCAACGTCATCGCCGACCACATCGCCCACAAGTACAAGCAGGTCGGCGCGGCCACCCTCTAGCCGGAGGCGCACATGGGCAGCGGCATCGAAATGACCATGAACGGAGAATCCACCGGCGTCCGCGCCGACCTGAAGGGCGGCGGGCCGCAGTACGGCGGCAAGGCCCTGCGGACCTTCAGCCAGAGCCTGTTCTTCAACATCTTCCGGCTGGCGGCCGTGGTCTGCGGCCTGGCGCTGCTCATCATCACCGGCTTCATCCTCTACCACGGACTGCCGGCCATCAGCTGGGAATTCCTGACCCAGGCTCCCCGCGAATCCATGACCGCCGGCGGCATCATGCCCTGCATCGTCGGCACCATCGTCCTGTCCTACGGCGCGCTCCTGGTGGCCCTGCCCTGGGGCGTGGCCACGGCCATCTACCTTTCGGAATACGCCACACCCGGCCGGACCGTGCGCATCATCCGCCTGGGCATCAACAACCTGGCCGGCGTGCCCTCGGTGGTCTTCGGTCTGTTCGGCCTGAGCCTCTTCGTCATCTTCTTCCACTTCGGCGAATCCGTCCTGGCCGGCGTCTGCACGCTGGCGGCCTACATCCTGCCGCTGGTCATCGGCGCCTCGGAGGAGGCCCTGCGGGCCGTGCCCCAGACCTACCGCGAGGCCTCCCTGGCGCTGGGCGCGACCAAGTTCCAGACCATCTTCCGGGTGGTCCTGCCGGCCTCCCTGCCCGGCATCCTGACCGGCTCGATCCTGGCCCTCGGCCGGGCCGCCGGCGAAACCGCGGCGATCATGTTCACCGCCGCGGTCTTCTTCACCCCCGAGCTGCCCAAAAGCCTCTTCGACTCGGTCATGGCCCTGCCCTACCACATCTACGTCCTGGCCACGGCCGGCACCGAGATCGAGAAGACCCGCCCCCTGCAGTACGGCACGGCGCTGGTGCTCATCGTCCTCGTCCTGGGCATGAACACGGTCGCCATCTGGCTGCGCGCCCGGCTACAGCGCAAACGCTAGCTCCGCCCCCGACTCCCGACGGTCAGCCCGCCGCCCGCCTTGCCGGCAGGGCCGCGGGCTGTTGCCCATTCACGCCGCTTCTGCTAAGTGTTTCTGCCTTTGCCACACGCTATTTTCCAATGGAGTCGCCCATGGCCAAGAAAGCCACTTCCACGCCCGAAGACATGCGCCGCGAGGCCCTGGTCACCGCGCTCTCGACCATAGAGCGCAAGTGGGGCCAAGGCTCGGTGATGAAGCTCGACGACGCGGCCCACGTCGCCATCCCCGCCATCCCCACCGGCTCCATCGGCCTCGATCTGGCCCTGGGCATCGGCGGCATCCCGCGGGGGCGCGTCAGCGAGATCTACGGGCCGGAATCGAGCGGCAAGACCACGCTCGCCCTGCACATCATCGCCGAGGCCCAGAAGCTCGGCGGCACCGCGGCCTTCATCGACGCCGAGCACGCCCTGGACATCAACTACGCCCGGCGCCTGGGCGTGCAAACCAACGACCTCCTGATCTCCCAGCCCGACTACGGCGAGCAGGCCCTGGACATCGCCGACATGCTGGTGCGCTCGGGCGCCGTGGACGTCATCGTCATCGACTCCGTGGCCGCGCTCATCCCCCAGGCCGAGCTCGAGGGCTCCATGGGCGAGACCCAGGTCGGCGGCCAGGCCCGGCTCATGAGCCATGCACTGCGCAAACTCACCGGCTCCATCCACAAGTCCAATACCTCGGTCATCTTCATCAACCAGATCCGGATGAAGATCGGGATGATCGGCTACGGCAACCCCGAAACCACCTCCGGCGGCAATGCGCTCAAATTCTACGCCTCGGTGCGCCTGGACATCCGCAAGATCCAGACGCTGAAAAACCAGGACGAGGTCTACGGCTCCCGGGCCCGGGTCAAGGTGGTCAAGAACAAGGTCGCCCCGCCGTTTCGCGAGGCCCAGTTCGACGTCCTCTACGGCACGGGCATCTCGCGCATCGGCGAGATCATCGACCTGGGCGTCGACGCCAAGATCATGGAGAAGAGCGGCTCCTGGTTCGCCTTTGGCGCCGAGCGCCTGGGCCAGGGCAAGGACAACGTCCGGGCCTTCCTGCAGGACAACCCGGACATGCTGGCCCGGATCGAGGCCGAGCTCCTCTCCCACCTGGGCATGAACCCGCCCAAGTACGAGCCCACGGAAGAAACCCCCGAAGAGATGTAGCGGCCCGGGGACACACGCCGTTTCGTCCCAGCCGCACGAGCACACAAGGAGCCCCACGGTGATTTCGGCCAAAGACATCCGCCAGCGCTTCCTCGACTACTTCGCCCGGAACGGACATACGGTGGTGGCCAGCTCGCCCCTCGTGCCCCGGGACGACCCGAGCCTGTTCTTCACCAACGCCGGCATGGTCCAGTTCAAGAAGACCTTCCTCGGCCAGGAGAAGCGCGCCTATTCCCGCGCGGTCACGGCCCAGAAGTGCCTGCGCGTCTCGGGCAAGCACAACGACCTGGAGAACGTCGGCCGCACCGCGCGCCACCACACCTTCTTCGAGATGCTCGGCAACTTCTCGTTCGGCGACTACTTCAAGGCCGAGGCCATCGCCTTTGCCTGGAAGTTCATCACCGAGGAGATGCAACTCGACAAGAACCGCCTCTACATCACCGTCTACAAGGACGACGACGAGGCCATGGAGCTCTGGCAGAAGGTCGCCGGCGTGCCCCGGGAGCGCATCTACCGCCTGGGCGAGAAGGACAACTTCTGGTCCATGGGCGACACCGGCCCCTGCGGCCCCTGCTCCGAGATCCACGTGGACCAGGGCGAGCACATGGCCTGCGGCCCCAAATGCGGCATCGGCTCCTGCGACTGCGACCGGTTCCTGGAGATCTGGAACCTGGTCTTCATGCAGTACGACCAGCTCGAGCCCGGCAAGCGCCTGCCGCTGCCTCGCCCGTCCATCGACACCGGCATGGGCCTGGAGCGCATCACCGCCATCTGCCAGGGCGTCTACTCCAACTACGATACCGACCTCTTCCAGCCGCTCATCCAGCATACGGCCAGGCTCGCGGGCAAAGGCTACAAGGCCGGGGACGAGGAAGTGGACACGGCGCTCAGGGTCATCGCCGACCACGCCCGTTCCGCCGCCTTCCTCATCACCGACGGCATCCTGCCCTCCAACGAGGGCCGCGGCTACGTGCTCAGGCGCCTCATCCGCCGGGCGCTCCGCTTCGGCAAGCTCATCGGGCTGGCCGGGCCCTTCCTGCACACGGTCTGTCTGCAGGTGGTGGAGGGCATGGCCGAGGCCTATCCCGAGCTGGCCAAGGGCAGCGAGTTCATGGCCCGGGCCGTGCGCGAGGAGGAGGAGCGCTTCGCCGTCACCCTGGACAAGGGCCTCGAGCTTCTCTCCGAAGCCCTTCAAGGCCTGAAGAAGGCCGGCAAGGCCGTCGTACCCGGCGAGACGGCCTTCAAGCTCTACGACACCTACGGCTTCCCGCTCGACATCGTCAACGACGTGGCCGAGAAGCAGGGCTTCTCCGTGGACGAGGCCGGCTTCCAGGCGGCCATGGCCGGGCAGAGAGAACGGGCCAAGCAGGCCTTCAAGGGCTCGGGCGAGATCGACCTGGCCGGACAGTTCGCGCGCTTCCTCGAGGCCGGCCTGTCCAGCGAGTTCCTGGGCTACGACACGCTCGGCGCCGAATCGACCGTGGTCGCCCTGCTCGACGAGTCCGGCCAGCCGGCGAAAAGGCTGCTGCAGGGCACGGGCGGCTACGCCGTGTTCAAGGCTACGCCCTTCTACGGCGAGTCCGGCGGCCAGCTGGGCGACACCGGCACCGTCGAGACCATGACCGGCACGGCCGACGTGCTCGATACGCTCAAACCCTCGCCGAATCTTACCGTGCACAAGGTATTCGTGAACGAAGGCGAGCTCCTGCCCGGGCAGGACGTCCGCCTGGCGGTGAACGCCGAGGCAAGAGCGGCCACGACCCGCAACCACACCACCACGCACCTCCTCCAGGCCGCCCTGCGCAAGGTCCTGGGCGAGCATGTCAAGCAGTCGGGCTCGCTGGTCGGCCCCAACCGCCTGCGCTTCGACTTCACCCACATCTCCGCCCTGACTCCGGAGGAGATCAGGTCCGTGGAGGACGAGGTCAACCGGGCCATCCTCGACGACCGGCCGGTCCTGCGCGAATACCTGTCCCAGGCCAAGGCCATTGCGCGCGGCGCCACCGCCCTGTTCGGCGAGAAGTACGGCGACACGGTCTGCGTGGTCGAGGTCCCGGGCGTGTCCATGGAGTTGTGCGGCGGCACGCACCTCAAAGCCACGGGCCAGGCCGGGCTCTTCGCCATTCTTTCGGACTCCGGCGTGGCCGCCGGCATCCGGCGCATCGAGGCGGTGACCGGATTGAACGCCCTGGCCGGCTACCAGGCCATGCGCGAGGAGATCGCGCAGGCCGCCGCGGCGCTCAAATCCCCGCCGAGCGACGTGGTGGCCAAGGTCCAGGCGCTGCAAAAGGAGCTGAAAGCCCTGGCCAGGGAGAAGGAGCAGCTCCAGGCGCGCCTTCTCTCCGGCGAATCGCGCGACCTGATGAGCGAGGCCCGGGTCGTGAACGGCGTTAGGCTCCTGGCGGTCAAGGTCGACGTGCCGAACGTCAAGGTTTTGCGCGAGCAGATGGACGACATCCGCTCCAAGATGGCCTCGGGCGTGGCGCTCCTGGCCGCGGTGGACGAGACCGGCAAGGTCATGCTGATTCTGTCCGTGAGCAAGGATCTCCACGGCCGCTTCACCGCGCCCGCACTCATCAAGGACGTGGCTGCGGCGGTCGGCGGCTCGGGCGGCGGCCGGCCCGACCTGGCCCAGGCCGGCGGCACCGCGCCCGAGGGCCTGGAAAAAGCCTTCGCCGCCCTGGAAGCGCAGCTGGCGGGCTGACCGCCGGTGCGGCGTTGGACAATTTCGTCAGCCCAGTGCGTCATATACCGGGGCTGATGCACGATTTTGTCATACATGTTTCGGCGATGTACCGGGATAGGCCGGAACAGGCCGGCATGACTGACGTTTTTTACGGGCATAAATGATGCAAAGGCTCGACCCGGCCCGTTGCCAAGCGGTCCAGGGCCGCACACGTCGCACATTTTTATACGGAGACCGATCATGAAACATGCCGTTCGCCTGCTCCTCGCCTGTCTCCTCTGCCTGCTCCTGGCCCAGGTGGCCGCCGCCAAGGTGGTCATCAAGCTGGCCAACGCCGGCCCCGACAAGCCGGACAACCGCACGGTCAAGGCCGTGGCCGTCTTCAAGCACCTGGTCGAGACCGGGACCAAGGGCGAGGTCGAGGTCCAGGCCTACCACGCCAGCAAGCTCGGCGACGAGCGCGAGGCCCTGGAAGGCATCCAGATGGGCACCATCCAGATGGGCACCCTGTCCGGCGGCCCGGTCCCCGGCTTCTACCCCCCGGGCATGCTCTACGACATCCCGTTTCTCTTCTCGAGCGCCCCGGCCGCCTGGGAGTTCTTCAAGAGCGACACGGCCAAGGAGTTCAACGAGGGCTTCCTGAAGAAGACCGGCGTGCGCATCCTGGCCACCACCGAGAACGGCTTCCGCCACTTCACCGACAATACCCGGCCCCTGCGCACTCCGGCCGACATGAAGGGCCTGAAGATCCGCACCATGCAGAACCCGGCGCACATGGCCATGGTCAAGGCCCTGGGCGCCGACCCCACGCCGATCGCCTTCGGCGAGCTGTACATGGCCCTGCAGCAGAAGGTCGTGGACGGCATGGAGTGTCCGGTGAGCCTCATCACCGACATGAAGTTCTACGAGGTCCAGAAGTACATGGTCCTCTCCGGCCACCTCTACAACCCGCTCTACGTCTTCATCGGCGAGGCCTTCTACCAGAAGCTTGACCCCGCGCAGCAGAAGGTCGTGGCCGAGGCCGCCGAGGCCCTGGCCCTGGCCCACGACGGCTTCAACCAGGAAGTGGACTTGAACGGCCTGGACAAGCTGAGGCAGGCCGGCATGGAGATCTACCAGCCGACCCCGGCCGAGCATGATGCCTTCAAGGCCCTGGCCCAGCCCGCCGGCCTTGCGTTCATCAAGGAGAAGATCGGCGCCGAATGGGTTGACAAGACCCTGAAGGCTGTCGCCGTGGCCGAGGCCAAGGTCGACGGTAGGACCGAGGCCATCGTCGCCGAGACCATCAAGAAGGCCAACGACCTCTACGCCGCAGTGCCCAAGCAGTAACGTCCGACCATGGGCGGGGCGGCCGGTGACTCCCGGCCGTCCCGCTCTCTTCGCAAGCCAGCCATGACCAATTCTTCCCCGATCTCCCGCCTGTCGTTCGCGGTCAACACCCTGGCCAACCTTCAGGTGGCCGTCGGCAGCGTGCTGCTCCTCGTCCTCGGCCTGGTCATGACCGCGGTCATCCTCTTCCAGGTCTTCGCCCGCTACGTCATCTACCTGCCCCTGCCCTGGAGCGAGGAGCTCGCGCGCTACCTCATGATCTGGCTGGGCATGCTCGGCAGCGTGGTGGCCCTGCGCCGCGGCCGGCACATCGGCGTGCGCGTCTTCGTCGACAAGCTGCCGCCCGGGATCTACGACCGGTATCTCGTGCCGCTGGTCCAGTGCGCCATGCTCGTCCTCCTGGCCGTGCTGCTCAAGGAGGGCGTTGCCCTGGCCGCGTTCAACGCCGAGCAGTACTCGCCTGGCCTGGAGCTGCCCATGCTCGTGCCCTATCTGGCCATCCCGGCGGGTGCGGCCATGATGATGCTGAACATCCTGGCCGACATGCTCGAGGACCGCTGGCCCACCCCTGCCGGTTCCAAGGCCAAGATCGCCTCGGCCACCCTGAGCCTCGAGGACACATCCTGCCCGGCTCCGGGCGAAGGGGACAGCCGGCCGTGATCACCCTCATCGCCCTGGTCTTCTGCCTGACGCTGGCCCTCGGCGTGCCTGTGGCCTTCTGCCTGGGGCTGACCTCCCTGGCCGCCCTCGTGGCCGCCGACGTGCCGCTCAAACTCATGGCCCAGCGCATGTTCACCGGCATCGACTCCTTTCCGCTCATGGCCGTGCCCTTCTTCGTCCTGGCCGGCGAGCTCATGAACCGGGGCGGCACCACCCGGCGGATCATCGACTTCGCCAACGTGCTCGTCGGCCGCATCCCGGGGGGGCTCGCCCACACCAACGTGGTCGCCTCCATGTTCTTCGGAGGCATCAGCGGCTCGGCCGTGGCCGACGCCGCGGCCATCGGCACCATCCTGGTGCCCGGCATGGTGCGCAAGGGCTTCCCGGCCGGCTTCAGCGCGGCCCTCACCGCCGCGGCCTCGACCATGGGCCCGATCATCCCGCCGTCCATCTTCATGGTCATCATGGGCGTGACCACCGGCCTGTCCATCGGCGGGCTCTTCGCCTGCGGCTTCCTGCCCGGCGCGCTGATGGGGCTGTCGATGATGGTCATGAGCTACGTCATCGCCGTACGCCGCAAGTTCCCGCGCGAGACCGAGCCCTTCAGCCTGCCCCGCCTGTGGCGGGCCTTCGTCTCGGCCGGGCCGGCGCTCCTCTCCCCGGTCATCATCCTCGGCGGCATCCTGGGCGGCATCTTCACCGCCACCGAGGCCGCGGCCGTGGCCGTGCTCTATGCCTTCATCCTGGGACGCTTCGTCTACCGCGAGATGTCCTTCTCGGAGCTGAAAAGCATCTTCGTGCACAGCGGCGTGACCACGGCCGTTTTGCTGCTCATCATCGGCACGGCCAACATCTTCGCCTGGGTCCTGACCTCGGAGCAGATCCCCACGCGCATCGCCGAGGCCATGCTGAGCCTCACGTCGAGCCACTTCCTGATCCTGCTCATCATCAACGTGCTCCTGCTCCTGGTCGGCATGTTCGAGGAGGGCGGAGCGACGATCATCATCCTCGCGCCGACGCTGCTGAAAGTCGCCCAGGCCGTGGGCGTTGACCCGCTCCATTTCGGCTTCATCATGGTCTTCAACATCGTGGTCGGCCTGCTGACCCCGCCGCTCGGCGTCTGCCTGTTCGTGGTCTGCGGCGTGACCGGGCTGCCGTTTACGCGCATCGTCCGGGCGGTCACGCCCTTCATCATCCTCGAGCTCGCGCTGCTCATGGTCGTGACCTACGTGCCCGACCTCATCCTCTTCGTGCCCCGCCTGCTCGGCTACGTGCAATGAAGGACGCCATGAAGGATCGACTCTCACGCCGCGTGCGCGAGCTGCGCTACAGCGTCATCCGCGAGATGATGCAGCGCGCCAATGAGACGCCCGACGTCATCTCCCTGTCCATCGGCGAGCCCGACTTCGTCACCCCCGAGGCCGTGACCCGCGCGGCCATGGCCGACGCCCTGGCCGGCCACACCCACTACACCGCCTCCCAGGGCGACCCGGAGCTGCGCGCGGCCATCTCGGCCGACCTCGCCTCCCATCAGGGACTCGACATCCCGGCCGGGCGCATCCTGGTTACCCACGGCGGCATGGGAGGGCTGACCGCGGCCCTGCGCACGCTCCTGGAGGAGGGCGACGAGGTCCTCCTGCCCGAGCCCCACTTCCCCGACTACCTGGCGCACATCGCCTTTGCCGGGGGCCGGCCGGTACACGTGCCGACGCGCTTTACGGACAGCTTCGTGCCCAGGCCCGAGGCCATCGCCGCGGCCGTGGGGCCGAAAGCCAAGGTGCTCATCCTCAACTCGCCCTGCAACCCGACCGGCGCGGTCATACCAGGACCCACGCTGGACGAGATCGCCAAGGTGGCGGTTGCCGCCGATCTTTTCGTCATCTCCGACGAGGTCTACGACCGGCTGGTCTACGGCGCACCCTTCGAGTCCATCGCCACCCGGCCGGGCATGGCCGAGCGCACCGTGGTCATCAAGTCCTTCTCCAAGTGGTGCGCCATGACCGGCTGGCGCGTGGGCTACGCCTTCGGCCCCGGGTATCTCATGGAGCAGATGCTGAAAGTGGTGAACTACTCCACCTCCTGCGCCAGCTCCGTGGGCCAGCGCGCCGCCCTGGCCGCGCTCCGCTGCGATCCCGCGCCGTTTGCGGCCATGGCCAAGGCCTTCGGGGAGCGCGTGGACTACCTCTACGAGCGCCTGGCGGCCATGCCCGGGGTGCGCGTCAGCCGGCCGCGTGGGGCCTTCTACATCTTCCCCGACTTCTCGACCTTCGGTCGGGACTGCCGCGCCCTGGCCTTCGAGCTGGTGGATACGGCCCGGGTGGCCACGGTGCCGGGGTATGCCTTCGGCCCCTCGGGCCAGGGCTGCCTGCGCCTGGCCGCGACCGTGGACAAGGCCCGCCTGGCCACGGCCATGGACCGGCTGCAGGCCTTCCTGGCCGCAAAAAGAGCCTAAGGAGCCGCCATGGCCACGCTGGTCTTCGTCAACGCCGTGGTCCGCACCCAGCACGCGGCCCGTCCCCTGGCCTCGGCCGTGGCCGTGAACGGCCGGCGCATCGAGGCCGTGGGCGAGGAGAAGGAGGTCCGGGCCCTGGCCGGCGCCCGGGCCGAGATCATCGACCTGGGCGGACGGCTGCTGCTGCCCGGTTTCGCCGAGAGCCACATCCACTATTTCGACTGGGCCATCGGCCGGCAGCAACTGGTGCTGACCGGCGTGCCATCCCTGGCCGAGCTCCTGGCGCGGGTCCGGGCCGCGGCCGCGGCCGCGCCCAGGGGCGCCTGGATCACCGGCCAGGGCTTCGAGGAGTCGGCCTGGAGTGAGGCCCGCACGCCCTTGCGCGCGGACCTGGACGCCGCGGCCCCGGATAACCCGGTGCTGCTTTTCCGTTCCGACCTGCACCTGGCCGTGGCCAACTCCGCGGCCCTGGCCCTGGCCGAGGTCAACCGCCACACGCCGGACCCGGCCCAGGGCATCTTCGGCCGCACGAGTGAGGGCCGGCTGAACGGGGTGCTGAAAGACCTGGCCATCAACCCGGTCAAGGGCGTCATGCTCGCCGGTTCGGACGAGGCCGTGACCCGGGCCATGGCCGCGGCCATGCCCGCGCTGCACGCGCATGGCATCACCACGGTCCACGATTTTCGGCTCATGGGCGGCAGCGAAGGCCCGCAGGCCCTGCGCGCCTGGCAGCGCCTGGAGGGAGAGGGCAGGCTAGCGCTGCGGGCCTGGGTCTGCCTGCCCGGGGACCTCCTGGACGAGGCCATCGCCCTGGGCCTGCGCACGGGCCTGGGCAGCGCGCGACTCAAGCTCGGGCACGTCAAGTTCTTCGCCGACGGCTCCATGGGCGCGGGCACGGCCTGGCTCCTGGAGCGCTACGCCGACGGCGGTAGCGGCATCCCGTTGACCCCCGTGCCCGAAATCAAGGCCGCCGTGCAGCGCGCCGAGCGGGCCGGCCTGGCCGTGGCCGTGCACGCCATCGGCGACCGGGCCAACCGCGACCTGGCCGCGGCCCTCCAAAGCCTCGCCCGCCAGCGCGATCCGGCCATGCCTCTGCCCGCAGCCCCGCACCGGGTGGAGCACGTGCAGATGATCCGCGACGAGGACCTCGTCCGGCTCGCGGCCAGCGGCGTCCACGCCTCGGTCCAGCCGCTGCAGGCCACCGACGACCTGGCGCTCATCGAGCGGAACCTCGGCGAACAGGGCCGCCTCTGCTACCGCTTCCGCGATCTGCTTGCCCACGGCCTGCCCCTGGCCTTCGGCTCGGACTGCCCGGTGGCCGACCCGAGCCCACTGAGGGGCGTCCACGCCGCGGTCACCCGGCAGCGGGAAAGCGGCGAGCCCGCGGGCGGCTGGCACCCGGAGCAGCGCCTGAGCGTGGCCGAGGCCGTGCGGGCCTATACCGCCGGCCCGGCGGCCATCGCCGGGCGGCTGGGCGAGCTGGGGGTCATCGCCCCCGGCGCCCTGGCCGACCTGGTCGTCCTGTCTGAGGACATCTACCGCGTGGCTCCCGCGGACATCCCCGCAGTTTCTGTCTGCCTGACGGTCTTCGACGGCCGGGTGGTCTACGAGAATCTCTAGCCCCGGCCCCCAACCCCGCCCAGGGCCTCGAAGCCCGAGACGATGTCCAGGAGCTCGGCGGTGATGGCGTTCTGGCGGGTCTCGCGGTAGCTTGCTGCCAGCTCCCCGGCCCGTTCCTCGATGTTCTTCTCCGCGGCCTGCATGGCGGCGAGCCTGGCGGCGTTCTCGGCGGCCAGGGACTGGGCCAGGGCCCGGTGCAGGGCCACGGCCAGATACTGGGCGAAGAGCCGGCTGAAGAGCGCATCCGGCGCGAGGCCGAGCCTGGGGATGGACCTGCCCGGCCAGGGCCGGTGGGCGTACTGGGCCAGCCAGTCGGCGTCCAGGGGCAGGACGATGCGGCTCGCGGGCGTGAAGATGCGCTCCTTCTGCGGCCGGTTGGCCACGACCACCAGGGTCCGCCCGCCCCGGCGCCGCCGCGCGGCCTCGTAGGCCTCCAGGATGTCCTGGACCGCCGCGGTCACGCCCTGGCTCGAGCCGGGCAGGCTGAAATGCTCCCTGACCGCGTATCCGGCCTCGCCGAGCCCGGCGCGCGCCCGTTCCCCGGCGCTCCAGGCGCTGACCATAAGGCCCCGGCCGGCCAGCTCGTCCATGGTCGAGCGTGCCGTCTCCAGCAGCGCCTCGTTGAACTGGCCGCACATGCCCTGGTCCGAGCCGATGACCAATACCACCGCCCGGTCGTCCGGGGCTTCCGGGGCTTGGCCGCCGTGGAAACGGAAGAGCGCCTGCCAGGCCAGCCCGACCACCTGGTCGTAGCGCTCCAGTGCCGCGGCCGCGGCCTCGAACTGGCGGATGGAGACCGCGGCCAGGCTCTTCATGGTCTTGACCACGGACAAGAGATCGTCGGCGGTGTCGATCTTGCGCTGCAAGGCTTCCAGGGTCTGCACTAGAGCTCCCTCAGGATCTCGGCCAGCAGGCCTGATAATCGTTCCCACAACCCGCTGTCCGGCTCGGCCGCGACAACCTCTGCGGCCAGCTGCGCATCCCCGCGCAGGCGCGAGACGATGTGTGCCTGGGCCGCCTCCAGCTGGGCAAGGGGCAGGGGATCGAAGAGCCCCTCGGCCACGGCGTACAGGATGGCGATCTGCTCCGCAGGCGACAACAGGTCGAACTCGCCCTGCTTCAGGACCTCGCGCACCCTGCGGCCGTGCTCCAGCTTGGCCCGGGTGCGGTCGTCCAGGCGTGTGCCGAAGCGCGAAAAGCTCTCCAGCTCCTGGAACTGGGAGTAGGCCAGCTTCAGGTCCCCGGCGACCTTGCGGTAGGCCGGCAGCTGGGCCTTGCCGCCGACCCGCGAGACCGACCGGCCCACGTCCACCGCCGGCAGCACGGCTTTCTGGAAGAGGTCGGGATTGACGTAGATCTGGCCGTCGGTGATGGAGATGAGGTTGGTGGGAATGTAGGCGGACAGATTCTGGGCCTCGGTCTCGATGATCGGCAGGGCGGTGAGCGAGCCGCCCCCGTGGCCGGGCGCAAGGTGCGTGGCCCGCTCCAGGAGCCGGGAGTGGATGTAGAAGATGTCCCCGGGAAAGGCCTCGCGGCCGGGCGGACGTCTGAGCAGCAGCGAGAGCTCGCGGTAGGCCCGGGCGTGGCGCGTCAGGTCGTCGTAGACCACGAGCACGTCCCGGCCCCGGGCCATGAAGAATTCGGCCATGGTCGTGGCCGCGTAGGGCGCGACGTACTGCAGGCCGGGCTCGTCCTCGCCCGCGACCACGACCACCAGGGTGTAGTCGAGCGCCCCGGCCCGCCTCAAGCGTTCGATGACCCGGGCCGTGCCGGCGCTGCGCTGGCCGATGGCGCAGTAGACGCACACGACGCCGGAGCCTTTCTGGTTGACGATGGCCGCCTCAGCGATGGCCGTCTTGCCGCTCTGGCGGTCGCCCAGGATCAGCTCGCGCTGGCCGCGGCCGATGGGGATGAGCGCGTCCACGACTTTCAGGCCCGTGGCCAGCGGCACCTCCACCGGCGCCCGGGCGATGATCGGCGGGGCCTCACGCGAGACCGGCCAGCGCTCCTCGAAGCGCACGGGGCCGCGGCCGTCCAGCGGCTGGCCCATGGGGTCGAGCACCCGTCCGAGCAAGGATTCGCCCACGGGCACGGACAAGACCTGGCCCGAACGTACGACCTCGTCACCCGCGGCCAGCCCCCGGCCGCCGCCGAGCAGCACCACGCCCAGGCTGTCCGGCAGGATGTCCAGGGCCAGGCCGAGCACGCCCGCGCCGATGGTCACCAGCTCCTCGGAGCGGATGCGCGAAAGCCCGCCTACCCAGGCCACGCCCTGGCCCACGGAGGTGACCCAGCCGACCTCGCGCGCGTCCAGCTCCGGGGCCTGCTCCCCGGACGTGCGGGTAAGCGCGGAGAGCGCCTCGCGGGCGCTCCCGGAGAGGCTGCGCGGCTCCCTCACTGCCGGCCTCCGCCGCCGGGGATGAGCGCGTTCAGGGAGGTCTCGCGCAGCTCGGTGAAATAGCGGGCGAAGCTCCATTCGAGCCGGTGGTCGCCCAGGCGCACGACCACCCCCGGACCCAGGGCTGGATCGACCTGGAACAGCGGTTCGTCCTCCAGGCCCAGCCCGGCCAAGGCCTCGGCCAAGGCAGCCTTCTGCTCCGGGCCCAAGGCGAAGCCGGTGCGCACCACGGCCTCGGGCGCCGCCGGATGGTCCTCCAGGCTGTAGGTCCGCAGCTTTTTCACCGCCGTCTCGACCAGGGCGGACTCGAATCGCTCGCCGGACAGCTCGGCCACCGCGCGCCGGGAGAGGTCGACGGCCGCGTCCACGACCAGGGTCTGGAACTCGCGCTCGAAGGCCGCCTGCTCGTCGGCGAGGTGCTTCTCCCAGGCCCGGCGCAGCTCCTCGACCTCGCCCCGGGCCTTGTCCCTGGCCTCCAGGCGATACTGCTCGACCTCGCGGCGCGCCTCGGCCAGAAGCGCCTCGCGCGCGGCGTCCAATGCGGCGCGGTCATCCTCCAGCCGGCGCGAGAGGGACTCGGCCGCCGCCCGCTCGGCCCGGGCCTGGGCCAGGCTGTCCTCGATACGCTCCTTTCGTTCGCGCATGGCCTTGACGATGGGGCCGTAGAGGAAACGTTTCAGCAGGTAGACCAGGATCAGGAAGTTGAGAGCCTGGGCGCCGACGGTGAACCAGTCGATGAGCACGGCCCTAGCCTCCGGCCTGTCCCAGGAAGTGGTTCCAGAAGGGGTTGGCGAAGATGAGGATCATGGCCACCACCAGGCAGTAGATGGCCGTGGACTCGACCATGGCCATGCCTACGAAAAGCGTGCGCACGATGGTGTTCGACTCGTCGGGCTGCTGGGCAATGGAGGCCAGGGCCTGGGTCAGCGCCCGGCCTTCGCCCAGCGCCGGGCCGATGGAGCCGATGCCCATGCAGATGCCGGCCGAGACGATGGAGGCCACGGCCACCCAAACGGAAGCGTCCATGTTCATTCTCCTTCAGGTTGTCGTTTCCGGCCGGCCGCTCCTGTCCTGGATCTCGAAGCCGGCGCCGATGTAGACCGCGGCCAGGACGGCGAAGATGTAGGCCTGGACCACGCCGGTTAAGAGCCCCAGGAGCTGCATGACCACCGGGAAGAGGAGCGGGGTCACGGCCAGGAGCACGGCGGCGATCATCGTGCCGCTCATGACGTTGCCGAAGAGGCGCATGGCCAGGGCCAGAATGCGCGAAAGCTCGCCGATGACGGTGAAGGGCAGCATGAGGGGGCTTGGCCGGATGTAGTTGCGCAGATAGTCGGTAAGCCCGATGCGGGCGATGCCGTAGCCCGGCACGGCCACGAAGACGCAGGCCGCCAGGGCCGCGGTGGTGGACAGCGAACCCGTGGGCGGCTCGAAGCCCGGCACCACGGACAGGACGTTCGCGACCACGATGAACAGAAACAGGCTGCCGAGGAAGGGCAGGAAGGGCTCGGGCTCGGCCTGGGTGATCTCCCTGATCTGGGTCAGCATGCCTTCGACTATGGCCTCGAGCAGGTTCTGCCAGTGGTCCAGGTGCTCGTCGGAGCGCAGGCGCCGGGTGGCGATGAAGGCGAAGAGCAGGAGCAGGGCCATGACCAGCCAGGTGAAGAGGATGGTCAGGTTGAGTTGGGCAAAGCCCCACTGCCAGAGGACGACCGCATCCGGGCTGATCCTCACGGCCGGCCTCCTGGAAGCCCGGAACGGACCAGGCGGGTCGCGGCCAGGCGGGCCAGGAGGAAGCCGGCCAGGGCGCCGGCCAGCGCCGGCGGGTGGAGGCGGTAGGCGGCAAAGAGCCCGGCCAGCACGACCAGCGCCCGCAGGCCGAAGCTCGCCAGCATGAAGGCCCTGGACCTGGGGCGGGCGGCGAATCTGCGCAGGGTGAGCCACAGCCCGCCGAAGAAGAAGGCGCCGAGGAGCGCCCCCCAGAGCGCGCCCCAGAGCAAACCGGAGATGAGCTTCACGGGGTCAATCGCGGTCATGTTCCCTCTCGCGTTCGATGGCCTGGCGCTGGCGGCCGATCCAGTACCAGGCGTTCAGGCAGCCGACGACCAGCCCGAGGAACAGCAGCGTCAGGGTCCAGGAGTAGCGGCTCGGGTAGCGCCGGTCGATCCACAGGCCGGCCAGCGTCAGGAGGACCAAGGGCAGGGCCACGGACCAGCCGACCACGCCGAAGGTGCCGAGCCCGAACCAGGCGCTCTGCACGCCCTTCTCCCGGGCGCGCACGCGGCGCTCCTCCTTGCCGCCCACGGTCCGGGCCAGGTTGTCGGGCTTTTTCTTGTTTTCGTCCATATCCTGCCTCACGGCCTGCCGAAATCGCTGAAGCGGCGGACGAAATGCGCCTCCAGCCGGGCCACGGCCGAGCGCGCCGCCCGCTCGCGCTCGGAGACGCCGGACAACAACTTGGTCAGCTCCAGGCGCAGGTCGCCGAGCTCGCCGGCCACGGCGTAGCGCGTGACCACGTCCACCTCCGGCCCGATCTTGACCAGCAGGCCCTCGTCCACGGCCAGGAAACGCTCGGCGCCGCCTGCGTCCACATAGAGCAGCAGGCCCGGCACCAGGGCGGTAACACAGTCGATGTGCCGGGGGAGCAGGGTGAACTCGCCGCCCGCGCCCTCGGCCCGGACCTTGGATACGTCTTTCGTGTCGAGAAAGAGCCGTGACGGCAGGCAGACGCGCAACCTCATGGCAGGGCCACCTCGTCCACGCCGCCGATCATGTACAGGGCGCTCTCCTCCACGTTGGCGAACTCGTCGCTTAAGATGCGCTCGCAGCCGTCGATGGTCGCGGTAAGCTCGACCATGCGTCCGGAGCGGCCGGTGAACTGTTCGGTGGTGAAGAAGGGCTGGGTCAGGAAGCGCTCCAGGCGCCGGGCGCGGTAGACCGTGCGCCGGTCGTCCCTTGAGAGCTCTTCGATGCCGAGCATGGCGATGATGTCCTTCAAATCCTCGTACTCGGCCAGGACCTTGCGCACGCTTTGGGCCACCTGGTAGTGGCGCAGGCCGACCACGCCGGGGGTCAGCATCTGGGAGCGCGAGGCCAGCGGGTCGATGGCCGGATAGAGGCCTTCGCTGGCCCGCTTGCGCGAGAGCACGATGGCCCCGGAGAGGTGGGCGAAGGTGTGCACCGCGGCCGGGTCGGTCAGGTCGTCGGCCGGCACGTAGACGGCCTGGATGCTGGTGATGGCCGCGCGTTCGGAGCTTGAGATGCGCTCCTCCAGGGCGGCCAGCTCGGTGGCCATGGTCGGCTGGTAGCCCAGGCGCGAGGGCAGCCGGCCGAGCAGCCCCGAGAGCTCCATGCCGGCCTGGATGAAGCGGAAGATGTTGTCGATGAGCAGGAGCACGTCCTGGCCCGCATCGTCGCGGAAGTGCTCGGCCATGGTCAGGGCGGTGTGGCCGACACGAAAGCGGGCGCCGGGCGGCTCGTTCATCTGGCCGAAGACCATGACCGTGCTGCCGAGCACCCCGGCCTCACGCATCTCGCGGTAGAGTTCCTCGCCCTCGCGGCAGCGCTCGCCGATGCCGCAGAAGATGGACACGCCCCGGTGGCGGCCGACCATGTTGTGGATGAGCTCGGTGATGATGACCGTCTTGCCCACGCCGGCCCCGCCGAAGAGCCCGGCCTTGCCGCCGCGTTCCAAGGGCGCCAGCAGGTCGATGGCCTTGATCCCGGTCAGGTAGACCTCCTCCCTGGTGGTCCGCCGGGCGAGCGGGATGGGCGGCTGGTGGATCTCGCGCCAGGCAAGGCCGTCGGGCAGGGGCCCGCCGTCGATGGGCTGGCCGAAGAGGTTGAACATGCGCCCGAGAAGACCTCGGCCGACCGGGGCCAGGAGCGGCCGGCCGTCGCTGGCCACCGGGTCGCCGCGGCCGAGCCCGGCGGTGGAACCCAGCGCGATGCCCCGCACCAGGTTGCCGCCGACGTGGTCGGTGACCTCCACGGCCACGGGCACCGGGAGCTGCGCTCCACCGGCCCGAACCAGGGCGTCGAGCGCCGGCAGGCCGCCCTGAAAGTGCATCTCGACCACGCTGCCGCGGATGGCGGTCACGGTGCCTGTGTAGTGCTGGTCGTCCATGGTGCAACCGGGGCGCGGGGGGAGAAGGCCAGGCCCGCAAGCCCTAGCCTTGGTGGTACACAATGGGCAGGGGAGAGGCAAGACAAGGAAAAAAACAGGGAGGCTAGATCACGGCGGCAAAGCCCAGGCTGGCGGGGGCCGCCCCGGCGCCCTCCAGGGCCGCCTGGGCATAGGCCGCCAGGCCCCGGCGCATGACCCCGAGCCGTCCGAGCGGCGCGTCCGAGGAGGTGTAGCTGCCGGCCCGGGCCTTGGCCGCGGCCAGGATCGAGGCGAAGGTTCGGGCCTGGTCGCCCTCTGCCGCGCTGCGGGACTGCAAACTCAAGCTCGCGGGGTCGAGCTCGACCTTCTCCGAGGAGAGCGTGACGCCGAGCCGCCCGAGCGACAGGCCGATGCTCTCCCGGCTGATGCGCAAGGGACTACCCTGGCCGGTCTGACTGGCGACATCGGCGGTGCTGGCGGTGGCGGAGGTCTGTGGACGGACCTGCATGTCCTCTCCCGGGCGCAAACTGTTGCGCCCGCCGGCCGTCCCCTTCCCGGGGCGGTTGGCGGATCAGGTCAGCTGTCTTCCGTCCGTGGAAGGAAATTACTTATACCCCGGAAGGAAATTTCTGGCAAGAGCCGGGCTTGCCCCGCCCGGACGGTATGGTTATCATGCCGAAAGAATCACGCGAACGCCAATGCCAAGGAGTGACTCAATGCGCCACGCCTCGACGGCCCTGATACTGTTGTTTCTTGCCTTTCTTGCCCTGCCGGCCTGCAGCGGCGACCAGGCGTCCTCCTCCAAGGGCGACGGCCTGAAAGGCTGGGAGAGCGGCGGCGAGTACGACAAGAAATACGACCCCGCCGAGTTCGACAAGATCAAGGGCTTCTACGACCGGGTGATCGACGTCACCCCGCTGCCCGGCATGGCCCCGGGCCTCGCCCTGGTCATGAAGGACAAGGCCGACGGCAACGAGGTCGTGGTCCAGCTCGGCCCCAAGAGCTTCGTCGAGGAGGACTTGAAGAAGCTCGACCTGCGCGGCGGCCTGCAGATCAAGGCCTACGGCGCCTGGGCCGAGATCGACGGCCACGACGTGATCATGGCCACCAAGATCAAGAAGACCGAGGAAGCCTTCATCAAGGTCCGCCGGACCAAGGACGGCTTCCCCCACTGGAACCTGACCCTCGAGGAGCGCAAGAAGGAGATCGACGGCGAGTAGGCCGCCCCTGCTGCCTGTGACCTGAACCTGCGGCCGGTTCCGGATGCGGACCGGCCGCGTCAATTTCCGCTCGGACTGCGCATGCGGCTGTGGAGAAAAAAAACCTCTTGCCCCCGGACCTCCCCCCCGACCCCGCAGGCTTGCCGGCCAGCGGCTTCTGCACAGCGTGTGGAGAGGTCTGAACAGCCTTTGTATATCTCTGCTTTCCATTGATATCGCGCCGGGTTAGCGTGCCGCGCCGGAAATCGCACAGCGCTGTACAAAGCGCGGAAGCTGGCCTACATACTGCCTGACTTGGTTCTTCCATGATCCGCGCCGCCCGCGCGCAGGGGAACCGGAAGACTTCGGGTCGCCCGCATGGGCGTGAAATGGGAACCCGGTGCAAACCCGGGGCGGTCCCGCCGCTGTCAGCCCCACGAGGTAGAGGGGGTCGCGCGACAAGCCACTGGACAAGATGTCCGGGAAGGCGCGCGACCTGGGGCGAGCCAGAAGACCAGCCCGAAGCCACCCTTGATCTGCTTCCGGCACGAGGATGCCGGAACAAGACGCCGCCCGCGGTTACGCCCCGGGCCGGGAATCGACACGACCTATGGTCACGACCGGATCGCTTGCCTGGAGCCACCTGCGCGGACTTGTCCGCATGAGCCTGTGCGACTGGCCCGGACACCCCAGCCTGGTTCTCTTCTTCGGGGGCTGCAACCTGCGCTGCCCCACCTGCCACAACGCCGGCATCGCCTGGCACCCCGAGCAGCACCCGGGCCTCTTCCCGCCCGACGTGGCCCGGCTCCTTGCCCGCCGCTCCGGCTGGCTCGACGGAGTGGTCATCTCCGGAGGCGAGCCGACCATGGTCCCGGACCTGCCCGGCTTCCTGCGCGAGATCGCCGCTGCCGGCCTGCCGGTCAAGCTCGACTCCAACGGCATGCGCCCGGATGTTCTGGCCGAGATTCTCGAGGACGGCCTGATCCAGGCCGCCAGCGTGGACGTCAAAGGCCCCTTCGAGATGTACCCGGAGCTGACTGGCGGACAGGTCAGCGCCGCCGAGGCCCGGGACAACCTGAACCGGATATTCGACCTGGCCCGGCGCCTGCCGGACACCATCCGCTTCCGCCTGACCCGCGTACCAGGCTTGCGCGACGACGACATCCGCACCGCCGCAGGCTACCTGCCGGCCGGCTGCGAGCTTACCGTTCAACCTTTCGTCCCCCCGGGGAGGAACCATGCCCAAGCTCATCAAGAAGCGAGACAACTGCCTGGAGACCTGGTCGCTGGAGCGCATCGCCCTGGCCATACTGAAAGCCCTCAAGGCCAGCGGCATCAAGGATCCGCTCCTGGCCAAGCGGCTGGCCAAGAAGGTCGAGATCAAGCTCGCTGACACCGAGGTCCCGGAGCAGGAGCACGTCCAGGACACGGTGGAGCAGGTGCTCATGGAGAGCCGGCTCTTCCACGTGGCCAAGCGCTACATCCTCTACCGCGAGAAGCGCCGCCAGATCCGCGAGCAGCATGAGGCCTACCTGGACATCACCGAGACCATCGACACCTACCTGTCCAAGGCCGACTGGCGGGTCTCGGAAAACGCCAACATGACCCACTCCTTCCAGGGCCTCATGCTCCACCTCTCGGGCACGGTCCAGGCCCGCTACGCCCTGGAGAAATATCCCGAAGAGATCCGCCAGGCCCACAAGCACGGCTACTTCCACATCCACGACCTGTCCTTCGGTCTGGCCGGTTACTGCGCCGGCTGGTCGCTCAAAGACCTTTTGCTCGAAGGCTTCGGGCTGGAAGGCCGGTCCTGCGCCGGCCCGGCCAAGCACTTCGACACCGCGCTCGGCCAGATGGTCAACTTCCTCGGCACGCTCCAGAACGAATGGGCCGGCGCCCAGGCCTTCAACAACGTCGACACCTACCTCGCGCCCTTCATCCGCGCCGACAACTTGTCCTACGCCGACGTCTACCAGGCCATGCAGAAGTTCGTCTTCAACCTGAACACCACCTCGCGCTGGGGCGGCCAGAGCCCCTTCACCAACCTGACCTTCGACCTCGTCCCGCCCAAGCACCTGGCCAGCGAGGCGGTCATCATCGGCGGCCGCGCCCAGGACGCGACCTACGGCGAATTCATCCCGGAAATGGACATGATCAACCGCTCCTTCCTCGAGGTCATGCTCGCCGGCGACCACCAGGGCCGCATCTTCTCCTTCCCCATCCCGACCTACAACGTGACCAAGGACTTCCCCTGGGACGGCGAGCTCGGCGACCTGCTCCTGAAACTCACCGCCAAGTACGGCGCGCCCTACTTCCAGAACTTCATCAACTCCGACCTCTCCCCCGAGGACGTGCGCTCCATGTGCTGCCGGCTGCAGATGGACCTGCGCGAGCTGCGCAAGAAAACCGGCGGCCTGTTCGGCGCCGGCGACCTGACCGGCTCCATCGGCGTGGTCACGCTCAACCTGCCCAAGCTCGCCTACCTCTCCCAGAGCGAGGAGGACTTCTTCGAGCACGTCAGCGAATACGCCGAGCTGGCCAAGGACTCCCTCGAATTCAAGCGCAAGCTGGTCAACGACAACCTGAACCGCGGCATGTTCCCCTGGACGCGGCGCTACCTGAAGAACGGCTACAAGGCCCACTTCTCCACCATCGGCCTGGTCGGCGGCCACGAGGCCTGCCTGAACCTCCTGGGCAAGGGCATCGACTCCGAGGCCGGCGTGCGCCTCATGCAGCGCCTGCTCAACCACCTGCGCGAGCTGACCAGCCGCTTCCAGGAAGAAACCGGCAACCTCTACAACCTGGAGGCCACCCCGGCCGAGGGCACCAGCTACCGCCTGGCCAAGATCGACCGCGACCTCTACGAGAACATCCTGACCTCGGGCAACGGCACCCCCTACTACACCAACTCCACCACCCTGCCCGTGGGCCTGACCGACGACGTCATCTTCGCGCTCGAGCACCAGAACCAGCTCCAGCCCCTCTACACCGGCGGCACCGTCTTCCACACCTATCTCGGCGAGGCCGTGAGCGACACCGCCGCCCTCAAGCGCTTCATCATCAAAGCCTTCACCATGACCAAGATCCCGTACCTGTCCATCACCCCGACCTTCTCCATCTGCTCCAGCCACGGCTACCTGGCCGGCGAGCACTTCCAGTGCCCGACCTGCGGCGAGGCGGCCGAGGTCTACACCCGCATCGTCGGCTACTACCGGCCCGTCTCCCGCTTCAACAAGGGCAAACAGGCCGAATACGAAGAGCGCCTGGTCTTCTCCGACGTGACCACCATGTGCTAGGGGCCTCCGGCGGGCAGGGGCGCTGNNCCCCGCAAGGGGGATGATCCCCCTTGACCCCGCGGTCTGAAAATCGAAGCCCGTCGGCGCTCTTCGCGCCGACGGGCTTCGATTTTCAGCTGGGGTGACGAAGGGCGGATCATGGCCCTCGCGGGTCCGTTGACGATGTGTCTGGGAACCAAAGACAGCCGGGGAGGGTGAAGGAGGAAGGCCGCGTTCAGGCAGGAGCCGAACGGCGAGCCAAGCTCATCTCTCCCCACCTCGTGGCCTCTTTCGCTCTTTTCTTCCCAGGACCGTGCATCGGCCCGACCGATATTATTTGCCGATGCAGAAGCGGCTGAAGATGTCGGCCAGCACGTCTTCGGAGACGATCTCGCCGGTGACGGTCGAAAGCTGGGCGCAGGCCGTTTCCAGGCCCACTCCGAGGATATCCTCGGGACGCCCGGCCCGGGCGTCGGCTGAGAGTGCGGTCAGCTCGGCCAGGGCCAGGGAGAGGGCCTGGCGCTGGCGCAGGTTGGGGGCCGGAGCGGCCTCGCCCTGTGGCATGGTCCCGGCCAGGCGCTCGCGCAGCCGTTTGGCGAGGATATCCACGCCCTGGCCGGTGCGGGCCGAGAGCCGCAGGGTTTCCAGGCCCAGGGCTGAGAGTCGCACCATTGGGTCGGGCGCGGCCGGCGGCAGGTCGGCCTTGTTGAGCGCAACCAGCGTCCGCTCGGGCGCAAATCCGGAAAGGTCGTGTCCGCCCGCGGCGGACGGCCGGCTGCCGTCCACGACCAGGACCACGAGGTCGGCCGCGGCCATGAGCTCGCGGCTGAAGCGCAGGCCTTCGCGCTCCACTGCGTCCCCGGTTTCGCGGAGGCCCGCGGTGTCGACCAGGCGTACGGTCAGGCCGCCGAGGTCGAGGGGCTCCTCGATGAAGTCCCGAGTGGTGCCGGGTTGCGAGGTGACGATGGCCCGCTCCCGGCCGAGGAGGGCGTTCATCAGGCTCGACTTGCCGGCGTTGACCGCTCCGGCCAGGACCACCCGCGCCCCCTCGCGCGCCACCCGGCCGCGTTCGCCGGCGGCAAGGAGTGCCCGGATCTCGGACATCACTTCGTCCAGACGGTTGAGAAATCCGTCGCGGTCGAAGCCGTCGGTCTCGTCCTCGGGGAAATCGACAGCCAGGCAGATGGCGGCCCGCAGCTCCGTCAGACGGTCGCGCAGGGCGGCAACCCGCGCGGAGAGGAGTCCGGAGAGGTTGGACAGCGCCAGCCGGGCCGCCTCGCGCCCCGGGGCCGCGACGAGCTCGGCCACGGCCTCGGCCTGGGCCAGGTCCAACCGGCCGTTCAGGAAGGCCCGGCAGGTGAACTCGCCCGGGCCGGCCGGCCGGGCGCCGGCCGCTACCACGGCGTCAAGGATCGAGGCGAGCACCGCCGGGCTGCCGTGGCAGTGGAATTCCACCGTGTCCTCGCCGCTGAATGAGCGCGGCCCGGGCATGGC
Organism: Desulfovibrio sp. UBA6079; assembly: GCA_002428705.1. Classification (GTDB taxonomy): domain Bacteria; phylum Desulfobacterota; class Desulfovibrionia; order Desulfovibrionales; family Desulfovibrionaceae; genus UBA6079. The sequence goes on from DIXN01000041.1 coordinate 59,335, forward strand.
CACGGCCAGGACCTCGTCCAGGACGCTGCCGGAGGCGTCCAGCACGTGGCCGAGGCGCAGGCGCCAGGGCGGGAGAAGCGTGGAGCTGGTGGAACGGGAAGGACGGAAGAGACGCGCGGCGATGGCCAGGGCCTCGGGGCCGCTCAGGCGGATGATGCCCACCGCGCCCGCTCCGGGCGGCGTGGCGATGGCAACGATGGTCTGGCCGGGCGGGGTGCGCGTGTTCATGATCTGGAGGAGGCCCGCCGGACGGGCCTCCTCCGGGAATGCTAGGCCTGGGGCTGATCGTTCCGAGCCGATTTCTCGCGTTTGGGCACGATGATGACCCGTTTCATGGGGCCCTCGCCCTTGCTGCGGGTGGAGATGGACTCGTCGCTCTGCAGGGCCAGGTGGACGACCCGGCGATGGTAGGAGGACAAGGGCTTGGTGGACTGGGGCCGGCCCATGGTCTTGGCCTTGTCGGCCAGGAAGAGGGCCATCTGCCGCAGCTTGTCGTCCTGGCGCTCGCGGTAGGCGCCGGTGTCGAGCTGGATCTTGATCGGCTCGGGCCAGCGCTTGGCCACGATGCGGTTGACCAGGTACTGCAGGGCGTTCAGGGTCTGGCCCTCGCGGCCGATGAGGATGCCGGCCTGCTCCTCGTCCTTGATCAGGATCTTGACCCGGTCGGTGGCCTGGATGAACTCGATCTCCACCGGGCCGACGATGACCTCGGTCAGCCGGGTCACGGCTTCGCGCAGCAGGGCCTCCAGCTCGGGATTGTCGAGCGGCGTGCCGACCTCGATCGGCTCGCCGGCCTCCTCCTCTTCCTCCTCGATCGGGATCCGAGGGGCATAGGCGGTCGGGACCGCGATTTGGGCTACGGCCGGAGCGCTGGCAGCCACCGGCACGGCGGCCGGGGCAGGCGCAAGCGCGGGAACAGGGGCGGCGGGCTTGGGTTTCTCCGGCGCGGCTTCGGCGGCCACGGCCTGGGGCCGCGGCTCCGGGCGGCGCTCGGGCCGGCGCCGGCGCTCTTCGCCCCTGGCCTCGCGCGGCGCCTCGTCCCTCAGCCGGGGTTCCCTGGCCGGGGTTTCGGCCTCGGCCCGGGCCGGCCGTTCCTTCATCGGGATGGTCGCCGCGGCCCGGGGGCGGGCCTTGACGATGGCCTTCTTCTTGCCCACCAAGCCGAAGATGCCCGACGAGCCGCCGCTGATGATCTCGATCTCGAGCTTGGAACGTTCCAGGTCGAAATGCTTGCAGGCCTCATCGATGGCTTCGTCCAGAGTTTTGCCGGTGAACTCCTTGGCTTCGCTCATACACTCTCCTTTGGGCACCGCTCAATCAGGCGCGAGCTGTTCCGGCGGCCTGGGATTTCTTCAGCGTCCACCATTGCTGGGCAATGGACAGGACGTTGTTCACCAGCCAGTAGATCACGAGGCCCGAGGGGAAGTTCAGGAACATGAAGGTGAAGATTACGGGCATGAAGAGCATGATCTTGGCTTGGGTCGGATCGCCGGGAGCAGGGGTCAGCTTCTGCTGCAGGAACATGGTCGCGCCCATGATGAGGGGCGTGATGTAGTAGGGGTCTTTGGCGGAGAGGTCCGCCAGCCAGATGTAATCGGTGAAAGGCAGGTATTCGATGAACGGAGCGTGACGCAGCTCGATGGACTCGAGCAGCGCCTGGTACAATCCGAAAAAGACCGGTATCTGCAGGAGCATGGGCAGACAGCCGCCGGCCGGATTGACATTGTAGGTCTTGTAGAGCTGCATCAGCTCCTGGTTCATGCGCTGCCGGTCGTCCTTGTACTTTTCCCGGAGCTTGGCCATCATCGGCTGCAGCTTGCGCATGCGGTCCATGGATTTGTAGCTCTTCTGCGACAACGGCCAGAAAAGAACCTTGATGCAGAAGGTCAGCAGCATGATGGCCAGGCCGTAGTTGCCGACGTACTTGTAGAAGAAATTCAGCCCCCAGACGAGCGGCTTGGCGATGATGTTGAAGAAGCCGTAGTAGATGGCATCCACCAGGTTGTTGGGGACGTTCTTCAGGTAGGCCTCTTCCTTGGGGCCGAGGTAGTAGTCGACGCTCAGGCCGATCTGCGAGCCGGGGTCGACTATGAGCCCGCCTTTCTCGATGGCCAGGCGATAGATGTCGTCCACGAAGCGGGCGCCCATGACCGCGCCGTCCATTTCGGGCACGATGGCCAGGAGGAAGTAGTTGCTCATGACCGCGGTCCACTGCACCGGAGGCACGTCCTGTACGAACTTGGCCAGGTCGTCGCTGTCGGATTCCTCCTTGCGGCTGCCGCCGGCCAGGTAGGCGACCCGGGTGGGGTTGTAGCGGTCGTCCTTGGTGGTCAGACCCGGCGAGGCCAGGGTGAAGGCCAGCTTGCCCTGGATTTGGGCGGAGCCGGCGTTGTGGATGAGGACCTTCTCCTTGATCAGGTAGGAATCGGCGCTGAAGGTCAGCTCGCGCACCAGGTTCAGGCCCGGCAGGGCGCAGGTGAAGCGCAGGGTGCCGGACTCGCCGCCGGCCAGGTTGAGGCCCTCGCCGGAGACGCTCCAGGTGCCGGCGGACCAGGTGCCCTGGCCGTTCCAGATGAGGCCCAAGGGCGCCTTGGCCGCGGCTGTCGCGGGAATGAGGTCGATCTGGGGCGCACCGGGCTCGATGGTCTGGCGGTATCTGAGCAGGGTGAAGTGCTCGAGCAGCCCGCCCTGGGCATTGAGCTTGGCCTCGAAGAGCGGCGTGCGCACGGTCAGGGTCTTGCCGGCGACAACCGGAGCGGCCGGAGCGGCCGTTGCGGGCTCTGCCGCGGCCGGGGAGGCCGGCTGGCCCGGGGTCGCAGGCGTCTGGGCCGGGGCGCTGGTCGAGGGCGGCGGGGTGGGCGCCGGCTGGGGCTTGGGCATGAAGTAGGACCAGAGGACGACGATGGCCAGCGACAAGGCGGTGGCCAGAATGATGCGCTTGGTATCCATGGGCGGCAACGGCTCCCTTGCTCGAAAGGCTCTGGGTTGGACGATCCGCGTCGCCCGCGGGCGTCAGGAACGTTTCGGCCCGTTATCGGGAACGGGATCGTAGCCGCCCCGGCACAACGGATGGCACCTAGCCAGACGCAACACGGCCAGCCACGACCCCTTCAAGCTCCCGTGCTTCTGCACCGCTTCGCGGGCGTACTGGGAGCAGGAGGGCGTGAACCGGCAACAGGAAGGGTACAGCGGGGAAATGGCCAACTGGTAGAAGCGGATGACGGCGACGAGCAGGCTGCGCATGATTCATCCTTGCGCGGGGTCCTCGGGACCGCCGCGGGAAAATTCGCGCAGACGCTTCAATACCGGCAGCAATTCTTGCCTGACCATGTTCAAATCGACGCGTTCGGGGTCCAGTGCCCGCTTGGGCACGACAACGATGTCGAGCGGCGCGTCGAGCTCATTTTGATAGAGTCTGAAAAACTCCCGCAGTACCCTTTTCACGCGGTTGCGCGCCACGGCCTTGCCCGTCTTGCGGCTCACGGTCAGGCCCATGCGCCAGGTGCCGCCGTCGTGACGCGGTGCGGCGAACACCACAAAATGTCGCGTAAAGTAGCGGCGGCCCGTATCGAAACAGTGCGTGAACTCGGGCCGCCTCCGCAAACGGCGATCCTTGCCGAACCCTAGACGGTCAATCTTTTCCGCCCCTTGGCCCGACGGCGACGGATGACGGCGCGGCCGTCCTTGGTCCGCATGCGGACCAAAAATCCATGGGTCCGCTTTCTTCTGATCTTGCTCGGCTGATATGTGCGTTTCATTTCCGCATGCTCCTCAAAGTAAGTCGAACGAATTTGTTTAGCAGCGAAATAACCGCCCGTCAAGGCGCAGGCTGTGGTTTTTCCGCCCTTCCATCCGGGCTTGAGCCGGATATCGATCGCGTGTAGACCAACCCTGCCGCGCCTGGCGGCAAGGAGAAGACCATGGACAAGCCTCTCGAGGCCTATTGGGCCCTGCGCCTGAGCGCAGTGGCCGAGCGCCTGGCCGCCAACAACTTCGAGGTCCACCTCGCCGCTGACCTGGGCTCCGCCCGCGACCACGTCTGGTCCGAGGTCATCGGTCCCATGACGCCGTGCACGGTCTCCTTCGGCGGCTCCGCGACGCTCGCCGGCAGCGGCCTGGTCGAGGCCGTCAGGGCCGATCCGAAGCTCACGGTCATCGACACCTTCGACAAGGCGGCCACCCGGGAGACCATCCTCGCGCGCCGGCGCGAGGCCCTGCACGCCGACCTCCTGCTGACCGGGACCAACGCCATTACCGCAAACGGCCAGCTTGTCAACCTGGATATGATCGGCAACCGGACCGGAGCCATCTCCTTCGGCCCGAGAAAGGTGGTCATCCTGGCTGGCCGCAACAAGCTCGTGGCCGACCTGGACACGGCCTTCAGGCGGGTGAAGGAGCTGGCCGCGCCGGTCAACGCCATGCGCCTGGACAAGAAGACGCCCTGCGTCAAGACCGGCGTCTGCCACGACTGCGCAAGCCCCGAGCGCATCTGCAACGTCTGGAGCGTGGTCGAGAAGGCCTATCCCAAGGGCCGCATCCGCGTGGTCCTGATCAACGCCGACCTCGGCTTCTAGGAGGCGCCGTGCTCTTCCTCACTCCGGGCTGGGACCACGAGCTTTTTGTCCTGATCAACCAGGGCCTGCGCTCCTCCCTGCTCGACGCGCTCATGCCCGCGGTCTCCTGGCCGGTCTGGATCTGGCTCGGCCTGGCGCTCGGACTGGCCTGGCTCGTAAAGAATAAGGGCTGGCGCAAGGCCTGGCCGGTGCTGGCCGTCGGCGCGGCCGTGCTCCTGGCCAACGCCACCTGCGACCTGCTGAAGGACCAGGCCGGCCGGGTGCGGCCGCTGAACGCCCTGGCCGGGACCAACTATCACGAGGACGGTGAGTGGCGGCAGCGTCCGGCCGGGTTTGCGGCCAAGGACCAGACCGGCTCCTCCTATCCCTCGTCCCACGCGGCCAACGCCATGGCCTTCGCCGTGGTGGTCATGGCCTTCTGGCCGGCCGGCCGGCGGTTCCTGTGGCTCGTGCCGCTGCTCGCCGGCTATTCGCGGGTCTATCTCGGCAAGCACTATCCCACGGACGTGTTCGCCGGCTGGCTCACGGGCCTGGCCGCGGCCTTGCTGGTCCTGGCGGTGCTGGCCATTTTCGGCCGGAATCAGGCCTCGGGCAGCTCCTGGCCTTCCTCCGCGGCCAGGGCCCGGAAGCGCAGATAGAGCCGGTAGCCGAGCCAGCTGGCCAGGACGAAGAGCAGCGCGGCCAGGCTGATGCGCACCAACGGATCGACCTTCACCCCGCTGCCGAGCAGGGCGAAGACGAAGGTCTGGGGGATGTAGCCGAGCATGGATCCGGCCAGGTAGGGGAGAAGAGGCGCGTCGGACACCCCGGCCAGCAGGTTGGTCACCAGGTTGTTGCCCACGGGCATGAAGCGGATGGCCACGGCCGCGGCAAAGGGGTGGCGGGAGAAGAGGGTGTTCACTTTGCGGATGCGCTGCTCGAAGCGGGACATGACGAAGTCCTTGCCCAGATGGCGCGCGTAGAGGAAGCTGACGGCGCAGCCAAGCCCCGAGCCGGCAAGCGTCAGCACCGTGCCGAGCGCCACGCCGAAGGCGAAGCCCGCAAGCAGCGACGGCAGCTGGCGCGGCAGGCCCAGGGCCATGAACAGGCCGAAGACCCCGACGAACCAGAACCAGCCGGCCAGCCCCCGCGAGGTGATCTCGGTCTCGACCCAGCCCGCGTTCATGACGTGCTCCAGGTCCATTACCTTGAACAGGACCACGCCTGCGGCCACCAGGGCGATGAGCGCCAGGCCCTTGAGCGCTGCCGCGCGGCTGCGCCCGGGCGTGTCGCCCGCGCCCTGCGGCGCGGTGTCGTGAGTCTCGGGCATGGCGGAGGCTAGCTCTGGTCCTTGATCGTGTACTCGATGTGCCGGGTGCGCATCCAGCGCACGGCGATGAGATCGTAGCCGCCGGCGATGGCCCGGTCCAGCGTGCCGTATTTCGACACGCCGTGCCTGCGCGGCCGGTGGTTGACCTTCATCTCCACGATACGCGCGCCCTCGAGCTGCATGAGCGTGGGCAGGAAGCGGTGCATGCCGCCGAACATGGGCAGGCGCCGGGCCATGTCCGCGCGCATGACCTTCAGCGAGCAGCCGGTGTCGGTGACCGTCCTGCCGGTCATGGCCGTGCGCACGGCGTTGCCGACCTTGGAGGCGATGCGCTTCATGAAGCTGTCCTTGCGCTTGGCCCGCCAGCCGCAGACCATGTCCGCGCCGGCGCCGTAAGCCGCAAGAAGGCGCGGGATGTCGGCCGGGTCGTTCTGCAGGTCGGCGTCCATGGTGATGATGATCCCGCCCCGGGCGGCCTCGAAGCCGGCCTTGAAGGCCGCGGACTGGCCGCGGTTGGCGGCGAAGGAGAGGTAGCGCACCGAATCGTGTCCGGCGGCCAGGGACTTGATGACGGCAAGGCTTGCATCCGTGCTGCCGTCGTCGACGAAGATGACCTCCCAGGGCCGGCGAAGGGGTTCCACGGCGGCGCGTATCTCCCCGAACAATACGGGCAGGTTGGCTTCCTCGTTGTAGACCGGGACGACCAGGGAGAGCTCGACGGGTGGCGTCATGGCTCGAAGGGATAAAGGATTCGGGAAAAATTGTAAATGTCTGTTGACAGCTCCCGGCGAAGTGGGTATTTCCCTTTGTTCCTGACGCGGGGTGGAGCAGTACGGTAGCTCGTCGGGCTCATAACCCGAAGGTCGTAGGTTCAAATCCTGCCCCCGCTACCAGAAGAAAATCAGAGGCTTAGGTATAAAAACCTGAGCCTCTTTTTCTTTGCTCAGCGCTGCCGTCCACACTGTCCACGCCTCTCCGGTCGGCGGTTAGCCGGTCGAAACGAGCTATGGGACGGGGCGGTTGCATTTTGATGCGTAAAATGTTTGACAACGTTATTTTTTTTTGTGCTACTGGACAGTTCTCATTCGCCGGAAGAGAGTCTTCGGGAGCGATACGCCCCCGAACCCCTCCGGAGTGTGGCCTATGCAAGGGGGGCGCATGACGCTGACCAGAAGACAATTCATGAGGGTGGCCGCCGTTTCTGCGGCGACCGTGTCCCTCGGGCTGCAGCTGGGCTGCGACGACGACTCGGAGTCCGTCAAATTCGCGGTCTTGAGCGACGTCCATCTCTACGATGCGAAGCTCGGAACCACCGGCTCGGCGTTCGAGGCCTACATCGCCACCGACCCGAAGCTCCTGGTGGAGAGCGAGGCCATCCTGACGTCCGCCGTCGAGCAGATCAAGAACTCGAGCGCCCAGTTCGTCCTGATGGCCGGCGACATGACCAAGGACGGCGAGCTGGTCTGCCACGAGCTGATGGTCAGCTACCTGGCCGAGCTCAAGGCCGCGGGCAAGGATGTCTACGTCGTGCCCGGCAACCACGACATCTTAAATCCCGCGGCCTACTCCTACAGCGGAGACACCGAGACCCACGTGGCCAACGTGACCCCGGACGAATTCGAGTCCATCTACTGGGATTACGGCTACGGCGCGGCCCTATCCCGCGACCCGAACTCCTTAAGCTACGTGGCCGAGCCGGTGCCCGGCTACTGGCTCCTGGCCATGGACTCCTGCATCTACGAGAACAACACCGCCGGCAACCTGATCACCGCCGGCGAGTTCTCCGACGCCACCATGGACTGGCTTAAGGCCAGGCTGGCCGAGGCCAAGGAGAAGGGCAAGACCGTCCTCGGCCTGGTGCACCACGCCCTGACCGAGCACTTCAACGGCCAGGCCACCCTTTTCCCCGGGTTCGTCATCAACGACTGGCAGAGCGTCTCGCAAACCCTGGCCCAGGAGGGTCTGCGCTTCGTCTTCAGCGGCCATTTCCACGCCACGGACGCAACGGACCGGTCCTGGACCGATCCCGAGGCCCTGCTCCACGACATCGAGACCGGCTCCCTGGCCAGCTACCCATGCCCCTGGCGCCACGTGCGCATCGGTGACGGCCTCATGCGCGTCACCACGAGCAGGGTCACGACCGTCGACTATGACAACGGGGCGCAAACCTTCCAGGAGTATGCCCTGGACTATGCCCAGACGGGGCTCGTCAACATGTTCACGAGCATGTTCCTGGGCTCGCCCTACGACATGACCCAGGCCCAGGCCGAGGAGTACGCATCCCTGTTCTCGGACGCCATGCTGGCCCACTATGCCGGCGACGAGAAGCCCGACGAGGAAACCCTGCAGACGATCCAAGCCCTCCTGGACAGCCCGGACCAGATGGACAACGGCCTCGGCCAGTTCCTCTCCACCCTCTGGACCGACCTGGTGCCCACGGACAACGTCCTGCTCGTGGCCATGGATTAGCTTCCGTCCCTGGGCAGGCCTTTTCTCGAGCGGACTTGCCGCGACAAAAAATCCTGGAAAAGCGGGAGAGTTGGTCGCAACACCGAACAGGTAATTTATTCCGACCCTCCAAGTTTCACGTAATACGGGCATTGCCGCTTGCAGCATGGATGATTTCGGGGTAAATTATTCATTATCGCATCGGGAATATCAAAGGAGGGGGCATGGCGGATTGCGAAATGCTGGCCAAATGTATCTTTTTCAATGACAAAATGGCGAATATGCCGGCCATGGCGGAAATGCTGAAGAAAAAATACTGCCGCGGCGACAACTCCGCGTGCGCCAGGTATGTTGTCTGCAAATCGCTCGGTCGCGAAAAGGTGCCGGGAGATTTGACCCCGAGCCAACTGGACCGCGCCCAGAAGTTGATGGGTTAGGTTTATTTCGCTCCCGGCGCGTGGGTTTGGCCGGAGAAGGCGCCAGGCCCCCATATTCGAGGCCGAGGGCCAGAATCCGGCCCTGCTGCCGGAGAAATCACGGGCTTCCGGTGGAAACGTCGGAAGCCCTTTTCATTGCGTAGTTCTCCAGCGTTTCGTGTGCGCCTTTTTGGGGCTCTCGTCCTTTTGGGAGAGACGGCCGGCGGGGATCATCGCTCCTGGGGTACAATCTCCTCCGGGCGGCCGCCGCCGGCGAGCGCCAGCCAGCGCACCCGGGCCAGGCTCTCGAGCTCCTCGGTCAGGCACAAAGCCTCCTCCGCGCTTTTTCCCCAGGCCACTAGGCCGTGGCGGCGCATGAAGACGGCCTGGAACTTCCCGGCGGCGGCGCCCACGGCTGCGGCCAGCTCACTCGTGCCCGGGGCGATGGCCGGGACGATCGTGAGCTTGGCGGCGAAGAACTCGGCCTCGTAAAGCGGGATGTCCAGGAGGTTTTCACCGCCCAGGAGCTTGTCCAGCGCTAGGAGATGCGGCGGATGAGTGTGGACCACGGCCGCGGCTGCGGGCTGGTTGGCGTAGACCGCCACGTGCAGCGGGGTTTCGCTGGACGGGGCCGGGCCGGACAGGCTCTGCCCGGAATCCAGGGCGACCAGGGCCAGGTCGTCTGCGCCGAGGGTTGCCTTGGCGCAGCCCGAGGCTGTGATGACCATGCGCCCGCCCTGGCGCAGGCTCAAGTTGCCGTTGAAGCCTGAGAGCAGCCCCCGGCTCCAGGCCCGCTCGGCCACGCTCCGCAGGCGCTCGGCAGGGTCGGACGAACCACCCGAATCGGGCTTGGCCGGGTCATCTGAAGGCAGCAGGATCTTCATGTCCACCACCGGCGTGCCGTCCAGGGCCTCCAGCGGCGTCACCTGCACCCGGGTGCCGTCCACGGCCCGCACGGTCACGGGATGCAGGCCGATGGGGTTGGGCCGGTCCGGCGAGCGGGTGGCGAAGACGCCCTTGCGCGGGTTGGCCGGATTGCCCCGAGGATGGACGGAGAGGGCCGAGCGGTCGGCCTGGTGGAACCAGGTCAGCACCAGGCAGCGCGCACCGGGTTTGATGCCGTCCAGGCCCTCGGCCAGGGCCGGGTCGAACTCCAGCCAGGCCGCGGGCGCGCCCTCCGGCCCCTGCTTGGGGCAGTCTGCCAGGCTTTTCAGCGGCGAGCGGACGGTGGCCACGAAGCGGATGGTGTCCATGAACGGCTCCTTTTCAGTCGTGGGGGGCGAAATGGTCGAAGCCGGCCAGGTCCAGGGGGCGGCCGGAGAGGAAGAGGCCGGGGCAGGAGGTGACGGCGCCGATGGCCCGGGCCCCGGGCAGGGTGGCGGCGAGCTCTGGCCAGGCGTCAGGGGCGCAGGCCCCGAGCAGGGCGTAGTCCTCGCCGCCGCGCACGGCCCAGCGCACCGGGTCCCGGCCGTGGGCCGTGGTGTAGGCGACGATCTCGGGATGCAGGTCGGCGGGGGCCAGGCGCAAGTCCGCGCCGGTGCCGGGGGCCAGGAAGCGCGGCAGGTCCATGGCCAGGCCGTCGGAGACGTCCATGAGCCCGCGCACCCCCGGGGCGGTTGAAAGAGCCAAGGCCGCGCCCAGGTGCAGGCCGGGACGCAGGTGGGCGGCTTTGCTGGCCGGATAGGCCGAGGCCTCCGCGCCGGCCTCGAGCAGGTGGAGCCCGGTGCGGGCCAGGCCGACCTCGCCGACCAGGAAGAGAACGTCGCCGGGAAGCCCCTGGCGGCGGCGCAGGAAACGGCCGCCAGGCGGGGGCGCGCCCCAGACGGTCAGGCACAGGCCGACCTTCCCGCCGGCCGAGAGGTCGCCTCCGGTCAGAGCCACGCCGGCCTCGCCGGCCAGCCCGGCCATGCCGGAAAACATCTCCTCCCACCAGGCGTCCGGCAGGCCCGCCGGGATGGTCAGGCCGAGGGAGAAGCCGAGCGGTCGCGCGCCCATGGCCGAGACGTCGGAGAGGTTCACGGCGAGCGCCTTGTGGCCCACGTCCGCGGCGCTGAAGTAGCTGCGGCGGAAATGCACGTCCTCCAGGAAGAGGTCGGTGGTCACGCACATCTCGGGCGGGCAGGTGATGACCGCGCAGTCGTCGCCGCGCCCGAGCCTTAAGTGCGGATGGTCGGCGGGGAAATGACGGTCGATGAGGGCCAGGAAGTCGTTTTCGCTCGATAGGGGCACGGGCTACTCCATGCTCAGGTACTGGCCGACGATGACCTTCAGGCCGAAGTTCTGGAAGTTGACCCGGTACTTGTCCGGGGGGATGAAGGCGACGATCTTGCCCTCGCCGAAGATCTTGTGCGTGCAGCGGCCGAGCTTTTTCGGGGCCGGCGCCTCGGCCGGAGCGGCTGTGCCGGCCTCAGGCCTGGTCGCGGGCGAGGACAAGGCAAGGGTCGGGGCCGGTTCGGTCCGGGCGGGCTCGGCCGGGACCACGCCGCCGGAATAGGTCTCGCGCCAGCGGCTGACCAGCTCCGGAGCCCATTCGAGGACAAAGGGGCTGGGCCGGGCCGGCTCGTGGCGCTGCTGGTGGCGGATGAACAGGGCTTCGGGCACGTAGAGCAAGAGCCGGTCCTTGGCCCGGGTGGCGGCCACGTACAACAGCCGGCGCTCCTCCTCCATGTCCTCGGCGCTGGCGAGCGAGCGGCGCACGGGGAAGCGCTCCTCGACCAGGTCGATGAGCAGCACGCAGGGCCACTCCAGGCCCTTGGCCGAGTGGACCGTGGACAGGACGAGGATGTCCTCCTGGCCGGCGGCTTCGTCTTCCGGCGTCTCCAGGCTCACGTCGGCCAGGAAGAGTTCCAGGTCGCGGTACTGCCCGGCCAGGGCGGAAAGTTCCTCCAGGCCCTGCTGGCGGCGCGGCCAGTCGTCGGGATAGGCGGAAACGAGGACGGGCTGGTAGTAGTCCAGAAGCGCGGCCAGCGTGCGGGCCGGGGGGTCGGCCCGCCGGCGCAGGGCGTCGAGCAGCACGAGCAGCTCGGCCAGGGCCGGGAATCGCTCGCGGTACTTGGCGAGCTTGGCGGCCTCGCCGGTGATGACCGCCTGGGCCACGCCGGATGCGGTCTTGGGGCCGACCCCCGGGATGTGGGTCAGCGAGCGCTGCCAGGCCGGCAGGTCGGTGGCGTTGGCCACCAGGCGCAGGTAGCAGAGCACGTCCTTGATGTGGGCCGCCTCGGTGAACTTGATGCCGCCGAACTTCTGGTACCTGATGCCGGCCTTGTTCAGCAGGACCTCCAGTTGGAAGGCCTGGTAGCCGGCGCGGAAGAGCACGGCGATCTCGTGCAGCAGGTACTTGCGCGACAGCTCGCGGACCTTGTCCACCACCAGCCGGGCCTGGCTCGCGTCGGAATGGCACAGGACGAGGGCGGGCTTCTCGCCGTTCTCGCGGGTGGTGAACAGGTGCTTGTCGAACTTGACCGCGGCCCCGGCCAGGATGGCGTTGGTCAGGTCCAGAATCGGCTGGGTGGAGCGGTAGTTCTGCTCCAGGCGGACGATGGCCGCGCCCGGGAAGTCCTGGGGGAAGCGCAGGATGTTGGTCACGTTGGCGCCGCGAAAGGCGTAGATCGACTGGGCGTCGTCGCCCACGGCCATGACGTTGCCGCGCTCCCCGGCCATGAGCTTGACCAGCCGGGCCTGGACCAGGTTGGTGTCCTGGTATTCGTCGACCATGAGGTGCACGTAGCGCCGGCGTATCTCCTCGCGCGCGGCCTCGTCCCGGGCCAGCAGCTTCTCCAGCTCGAAGAGCAGATCGTCGTAGTCGTAGAGGCCGTGGTCGGCCTTGAGCCTGGCGTAGTATTCGCTCATGCGCTCCAGGTCCTGGGCGTAGGGCAGCAGATGGAAGGACTCGGCCTGGAGCACGGTGGCCAGGCTCACTTCCTTGTTGCGGGCCTTGCTGACCAGCTCGAGGATGGTCGCGCGCTTGGGGAAGGACTTGTCGCCTTTGCCGAGCTTCAGGCGCTCCTTGGCCTCGGCCAGGAGGTCGGCGGCGTCGGCGCGGTCCATGATGGTGAAGCCGCCTGGCCGACCCAGGCGGCTTGAGTGGCGCTTCAAGGTGCGGTAGGCGAAGGAGTGGAAGGTGCCGCCGCTGCCCGCGGGCAGGTCATGGCCCAGGATCAGCCCGGCCCGGCGGAGCATCTCCTGGGAGGCCTTGCGGGTGAAGGTCAGGAGCAGGATGGAGTCGGGATCGGCGCCGAGGGAGACCAAGTGGGCCAGGCGGTAAACGATGGTCCTGGTCTTGCCGCTGCCGGCGCCGGCGATGACCAGCAGGGGGCCGCCGGCATGGCGCACGGCCTCGGCCTGGGCCGGATTCAGATCGCGTTCGTAGTCGATTGCCATGGGTTACTTCGGGCGGGGCTCGTGTCTCGGTTATGCCTCGAAATAGGCCAGGACCTCCCGGCCCACGTCGCGCAGACGGGCCGGGGCGGCGCCGGCAGAATCGTGAAAGATGGCGCCGCGGGCCGTGTGGCAGCCGCTGCGGCCATGCAGGCCGAAGAGCTCGCGGCCGTCGAACTTGGCCTTCAAGTCGAAACCCGGCCGGGCCAGGCAGACCAGGTCCGGGACCTGTGCGCCGGACGCGCCCGGGTAGAGCGTCGCGCCGTCCAGCACCTCTTCCATGACCGGCTCGCCCTCGAAGGTCAAGGCTCGAAGTCCGGCGCGCAGGTCCTCCTTCAGGCGCGGGGACGCGGCCAGGGACAGGCTCCCCCGGGCGAAGCGGCCGGCCTGGTGCAGGTAGATGCGGCCGGGGTCGAGGGCGAAGGCCGCGGTCGCGGGGGCGATACGCGTGGCCTCGTTCTCGCCGCCGGGCCGGCCTTGGAGCGCGAGATAGCCGTGGCGCGCGAGCCAGGAGTTCACGTCCACTTCCATGCGCGTGGCCGTGAATCCGTGGTCGGCGAAGACGAGCAGGCGCTTGGGCTCGGGCAGGTGCGTAAAGGCGGCCAGGATGTCTCCGAGCAGCCGGTCCCATTCGGCCAGGAACGCCATGCAGGGGCCGTGCAGCGGGTGCAGGGGCTCGAGCAGCGCGCCGAGCAGGAAATGAAAGAGCCGATCGGTTTCGGTCAATACCAGGACGAAGAGGTCGAAGGCCAGGTCCGGAAAGAAAAGGTCGAAGGCCTTGCGCCGGGAGGCGAGGCTTGCGCGAAGCTCGGCCAGGAGAAAGTCGGGGTCGCGCGCGCCGCGGCTGGTGTCGGCCTCCAGCCGGTAGCCGGCGCGGAAGAGCACCTGGGCCATGACCGGCGGATGGACGGCGCGCGAGAGCTCCGGAGCGATGAACCCGGCCACCAGCAGCCCGGGTACGGGCCGGGCCGGGTAGGTGTTGGGCAGGTTCAGGACCTTGACCGTCAGGCCCTTCTCCCCCAGGCGCGCGAAGATGGTCGGCGCGGCCACCTGGTCGAAGTCGGTCAGGCGTAGCGCGTAGCTGGCCGGATCGAGGCTGGTGAAGCCGTAGACTCCATGGGTTTCCGGACCAACGGCGGTGAAAAAAGACGTCCAGTTGACCGGGGAGAGCTCGGGCAGCTCGCTGTCCACGGTGCGGGTGCGGGCGTCGGCCACCAGGCGGGAAAGGGCCGGCAGGGGGGCGAGTTCGCACAGGCGCTCGGCCAGGGGTTTGGACAGGCCGTCCAGGCCCAGGGCCAGGCAGCGGCGGCGGGGAGGGGTCATGGTCGGGCCGGGCTTAGCCCATGGCCGGGGCTTTGGCAATGCGCGCCCCCGGTCTCCCGGGCCAGCCGGCCGACCTCCCGGCCGATGGCCGCAAACGCCGCGTCCAGGGCCGGCGAGGGGACCAAACCGCAGTTCAGGCGCACGTAGCCGTCGTGGGCCGCGCCCAGGGAGAAGGCCGCGCCCGGGGCCACGGCGATGCCCTGGCCCATGAGCCTACGCCAGAGCTCGGTGCCGGAGACGCCCGGCGGCAGCTCGAGCCACAGGATGTAGCCCCCGGCCGGGCGCGACAGGCGGCAGCCCGGGGGCAGGGCCGCGGCCAGGGCGCCGGATACGGCCTCCACCCGGCCGAGGAACGTGCCGCGCACGGCCGAGAGGTGGCGGTCGTAGCCGCCCGAGGCCATGAAGCCGGCGACCATGCGCTCGGACAGTGCCGGGCTGCCGCCGTTCAGGGCCGCCTTGGCCCGGGTGGCGCGGGCGGCCAACTCGCGGCTGACCAGCCAGCCCAGGCGCAAGCCCCCGCCCAGGGTCTTGGAGACCGAGGAGCAGTGGACCACGCTCTCGCGGCCGGGGTCGTCGAAGGCTTTCAGCGGCCTGGGCCGGGGGTTGGCGTAAGCCAGGTCGCCGTAGATGTCGTCCTCGACGAGGGTCACGCCCAGCTCCGCGGCCGCGCCCGCCAGGGCCGCCTTGCGCTCGTCGGCCAGGACGTAGCCGAGCGGGTTCTGGACGTTGGCGCTGACCACGCAGACGCGCATGCCCCGGGTCCGGGCCGCGGTGGAGAAGGCCGCGAGGTCCACGCCGGCATACGGGTCGGTGGCCAGCTCACAGGCGGTCAGGCCCAGGGTCTCCAGGGCCTGCAGGGTGCCGAAGTAGGTCGGCGATTCGACCCCGACCACGTCCCCGGGCCGGCAGAGCAGAAAAAGCGAGAGGAAGACGGACTCCAGGGCGCCGCTGGTCAGGACCACGTCCTCGGCCGCGCACGACATCCCCTGCGCCTTCAGCCGTTCGGCCAGGAGCGCGCGCAGCTCGCCGTTGCCGGGCGCCGGGCTGAAGGTCAGGCCGTCGGGCTCGCCCGGCCGGGCCGGCCCGGCGTGGCGCCTGAGCGCCCGGTCGGGGAAGAAGGCGCGGTCGGCCAGAGCCGCGCCGAGCTTGAGAAAGCGCGGGTCCTGCGAGGCCCGGTAGATGGCCTGGACCTGCTCGGACAGGCTCGCCGGGGCAAGCGCGAGGCCTTCCGGCGCGGGGCCGGGGATGCTGGTGATGGCCGCGGCCCGGCCGGTGACGAAGAAGCCGGAGCGCTCCCGGGCCCGGACGAGGCCCCGGCGCTCGAGCAGGCGGTAGGCCTCGACCACGGTGTTGGCGCTGACCCCGAGCATGCGGCCGCGCTCGCGCACCGAGGCCAGGCGCTCGCCCGGGGCGAGGTTGCCGGCGTCGATCCGCCGGGCCAGGTCCTCGGCGATGTCCTGGTATTTCATCCCCGCCTCTGTATCAATGCTTTTTCTGTAATCTGTAACTGTACCAGCTCCGGCCCGGATGGTACTCCAGGCCTCCTACGGAGGCAAGTCATGGAAGAACCTTC
Source organism: Desulfovibrio sp. UBA6079 (assembly GCA_002428705.1). Taxonomy (GTDB): domain Bacteria; phylum Desulfobacterota; class Desulfovibrionia; order Desulfovibrionales; family Desulfovibrionaceae; genus UBA6079. The sequence continues at coordinate 75,355 of DIXN01000041.1, forward strand.
CCACACATCCACGGGCGGCACATCCGCAAGTCTCGGCGTCTACGGCCTGGCTTTCCTGGCCGTGGCCGCTTTCGCCCTGACCCTGCCGGCCACACGTTTCGCCCTGCACGACGTCGGCCCCCTGACCGTGGCCTTTGCCCGGGCGAGCCTGGCCGGGCTCATCGCGCTTACGGTCCTCAAGCGCGAGACCTTCGCCTTGGCCCGGCAGCGCCCCGGGCAGACGCTGCTGGCCACCTTCGGCACGGCCATCGGCTTTCCGCTGCTGGCCTCGTTCGGCATGCAGCGCGTGCCCGCGGCCCACGGCGCGCTGATCATCGCCGGCATCCCCATGGTCATCACCATTCTGAACCGCCTGGCCGGCCGGGAGCGCCCGGGGCCGGCTTTCTGGGCTTTCAGCCTGGCGGCCGCCGGCCTGGTCGCGGCCCATGCCCTGCGCCAGGGCGGGGCCGGCTTCGGCTTCGGGCACCTCTTTCTGCTCCTGGCCTCGGTCTGCGCCGCCCTGTCCTACATCTACGGCGGCATCCTGGCCGGCCTGGCCCGGCCGCTCCAGGTCATCTGCCTGCAGCTCGTGTTGGCCCTGCCGGTCTCGCTCCTGGGCCTGGCAGTAAGTCTGGCCGCGCTCGAGCCTCTGCCGCCGATTGCGAGCGCAAGCTGGCTCGGCGTGGCCTACCTCGGCCTGGTCAGCCAGCTCGGTGGTTTCATCCCCTGGTATTTCGCCCTGGACAGGGGCGGCATGACGCGCATGAGCCAGGTCCAGCTCCTGCAGCCCTTCCTCACCGTGCTGGCCTCGGCCTGGCTTCTGTCCGAGCCGCTGGACGCCGCGACCCTGGCCACGGCCGCGGGCGTGGTCGGTCTCATCGTCTGCATGCGCCGGGCGCAGGTGGTGCGGGCCTTGCCACGAGGGGCGGAGCTGGCCGGCCTGGCGGAATGAGGCCGGCGGGCGTGATCCGGGAATCAGTCGATGGTGCCGAGCTCGCGCAGCAGGCGCTTGCCGAGCTCGGAGAGAATGTAGCCCTTCTTGTGCTTGACGCTTAAGCCCTTGACCTTGAGGTACAGGACGTAGCCGTGCTCGTAGAGCGTCTTCAGCCGCTCCTTGTCGGTGGCGGTCAGCTCTTCCTTGGGCATCAGGCCGTTGTTCTTGGAGATCTTCGAGCCGTACCAGATGTCGCGCAGGATGCGCAGGTCGGCCTCGGCCAGCTCGTCCTGGTCCACGCCCAGGGCCAGCTCGACCTTCTGCAACAGGCCGCTGTCGTCCAGGTTCACGCCCATCTCGGCCAGGGTCTTGCGCGCCGAGTCGGTCAGGCGGTAGCCCTTCAGGCGGTTGCCGCACTTGGCGATGATCGTCCCTTCCTCGACCAGGCACTGGGCGATGAGCTCGGCCAGGAGGTCGCGGTCGTAGAACAGGGCGTGCTTCTCGGGCAAGAGCCCGTGGTAGCGCTGGATGCGGGAGAAGCGGTCCACGTCCTTCAGTATCTGGAGGTGCTTGGGCGTAAGGGCCATGGTCATGCCGGACCTCTGGGCGGGGTGATGCTCACGCGACAGAATAGCACGGGAACCGTGACGCCGCAACACGGCGAAGGGTCAACCGACATTCGCACGAAGAGCCGCGAATAAAAAGATCCAACGAAAGTAGAGCGTTCAGAAAGGCTGGAGCCAGCCAGCCGGATGATCATGTATGACGCGGGCAGCTCTTCTGCCGACTCCGCGCTGCAACATCATGGAGGCGTGAATTGGGTTCTTGCCTCCGCCACCTTCTCCTTTTCGGGGTTCTTCCGGTATTATTTGAACTATTCAACGAATACTCCGGAAGTGGCGGCTGAACATGACCGGAGTGCGCGGCGTCAGGCCTAATAGAACTCGCAGCCCTCGCCGTCGAGGTAGCCGCCGGCGATGAGGCCGGTGGAGGGGTCCAGGACCACGTTGCCGAAGCAGGAGCCGTAGAGGTCGCGGAAGAAGTAGTCGAAGCGATAGACGCTGCCCTTGGGGCCGGGCTCCAGGGTGCCCTCGGTCGGGCCGAAGCGGGAATGGAAGCAGGTCAGCGGCTGGCCGGTGCAGGCGGCCACGGAGTCCTCGAACTTGGTGTTCAGGGCGCAGCCCGTTTGCAGGAGGGTCAGGGCCAGGGCCAGGATGGACAGGAGCTTCACGAACGCCTTCCTTGGTTCTTTACGGGTTGGGAGTTGCCGGGCGCCGCGCGCCGCACTGCCAGCAGGCCTCGAAGCGGCCGTCGATCCGCTCGCCGCAGCCGGGGCAGGTCCAGTCCGGGCCGGCGTCCGCGGCCTCCAGACCCTGGATGAGCGTCCGCGCCCGTTCGGCTTCGCTCGCCGGCACCACGACCTTGACCGCGCCGGCCCCGCCCGGGGCCACGGAGAAGGGGGCGATGGCGCCGAGGAAGGCGTCGCGCAGCTCGGGGGACAGGCCGAAATTCTCGAGCATGCCGCGGATGAGCTCGGCCCGGGCGAAATCGCCGGCGTAAACCTCGACCAGTTCCTCGTCCGCCTCACGCATGCCTCGGCCTCCGTGCGGCGAACAGTCGCGCCGCGCTTCCCAGCCTAGCCGAGGCCGGCGCCAAGCTCAAGGCCGGGTTTCAGCCGGGCGCGCATCGGCCCTGGGCGGGGAATAGCCGGCCAGGTGCTCGATGTCCTCGAGGTAGGCGCTCCAGTGGTCGAGGTAGAAGGCCAGGGGCTTGGCGAAGTTCCTGCCCACCAGCCCGTCGAGGAAGAGCTGGCTGATCTGGCGGTCCCGGAACAGGACGTGCTGGGAGAGCAGAAAGGCCCGGCGCTCCTCCATGGTCATGTTGCGGATGAGCTGCCTGAGGACTAGGCGCGCCCGGGGCTGGTACATCCAGAAGTACATGAGGTCCAGGGCGTTGACGATGGCGATGTTGACCAGGTCGCGGCGCTCGAACTCCACGGTCTGCATGAAGGTCGTGGTCGACTCGAGGAGCTGGAGCACGTCCTCCAGGGGATAGAGGAGCTCCAGGCGGGCGTAGAGGTCGAAGAGCTGCTGCAGCTTGCCGTCGTAGTCGAGATGGCGCAGGCGCAGGTACTGGGCGCGGTCGGCGAAGCCCTCGATCACCCCGGCTACGCAGTCCGAGGCCAGCTTGGCGATGATGGCCGCCCATTTCTGGAGGACGAGGGCCACGCCCGGCACCCCGGCCAGGAAGAGAAGTTCTCCTGCCGCAAGGTTGAAGGCTAGGGACAATGGAACGGCCAGGATGCTGCGGAAGAGGTTGCCGACGATGGCCCCCCGCTGCAGGCCGCGCAGGAAGTTGTGCCCGGCGATGTAGAGCCCGTTGACCAGGGACATGCCGGCGTAAAGCGCAAGCGCGTTGCTGGCCACGGTGATCCCGAGCATGCGCTCGAAGATCACGGTCTTCACCAGATACTCGAGCAGCGGCACGGAAAGCCCGGTGTAGAGGAGCGAGTCGGCCATCCGGCTCCAGCTGACCAGGCTGTTCCAGCGCACGAGCGAGGAGCGGTGGATGCCGCCGCAGCCGAGTACCGACTGGATGATGTTGCGCACGCCGGTGATGGCGAACCAGATGAAGGCCCCGAAGTAGGCCAGCAGCCACCAGTCCTTGGTCAGGGCGAAGGTCAGGAAGGCCGGGATGAAGCCGGCCAGGATCTTGAGCGCGATGGTCAGGCGGGTGTTCAGGTAGCGTAGCGGAATGGTCCGCCGCCGCGTGCAGCGCTCTCCGTCCAGGCAGAAGCCGTTGCCCTCCTCTGGCTGGACCCCGCCCATGGCGTAGATGTTGCCGCCCTCCGGCGCATCCCGGTAGTCGCGCAGGAGCCAGTCCTCCTGCCTGCGGTAGCCGAGCAGGCGCAGGCCCGGCACGCGCCGGATGCGCGCCGCGAGCCGGCCGGCCAGGCTTGTCCTTTCCTCCCGCGGCACCAGGGTCTCCCGGTCGTAGGCCGTGACCGTCACCGGCAGGCGGCGAAAGGAGCTGTCGGGCCGGGTCATGCGGCGCTGCACCGCGCGGGGCAGGCTGTCCTCCAGCACGATGCCCATGCCGTGGACCCGGCCGGACTGGCCGGTGGAGTCCGAGCCGATGCAGGACTTGAGCGACTTGTCGCGGTAGAAGGACTGCAGCGTGGGCATGTCGTAGAGGATCTCGATCAGCTTTTCCTTGCGCGCGTCGCAGGCGTCCTCGGTGCAGGCGATGTCCTTGACCAGCGCGCTGATGTGGCGTTTCAGGCGGATGACGTTGGCCGTGTTGATGGTCCGCTGCAGATCGAGGATGCGCTCGCGGTCGTGCTCGCGGCCGAGGACCATGTTCTTCAGGTTCAGGATCTCCAGGTGGGTGATGCGGCCGCGGCAGTCGTAGAGCAGCTCGAGGACGTCGGCCGCGGAAAGGCCCGAGAGGTTCAGCACGATGCGCTGGCGCGGGTGCAGGACGTCGATGCGGTCGAGGAGCTCGGGCGCGGTCAGGCTCAGGAGCTCGGGTCCTTCGCCCGGGGTCGTGGGCCGGTCCGGGTCGGGCAGGCCGGGGTTCCGGGCCGGACGCAGGTAGTCCTCGATCAGCTCGTAGGCGTCCAGGCGGTTCATCCTGGCCACCAGGACGGCCTGCCGCTCCTTGTCCTGGGGCGAGGCCGCGGAGTGCTGCGTGGCGATCTCGGCCACCCGGGCGCGCATGAGCGGCATCAGCCGATCGTGGATGAAGCGGCCCAGATGGTGCAGCGAGGCCTGGCCGTCGCCGACAAAGGCCAGGAACTCGGCCTTGTTCAAGGGCTCGAGGTTGACCCCGAAGCTCTCGTTGAGGCTCAAGCGGTGGCTGCGGTTGAAGGCCTCGAGCAGGTCAAGGACGTAGGCGCCGTGGAACCTGGAGACCTCGCGGCCCAGGTCCATGAAGGCCCGGACCGGCGCCGACGAGAGGAAGCTCAAGAAACCCTGGGTGTCGGTCAGGCCGCGCGGCACCCAGATGAGCTTGATGTAGCGCGAGTGGAAGCGGGCGAAGAACTCGATGCCGATGCGGACCTTGAGGCCCATGATGGCCGCGGCCTCGAGCAGCTCCTCGGCCGCGGCGTGGGAGACGTGGTTGTAGTAGATGACCGTGAGCTTGCGGATGCCCTTGATCCAGGCGTCCATGACCAGGTGGGTGGCCGATTTGCGGCCCTTGGTGTTGGCGTCGTGGACGTGGTCGTCGAAGGCCACCTGGTTTGCGTCCTCGGGCATCTCCAGCAGGTAGTACTTCTGAAGCTGGCGGCGCACGACCCGCGGCCGGCCGCTGGTCACGGCGCGAAAATCCCGGGCCAGGCTCAGCTGGCGTACGTACTCCTCGTCCCGGCTGCGGATGAGAGCCTTCATGATCTCGATCAGCACCCGGGCGGCGTTCAGGCGCAAGGGGCCCTGGGAGGTGTAGAGCACCTCGTCGCGCAGGGAGCGCAGGGCGGAGAGCCGGTCCGCGGCCTTGCCGATCTCCAGGGAGTCGAGCAGATGGGCCACGGCGTAGGCGATGCGCAGCGGCCGCTGGGCGGCCATCTCCTTGATGCCGTGGGGATGGAGGTAGGGCGCGAGCAGCCGCCGGTGCCCGGAAATGTCCGTCCGGCCGACGATGTCGCCGACGATGCGCAACAGGTCGTGATCGCGCTGGTCGAAGTACAGGCGCGAAATGCGTTCGCGGGCGAACGTTGCCCGGACCTTTTCGTCCGTGCGGAGCTGGTCGTCCTGGAGTTTGGCGAACATCGGGCCTCTTCACTCGTGCCGGCTGTCGGCCGGATTCGTCACCGGATTGTAACAAATATGCGATGCATTTCACAACACGAGAAATGAGCTGTGCCGCAAACAATTCAGGCCGCGAAAGGAGGGCGGGCCGTCCAGGGCCTCTCCTCTGCCCGCTGCCCCGCGGATGGCTGACCCGGGCGATCGGAAAGGCGCCATGAAGGGAAAAAAACAGCCGCGCACTCAGCCGGGGTCCGTGCCCGATGGGCGGGTTTCGGCCCCGGTTCAACCTCTCCACTCCGTGGCCTCTGGCTGATTTTCGCCGCGCTCGATCATCATCGCCGATTCCGGGCGGTCGGAAAAGGCGACCATGAGGAGGAAAGGCAGGAGGGGGGTCGACCTGGCTCCCGGCTTCGATGACCGACCGCCCGCGCCGAACCGCCGTCATCTCCACCCTCGTGGCCTCTTTGCGATTCTGCCCGCGTGCCTCTTGCGGGCCGATCCGGGCAGTGGGAAAAGGCCGCCATGATGCGGGATTGGCTGGGTCGGAATCGGCTCTGTTGGCCGCCCGCCCGCGCGGAATCCCCCGCCATCTCCCCCCTCGAGGCCGTTTGGTGATTTTTCCACTCCGCCCGGTCGGCGTCGATGCCCTGGCAACAGCCGAGGGGGCTAGGGGCGGATGGCGACCGGAGGAGCGCTCGGGTCGGGCGCCAGGGAGGCGCTGACCTCGCGCACGTAGGCGGCGATGGCTTCGATGACCGCGCCGGCGGAATCGGTGAAGCGCAGGCCCAGGTGCATCCGGCCGGTCGCATCGGACACGCTACGCACGCTCCCGGCGAGGTCATAGGACGCCTTGGGGTCCAGGGCGTGGAAGCTCACCCCCAGGGCCGCGCGGGGAGTGAGGATCTGGCGCGCGTTGGGGATGCGCTCGGCATCCACCTGGACCTTGCAGCCGCTGGTCGAGATGTCCAGGAGCATGCCTTTGATGACGGCCTGATCCAGACTGAGCTTGGCCGGGAAGAAGCATTCCACGCGGTGGTCGCGCCGGAGCTCCACGGTTTCCATGCTCGTGGGATAGGTCAGGAAGAGGAGCGAGAAGGGCTTGACCAGGTATTCGATGACCCCGGCCCGGAAGCCGTGGACCCGGCCGCGATGGACGTAGCGCAGGGTGATCTGGTTGCCGGGGTGGAGGAAATGGCGGATGCCGATGGTCAGGGGAACCTTCAGGATGAAGTAGTCGAGCGCCTCCAGGCCCACCAGGCTGGCCGCGAGGCGTTCGCCCGAAGTCGGGAACTCGAGCAGCATCTTGGTGCCGATGTCCGCGTCCATGGCCAACCTTTGCGTAGAGGTGTCGGGTAGGGGGCGGGCTAGTCCCCGTCGCCCCTGGAAGTCTGCTCCCGGACCTCTTCGGCCAGCATGGCCTCGAGGTTGTCGTCCATGTCGGTGATGGTCCGCAGGAGCTTACGCTCCTTTTCCCGGTAGAGGTCCTGGTCCAGGGTGTCGAAGAAGGCGTCGGTCTCGCCGCCGACGACGGTGTGCAGGCCGATGCTCACGACCAGCGGGATGCGCGGGCCGGCGGCGTTGTAGTCGGCGAGCGCGGCGAGGACGCGGTCCCTGGCCTCCACGGCCTGGGCCTTGCCGATGCCCGGCATGACCAGGACGAACTCGTCCCCGCCGTAGCGGCAGACCGTGTCCACCTGGCGCACCGTGCGCTGCAGGATGCTGGCCAGGGCTTTGAGCACGCAGTCGCCCGCGGGGTGGCCGAAGCTGTCGTTGATCTTCTTGAAGCCGTCGATGTCGACCATGAGGCAGGAGAGCGGGGTGGCGTAGCGCTTGCTGCGGGCCAGCTCGCGGGCCACGAGCCGGTCGAACTCGCCGCGGTTGGCCACCCCGGTCAGGGCGTCTATTGTCGCGAGCTTGGACAGCGCCCGCAGGTAGTAGGCCTTCTCGATGGCCAGGGCGGCGAAGTCGGCGATGGTCGAGAGGACTTTGAGCTCGAAGGCGGTGAAGGCTTTCTCGTCGAGCTTGTTGATCAGCTCGATGACCCCGAAGACCTTGCCGTTGGTTTTCAGCGGCACGCCGATGATCGAGGTGGTGGAGAAGCCGGTGGCGGTGTCGATGCGGCGGCAGAAGCGCGGGTCCTTGGCCACGTCCTCGATGATCACCGCCTGGCCGGTTTCGGCGATCCAGCCGGCGATGCCCTCGCCGCGTGAGAGGCGCTGCCCTTTGAGCTTCCGGGCCGAGGTGCCGACGACCAGGGTGAAGATGAGGTCGCCGGTGCGGGTGTCCTTCAACAGGAGCGACCAGTTGCGCGGGGCGAAGATCTCCCCGATCTGGCGCATGACCTCGTCGATCGTCTCGCCGATGGTCCGGGCCTTGGAGATGGCCTTGCCGATCTCGACAAAGAACGAGAGCCGGACCAGGTCGTCGAACTCTCCGGCCAGATCGCGCGTGCTCATGATCCCCCTCCTTGGCAATAGCCGGCCACCTCGGCTGTAGTACCCAAGGGGGCGGCGCGGGGCAAGGGGGATGTAGGCCGGGGCCGGCTAATCCTTGTCGCGATGCGGCGAAAGGTAGATGAGCGGCATGGACAGAAGCGTCAGGCCGTATTTCACCAGCAGGTTGAAGAGGAAGATCTCCCAGACCACGGACCAGGGCAGGGTCAGGGCGAAGGCGCCGAGAGCGAAGATGACGTTGTCCACGGGCACGGAGATGGAGTTGGAGACGAGCACGCGCAGCCACTGGTGGCGCCGGGTGATCCTGGTCACGAACCAGTGGTAGACCTCGGTGTCCAGGAGCTCGCTGACGATCTCGGCCAGGATGGAGGCGGTGACGATGCGCCAGACCGGAGCCAGCACGGCCGAGAACTCGGCTCCCAGCCCCCAGCTCGGGTCGCTCGGCACCGCGGCGCTCCACATGAGGTAGAAGGCCATGACCAGGTTGACGGCGCCGGCGGCGAAGATGATCGTCCGGGCGGCGCTGCGGCCCATGGCCTTGTGGGCCAGATCGCGTAGGGTGAAGGTCACGGGGTAGATGAAGGTGCCCATGTCCACGGCCAGGCCGGCGACCACGCCGATCTTCAGGCTGGCCACGTCGGAGAGCATCTGGGCCGCGATGTAGGCCGCTATGACCACAATCTGGGCTTTGAGGAGCGCGCCCTCCAGGGGCGCCGCCCCGGCCTCGGCCGGGGTCTCTCGGGCCAGCGTCGGATTCTCGTTCACGTCGTCTCGGTTCCTCTGGTCTTTTTCCCGCGCGTGGCGGTCAGCCTCCGATACACACGACCGGCCCCGGAGGCAAGAGCACCCGGCCAGGCGGCGCATCACGTCCGGCGCAGCGAGAGACACCCCAGGCCGGCAAGGACCAGCAGGCAGCCGAGGACCTCGCCCGCGCCCGGAGCCTGGCCGAGGAGCAGCCAGCCCGTGGCCAGGGCGCTGAGCGGCATGAGCGCGGTGAAGACCCCGGCGGTCTGGGCCGGCACCCGGACCACGCCGGCGAACCACAGCAGATAGGCGCCGACGGTGACGACAAGGCCATAGTAGGCCACGGCCCACCAGGCGCTCGCCGGCACGGCGGCGAGGCCGGCGTGCGCCCCCTCGGCCAGGCCGAAGGGCGCGAACCAGGCCAGGCCCAGGAGCGAGACCAGGAACGAGGCGGCCAGCGGCGAGAGCGGCTCGCGCACGGCCTTGCGCAAGAGGAGAAAGCAGGATTCGCAGAGCACCGCGGCCAGGACCAGCAGGCTGCCGGCCAGGGGGTTCGCGCCCGCAAGGCCCGGCCCGGCGCCGGCCAGGTTCAGGGCCATGATGCCGGCGACCGCGAAGAGGATGCCGGCGATCTCCGCCCGCCCGGGCCGCTCGCGAAAGGCCAGCCAGGCGATCACGCCGACGCAGGCCGGCGTGGTGCTGGTGACGATGCCGGCCGCGGCCGGGCTGGTCCACTTGAGCCCATAGAGCAGGCAGACGGTGAACAGGAACGAGCCGCACAGGGCTTGCAGCGTAAGGATCAGCCAGGTCCGGCGGGAAAGCCGGGGCAGGCCGCCTTCCAGGACCCGCACCAGCGGCCAGAGCACGGCCGCGGCCAGGGCGAAGCGTAAGCTCGAGGCGAAGAACAGGGGCAGGCCGGCGATCATGATCCGGCCGGCGACCACCGAGCTGCCGACGACGACCATGGCCGAGGCCAGGCAGAGTGCGGCGCTGAACGTGACGGGCATGGCGAAAAACCTCCGGGGTATTGTCCGGAGGCTGTAGCCCGCCCGGGCTTCAGCTGTTTTGAATGATCTTGCGGCAGGCGCCGGGCGTCAGGCCGAAACGACGCTTGAATTCCCGGGTCAGGTGGGCCTGGTCGGCAAAGCCCGTCTCGGCGGCGATGTCGGCCAGGCGCAACGGTCCGGCCAGAAGCTCCCGGGCCCGGGCCAGGCGGGCCTGGACGAGGTAGGCGTGGGGCGGCAGCCCGGTCTCGCGGGCAAAGACCCGGACCAGATGCCAGGGGGAGAGGCCGGCGACGGACGAGAGCCGTTCCAGGCCGACCTCCTCGGTCAGCCGGTCGTGGAGGAAGGCGCGGGTACGGGCCACGGCCGCGTGCTCGGAGCCGATCCTCGGCGCCTGGGGCCTTTCCTCGGCGTGGCGCGAGATCCAGGCCGCAAGCAGGCCGAGCAGCCGGCTTTCCTTGGCCAGGAGCGGCGCCTCCGGGTCGAGGGCCAGGCGGTGGACGGCGAAGATCTCGGCGGCGAGCTCCGGGTCGCGCAGCACGCCGGGGGCGAAGTGGGGCGGCTTGCCGCCGGCGGAGAGCTCGGCCGAGGCCCGGACCAGCACCGCGGGCGGCAGGTAGAACATGCGGTAAGCCCAGCCGCCGGGCAGGGCGGCATGGCCGTCATGGGCCTCGCCCGGGACCACCAGGTTGACCTCGCCGCGGGCGGCGACCAGCGCCTCGCCGCGGTAGCGGAAGGCCAAGGCCCCGGCCTCGATGGCGCCGAGAGCGTAGCCCTCGTGGACGTGGCGCGAGAAGGCCTGGCGCACGTAGCGCGCGCTGAGCAGCTCGACGCCGCCGAGGAGCGGCAGAGACCGGCCCGCGGCCCATTCGTCGTGCGTGACGGCGGTCATGGACATGCACTTGCACCGCCGGGAGCGGCTGTCAATGGGCGGCCGGTACACGCGCAGACGTAACGCGAGCTGGAGAGATAACGTCCATGTATCGTTATGCATTTTCGCAGTATGACCCAAGAGTCGCCTGTTGACGGGATCATCCGGGTATGACTCTTGTCATGGTCGCGTCCTGCGGCTATAGCCCGGCAGTGACATGCGCCAACTGCTGCGAGGTGACCCGATGCGAGACGTCCTGCGCTGTTTCTGCCTGCTCATGGTTCTCTCCCTGGCCACGGTCCTGTTCCCCGGCTGCAACGACAGCGATGACGACGGCGGCGGCAACGATGGGGCCTTGAAGATCGGGGTGCTCCTGCCCATGACCGGTAGCCTGTCCGGGCTCAGCCGGGCCGCCGCCGCGGTCCGCGACCAGGCTCTTTCGGACCTCACGCTGCACTTCTCCAGGCAGGGGGTCACGCGCCCGCTGCGGCTGAAGACCCTGGACACTGCCTCGGACCCGGCCACGGCCGCGGCGCAGGCCAAGGTCCTGGCCGACGAGGGTTTCCGCATCATCGTCGGCCCGTTCGGCAGCGCCGAGTGCGAGGAGGTCCTGCCGCTGGCCGCCGAGCGCGGGCTCGTCCTCATCAGCCCCTCGAGCACCAGTAAGTCTCTGGCCATCCCCGGGGACAACCTCTACCGCCTGATCCTCAGCGACGAGAACCAGGGCAAGGCGCTCGCCGTCTATCTCCAGGCGCGCGGCGTCGAAATCGTCGTCCCTGTCGTGCGCGGCGATCTCTACGGCCAGGGCCTGACCGAGGACCTGGAGACCGAGTTCGCGGCCCTGGGCGGACAGGTCGCCGCGAGCCTCGAGTACGATCCGGCGGACCTCGATCCCGCGGCCCTGGCGAGCGCGGTCAGCGCCGGCGTTGCCAGCGCGGCCGGCCGGGTCGAGGGCGGCATCGCGGCCACGGCCGTCGTGCTCATCGCCTATGACGAGTCCGCCGGCATCCTGGCGGCCTGTGCCGGAGAGACGCAACTCGGCCAGGCGATCTGGACGGGCAGCGACGGCACCGCCCGCAACGCGGCCATCCTGGACAACCAGGCGGCGGCGGCCTTCGCCCGGCAGGTCGGCTTCACCGCCCTGACCTTCAGCCGCGACACCGAGGCCCAGCCCCGGCCGGGCCTGGTCCTGGCCGACATGGTCCTGCGCGAGGACATCCGCAGCCGCGAGTCCGGCGGCAACGAGTTCCTGACCCTGGGCGTCTGGGACGCCGTCTGGCTGGCCGGGTACGCACTGCATGAGGCCGGCCCGAAGCCCGACGCCGCCGCGTTGAAGAGTTCCGTCGCTTCCGTGGCCGGCACCTTTGTGGGGCTGAACGGCATGCTCCGCCTCAACGAGGCCGGCGACCTGCGCTACGGCGACTACGGCTTCTACACCGTGGGCGAGAAGGACGGCGCCGAGGCCTGGCGCATCTCGGCCGCCTACCATTTCGACGGGGGCGGCGAGTCCTTCGCCTTCGTCTCGCCGCGCATCGATCCGGGCAAGAATCCGCCCTCGGCGAGCCACACCATCGGCGCCCTGCTGCCGACGACCGGCGCGGTCGGCGAGTCCGGCCGCGCCGTGCGGGCCGGCCTCGAGGAGGCCCTTGGCGCCATCAACCAGCATCTTGCCCTGCACGGCTACCCCGTGACCGTGGCTCTTGAGGTGAAGGACACGGCCTCGGACCCGGACAGCGCGCGCTCGGCCCTGGAGGAGCTGTCCGGTCGCGGGATCGACCAGTTCATCGGCCCGGTCACCAGCGCCGAGGCCGCGGCCGCCCTGCCCGAGGCCCAGGCCCTGGACGCGCTTCTGGTCAGCCCGGCGAGCACGGCCGTCTCCCTGGCCGTTTCGGACGACAACCTCTACCGCTTCGTGCCCTCGGACGTGAACCAAGCCGAGGCCCTCGCCACGCTGATGTGGAACGAGGGCGTGCGCACCTTTGCCGCGGCCTGCCGCGACGACGCCTGGGGCCGGGAGCTGGCCCAGGGCGTGTCCGAGGCCTTTGCCCGGCTCGGTGGCGCGACCGCCGGGATGACGACCTACGACCCGGCCGCCCTGGACGTGAACGCGACGCTCCTCTCCCTGAACGAGCAGGTCGCCGCCGGCGGCACGGCTGCAGGCTACGAGGCCACGGCCGCGCTCCTGCTCGGCTTCGACGAGGGCGTGGACCTGCTGGCCGTGGCCGGCTCCTTCCCGGCGCTGGGCCAGGTGCGCTGGTTCGGAGCCGACGGCCTGGCCCGGAGCGAGCGCCTGGCCAAGGACAAGTACGCCGCCGCGTTCGCCGCGGACCGCCAATTCACCGCCTCCATCTACACCCTGCAAGGCGGCAGCGAGCTGGTGAAGAAATCCTGGCCGCGCCAGGTCATGTTCGACCGCATCGCCGCGCGCCTGGGCACGGAGCCCGTGGCGTATGCCCATAGCGCCTGGGACGCGCTTTGGGTCCTGGTCTTCGGCATCCTCGAGCAGGACTGGCAGACCGGCGCTGCCGTGCTCGGACCGGGCCTCATGGCCGCGGCTCCGGGCTACATCGGGCTCGGCAATTACATGCGCCTGGATGACAACGGCGACAAGCTGTATGGCGACTACGGATTCTACCGTCTGGCGGCGTCCGGCGGCAGCCCTGCCTGGTCGCTCTTTGCCACCTACCACTTCCACCCCGGGTTCCTTCCGCCGGCGATCACCTATCCCTAGCGAGAGTCTCCGCCGTTTAGCAGCTATGCGGGCCGGCTTTCGAGCCGGTCCGTTTTTTTTCAACTTTCACTTGACGCTCCCCGGGGCCGGTGCTAGACCGCAAGCAGATGCTGATTGGTTATTCAGTCAGCTTGGCAATACATGTTTTCCGCCGCCGCACGCAACGGCCCGCGTTCCGGCGGCACTGACGGGCCCCGGCCCCGCCCACCTCCCAAGGGGAGCCGCTCGTCGGCTCCCTTTCTTTTTGGGATGAGCGTTGACAGGGCTGGCGCGGGCTCTCTATAAGCAAGCACCCGGTGCAATCCATACTTTTCCGGGGAGGATGATGTGATAAGCAAGAAGGAATCCGTTCTCGAAGCAGCCAAGGAGCTTTTCGCCGAGCACGGCTACATCCAGACCACCTTCGCCATGATCGCCAAAAAGGCCGGCGTGGCCCTGGGCCTTCTCGCACATCACTACGGCAACAAGGAGAAGCTGTTCCTGGCCGCCGGCCTGGACGTCCTCGACCGCCTCCTGGAACGCCTGTCCGAAGCCGTGGCCGGCTCGCCCGACGGCATGACCGCGATAGTGCGCTTCGCCCATGCCTACCTGCATTTCTCCCTCGATCCCAGCGGCCATTTCCTGGTGCTCATCCGCTGCTCGCCCTACAGCGACGTGAAGACCAGCGAGGACCGCGCGGTCATGGTCGAGAAGTTCGAGGCCGTGCTCAGGCTCCAGGAGGCTTGCGTGGCCCGCGGCATGGCCGACGGCAGCATCAAGCGCGGCAACGCGCAGCTCACGACCCAGGCCGTGCAGTGCTGCCTGGTCGGCGCCGTGCGCACCATGCACCTGACGCCCTATTCCGTGCCCGGCCTCTTCGACGAGGTCGAGGAGTTCATCCGCTCCGCCCTCACTCCCGGCGTCACGAGCGTACCCTGCATCGCCCGCAACCTGCCATAGCCCCCGTTTCTCACCGAAAACCCTGTTTGGAGTAGGATCATGGCGCTCATCGCCTGGAGTGACTCGCTTGCGGTCAAGGTCAAAGTCCTGGACGAGCAGCACCAGGAGCTGGTCAGGATGATCAACGGCCTGCATGACGCCATGAAGGCCGGCACCGGCAAACAGGTCCTGATCGGCCTGGTGGACAAGCTGAAAGACTACGCCCGGGTGCATTTCAAGGCCGAAGAGGAGCTGATGCGCAAGCACCGCTACCCGGACCTGGCCACGCACCGCTCGGAGCACGAGAAGTTCATCGCCCAGGTGCTGGACTTCGAGCAGGCCTTCACCTCGGGCGGCGCGGTCCTGACCATGGAGGTCATGAACTTCCTGAAGAACTGGCTCGTCGGGCACATCCAGGGCACGGATCAGAAATACAGCCCCTTCCTGAACCAGCAGGGAATAAGCTAGCAAGAGACGCCGGCCGGCCCCGCGTCTTGACGCCCCCGCCCCCGCGGGGGCATGAAGGCGCAAGGACCCGGGCTGCGGCCGATGCTCGGCGCGGACCGGGCCAAGGCTCCGGCGCCCGGAGCCGAGGAGTGGCGCCATGGGCTTCTTCACCCGGCTGCCCGGCCTGTTCGGCCGTGGTAGCGAGGACGATCCGCTCGCCGGCCATTTCACCACCCAGCTCGTCGAGGTCCTGGGACCCGAGCTTGGCGGCCTGCGCACGCATGTCCATGACCTTGCTCCGGCCGTAGCCGCGGCCCATCATAACCTGGACGGCGCCATCGCCCGCCTGGACGCCCCGGTGCGCCTTTCCCCCGAGGACTGGCGGGCCGATCCCCTGGTCAACGCCCTGTTCGTGTCCATGGAGGAGCTTACCGGCTTTGTCGCCGGATATCCGGACATCGCCGCCTTCTTCACCTCCGGCGGGACCGAGCGGGCCTGCTTCCTGCTGACCGCCAGCCGCCGGGAGGAGACCGTGCTCGGCAGCGAGACCGACGGCCAGTTCCTGCGCCGCGACGTACCCCAGACCGTGGTCACCTTCTCCGACCACCGCTGCCTGGCGCTCGCCCCGGACGAGGCCGAAACCCGCTCGCGCCTGGTGGGCCTGGGGCTCGACTTCCTGGCCATGCTGGCCGCGGAGGCGATTCTCGAGCGCCGCCGGCGGCGGGCCGAGCTGAACGAGGAATGCCGGACGCTCGCGGCCAAACTGAAGCTGTTCGAGCGCCAGATGCACGGCTTTGCCTCGGCCTTCGAGGGCCACGAGGCGCTGGCCGGCAAGCGGGCCGAGGCCGAGGCCTCCCTGGCCGCGGGCCAGACCGAGCTGGCCGCGCTGCGCACGTCTGACAGCCTGGCCGAGGCCGTCGGGCTGGCGCGCGAGCTTCTGACCACTCCGGCCGAATCCCTGCGCTTCGAGCGCATGGCCATGGACGTGGACGAATCAGGGGTCAAGAACGGACCGGCCGGGCACGGCCGCCACGTTGAGTTCGCGGAGTTCGTGGCCCGCAACGGCCTGCGCCGGGCCGCGGTCCTGGCCTCCGTGGAGCGGCGCCTGGTGCGGCCCTGAGCCCCGGGCGACGGGCAGCCGATTTTTCCCCATCGGGCTTGCGCCGGTTTCTCCTTTTGGGCTATGCTCGAGGCCGGAGGTGCGTCATGAAAAAGATCAACGTCTTCGCCGAGGGCCAGTTCCGCGACTCCGGCTTCGGCCGGCTGCTGGTCCACGAGTCCCCTTACGTCAAGGCCCTGAACTTCAACTTCCACGCCGGCCAGGAGCTGCCGGTGCACAGCCACGACATCGAGGGCGAGGTGGTCCTGACCGTGCTCGAGGGCACGGGCGAGTTCCTGGGCGCGGACGGCGCGACCATTCCGGCCAAGGCCGGCGACGTGCTGGTCAGCGAGATCAGGGTGCCCCACGGCATCCGGGCCGCGACCGACATGCGCGTGCTGGTGGTCATCGCCCCGCCGATCTGAGCCCTGGACGGGCATGCCAGGAAACGACCGGGACGCCGCTTGCGGCGTCCCTTTTTTTCGACCCGCCGCCGGCTCAGCGCAGCGCGGGCGGGTAGAGGAAGCCGGCGAGGGACACCCCGGCGGGCATGAGGCCCAGGCCGGCATAGGTCTGGGCGATGTGTTGCCAGCGGCCGGGATTCAGGTGGCCGAGCGGGACGGCCTCGGGCGCGATCAGCCGCCGGGTCTCCCTGGCCTCGAAGGCCAGGTGCTCCCGGCTGTGGCGCGTGCCGTAGCGGGCGAGGATGAGCTCGATGATCTCCTCGGGGTGGTCGAGGGCGTAGCGCCAGCCCTTGAGCGAGGCCGTGCGAAACGCCCGGACGCGGGCCGGGTGGGCGAGAATCTCGGCCTCGGTGGTGAACAGGGTGTCGCCGTAGAAGTCGATGCCGCCGGAGCGGGGCGAGAAGAGGCGGTAGTCGAAGCCGGCCGCCTTGAGCGCAAAGGGCTCGTCTGTCGAGTAGGCCGACATGGCCGCCACCCGGCCGTCCAGGAGCGCCGCGACGCCGCCGTCGTGCCCGGCGAGGGTCAGCGCGGAGAGGGCGAGCCCCTCGCGCTCCAGGTAGGCCTCGATCTCCGCGGCCTGGGGCTCCAGGGCCAGGCTGCGGCCGGCGAGGTCGTGGACCGACTCGATGCCCTCCCGGGCAGAGGCCAGGAGGACGAGCGGCGAGTGCTGGAAGACGGGCGCCAGGGCCACCACCGGATACCCCCGGGCGCGCAGGAGCAGGAGGTCGGAGGTGCCGATGCCGTACTCGGCCCGGCCGTCGAGCACGGCCTGGGCCGGGTCCTCGCCGCCGTCGGGCGTGAGCAGGCTGACGGACAGCCCGGCCTCGCGGTAGAAGCCCTTCTCCTGCGCGGCGTAGTAGCCGGCGAACTGGAACTGGTGCTGCCATTTGAGCTGCAGCCGGACCTCGTCCAGGGGCCGCGCCCGCTGGCCGGCGGCGCAGGCGGACAGGGCCGCGAGAACGAGTGCCAAAAGGAGGGTCGGGGGAAGGTGCCGCATGTCCGTTCCTCGGGTTTTTTCGGTTCAGGCTTCGACCGCTCCTCTATTGGCCGAAGAGGCCGGCCCGTCAAGGCTCCGGCCCCGCGCCTTGCCAGCGGCAACCGTTTTCCGTAGCTTGGCCGCGAGCGTAACAAACCGAACCAAGGCAAGGCCGCCATGCCCCTGCACCTCGTCGTCCTCGTCACCCTGGCCTGCTGCCATGTCCTCGGCCTGCTCTCGGCCATGCGCGCTTTGTTCACCGCCCGCTCCTCCCAGGGCTCCATCGCCTGGGTCATGTCCATGATCACCTTCCCCTACGTGGCCGTGCCCCTCTACTGGATCTTCGGCCGCAGCCGCTTCCTGGGCTACGGCCGGGCGCGGCTCGCGGGCGCCGCCGAGCTCGCGGCCCTGGAGCGGGACCTGGCCGGGCACCGGGCGGACGTGTCCGCCCCGGACCGGCCCTGCGCCGCCTGCCTCGGCGTGCTCGAACGCCTGGCTGGCGCGCCTTTCACCGCGGGCAACGAGGCCCGCCTGCTGGTCGGCGGCCAGGCCACCTTCGAGGCCATCTTCGCAGCCGTGGACGCGGCCGAGCGCTACGTCCTGGTCCAGTTCTTCATCATCCACGACGACGACATCGGCCGGGAGCTGAAGGCGCACCTGTTGGCCAAGGCCGGGCAGGGCGTGCGCATCTACCTGCTCTACGACGAGATCGGCAGCCATGCCCTGCCCAGGAGCTATCTCGCGGAGCTGCGCGCGGCCGGCATCGAGGTCCACCCCTTCAGCACCACCAAGGGCTGGGGCAACCGTTTCCAGCTGAACTTCCGCAATCACCGCAAGATCGTGGTCGTGGACGGGAAGGTGGCCTTTGTCGGGGGCCTGAACGTCGGCGACGAGTACATGGGGCGAAGCAAGCGTTTCGGCCCCTGGCGCGACACCCACCTGCGCCTGGAGGGCCCGGCGGTGACGCTGGTGCAGCTGTCCTTCGCCGAGGACTGGACCTGGGCCGCGCCCGGCCTGCCGGAGCTCGACTGGCGGCTGCGGGCTGCGCCGGACGGTCACATGGACCTACTCGTCCTGCCCTCCGGGCCGGCCGATCCGCTCGAATCCTGCAACCTCTATTTCCTGCAGGCCATCCAGGCGGCGACGCGCCGGCTGTGGATCGTCAGCCCCTATTTCGTGCCGGACAAGGAAGTCTCGTACGCGCTCCTGCTCGCGGCCATGCGCGGCGTGGACGTGCGCATCATGCTGCCGGAGAAGCCCGACCACATCATGGTCTACCTGGCCTCGTTCTGGTATCTGCGCGAGCTCGAGGGCTTGGGGGTGAAGTTCTTCCGCTACCAGCCGGGCTTTCTGCACCAGAAGGTCATCGTGGTGGACGAGGCGCTGGCCTCGGTCGGCACGGCCAACTGCGACAACCGCTCGTTCCGGCTGAATTTCGAGATCACGCTGGCGAGCCCGGACAAGGAGTTCGTCGCCGCGGTCACGGCCATGCTCGAAAACGACTTCGCCCGCTGCCGGCGGGTCACGGCCGCGGACTACACCGCGCGCTGGTTCGGATTCAAGACCGCGGTGATGTTCGCCCGGTTGCTCTCGCCGATCCTGTAGCCGCCCTCGGGCATCTTCGCCGGCCGGAGGTTGTCCGGCTCGGCCCGCTCGGCGCCGCCCGGTTCGGAGGCGCTCAGGATGCGCCCGAGGAAGTCGGCGAGCTGGCTGATCTCCTCATCCGGGACCGTGCGCATGAAGCCGGTGACGGCGGCGGTGCAGACGGGCATGATCTCGTCGAGGAAGCGGCGGCCGGCCGGGCTCAAACTTACGCTGAGCCGGCGCCGGTCCGCGGGATCGATGCGGCGCTCGATGTAGCCCAGGTTGTCGAGCTTGGTCAGCACGGAGGTCAGGGCCGGCGGCGAGACGCCCAGGGCCTTGGCCAAAGGGCTCGCGGAACAGGGCGTGTCCGGGTCGCGGTTCAGGATCGTGAGGCAGAAGAAGGTTCCCTGGCACAAGCCGTAGCGCGCGAGAAAGGCCTCCATGGCCGCGGCCATGTCATGCCCCAGGCGCGCGAGCACGAGGAGCGCCTTGACCACGCTGTGGTCGATGTCGGGATACCGGTTGTCCAGCACGCCGAGCGCCTCGGCGGAAGGCAGGCTGCGGAGCTTGAACATATTCAGCCTCCGCGGGCGGCGCGTAGCGCGCACTGGGCCGGAGTCGCAAGAAGCCTCATCGCTTTTTCCTCTTGTGGTGCGCGGACGTGACCCGCGCGGGTTTCCGGCTGTCGGCCGGGCGGTGGAAAGGGTCTTCCCCTCCCTTTTCCATCTCCCGTGCCGGTGATCTGCCGGCCATGGGCATCTAGGCTACGCTGTCGTAGCTCTGGTCGGTGCCGCTGGACAGGGAGTCCATGAGCCCGAGCAGGAGATCCTGCTGTGCGTAGGTCGAGGTGGCCTGGGCCGTGCCCGCGTAGCTCTCCGCGAGCTCGGTCATGAAGTCGGTGTCGGAACTCAGGGCGGTCATGAGCTCCTGGGCCTTGTTCTTCATGCCGGCCTGCAGCTCGGTGGCGCTGACCATGCCGTCCTGGTCGGTGTCGAGCGCGTCGAAGGTCTCCTGGTCCAGCTGGCTCTCCTCGAGGCTCAAAAGCCCGTCCTCGTCGGAATCCAGCTCTCCGACGACCTCGCTGCTCATCTGCTCGAAAAACTCGTCGCTTCCGGACTCTACGCTCTCGTCCTCGGTCGTCTGCCCGAACAGGTTCAGGTAGTAGGAATAGGAGCTGCTGCTGAGGGAACTGATTTCCATGTCGTTGTCTCCGGTTTGCAGGCTTTTTGCCCTCTTGCCCAGAAATCATCGCTGGGCGGCCACGGCCGTCTGTTCTCTGGCGCGTCGTCCCCCTCTGGTTGGGGTTGGTCTTTGATAGAGAATACGGGGCAGCCCGGGATTTCGTTTACACGCCGGAAGAAAAAAGTTTGACCTTGGGGGATTGACCGAAAGTTGGGGCCGGTGCAGCCGTCCCGCGGGAAGGGCGGGCTGTAGACAGGGCGCGCGGTATTTCGGGAGAGAAACGCGCTGCCGATCCTGCCTGATGCGGAAATAATCACGATCCGGTTTGCTATCGTGACGGTCTGTGTACGGCGAACCCATGCAACGGCACTGTCACGATTCTTTTTTATCCGGTGATGCTGTCGTTATTGTGCAGAAAAGTATACCAACGAATCGCCATTTCGTAGTAAGCAGTCGGCAACAGACACCTCGAGTTGCGAGGTACATGCCGTTATTCCTGGGAGATGCGCATGTGGCCCGCAAATTGATATGAAACACCATGCGGCCGCGGTGCATGTCCGGCACGCAAGGCCCGACCCGAAGGAACTCGTTGATGACCATCGCCTATCGACCCATCGGCTTCATCCGGAGCCCCCACCACACGGTTACGGGCATGCCCATCCAGCCCTCGGGCGCCCGCGGGGTGCGCGGCGTGCTCGAGGTCCTGCCGGAGTTCGCCGCCGGCCTGAAGGACCTGGAGGGTTTCTCCCACGTTTTTCTCGTCTACCACCTGCACAAGATCTGCGGGCACTCGCTGCTGGTCACGCCCTTCCTGGACACCGACGAGCACGGCATCTTCGCCACCCGTTCGCCCAGGCGCCCCAACCCCATCGGTCTCTCGGCCCTGAAGCTCGTCGGTGTCCAGGATAACGTGGTCGAGCTCGAGAACGTGGACATCCTGGACGGCACGCCGGTCCTGGACGTGAAGCCCTACGTGGCCGATTTCGACGTCTGGCCGGCCACCCGCTTCGGCTGGTTCGAGGGCAAGTCGACCAAGGCCGAGACCGTGCGCAGCGACGCGCGCTTCGCCGCCTGCTCCGCAGGCCAACCCCAACCCTGAGACCTTACGGAGACGCAGCATGGCCCAACTCCTGCTCATCCACGGCGCCTTCCAGGGCAGCTGGATCTGGCGCGACCTGCGCCCGGTATTGTCCGCCCTCGGCCACTTCAGCCACGCCCCGACCCTGACCGGCTGCGGCTACCTGCATCACGGCCCGGTTCCGAGCGCGGACATCGCCACCTACGCCGCCGACGTGGTCAATTACGCGGCCTTCAAGGAGGCCACGGACCTGGTCCTGGTGGCCCACAGCTTCTCGGGCCTGACCTGCGCCGCAGCCCTCATGCAGGCCGGCGCGCCCTTCAGGCGGGCGGTCTTCGTGGACGCGGTCATCCCCCAGGGCCGCTCCTCCTTCGCCGAGCTGGCCGGCGAGGGCTTTCAGAAGATGCTGGCCGCGAACAAGACCGAGGACGGCCAGGTGAACCCCTGGCCGGCCCAAGTTTTCGGCGTGCCCGAGAGCGCCTGGGGCTGGTTCGGCAGCCGGCTGCGGCCTTTCCCCCTGTCGGCCTTCACCGCGCCCTTCCCGAGGGACTTCGATCCCGCTGCCCTGCCCATCTCCTTCATCACCTGCACCCAGACGGTCGCGCCCTTCATCCGGGCCCAGGCCGGTCGCGCGGCCTCGCTCGGCTGGCCGGTGGCCGAGCTCGCTTCCGGCCACTGTCCCTTCGTCACCCACCCCAAGGAGCTGGCGGCGCTCATCGACTCCGCAATCAAGGGCTGAGCGGAGCCCTGCCCATGTCCGCCGGTCTCGACGCCGTGCTGTCGAAGCGCCTGGAGCAGTTCAGCCTCGATCTTTCTCTGTCCTGCCCGCCGGGCGCGCTGCTGGCCCTGGTCGGGCCGTCGGGCTCGGGCAAGACCACTGTCTTGCGCCTCCTGGCCGGCCTGGCCCAGCCCGACTCCGGCCGCATCCGCCTGGGCGGCGCCTGCTGGCTGGACACCTCCCGGCGCCTGCGCCTTTCGCCCCAGGCCCGCTGCGTCGGGCTCCTGTCCCAGGACGCAGCTCTCTTCCCGCACATGACCCTGGCCCGCAACGTGGCCTTTGCCGCGGCCGAGGGCGTCGATGCCGAGGCGATCCTCGAGCGCCTCGGCATCGCCCACCTGAAGGACAAACGGCCAGCTGCGGTGTCCGGGGGCGAGCGCCAGCGCGCCGCCCTGGCCCAGGTGCTGGCCCGCCGGCCGCGCCTCCTGCTGCTCGACGAGCCTTTCTCGGCCCTGGACCTGGAGAATCGCCTGGCGCTCCGGCGCGAGCTTCTCGAGCTGAAAGCCGCCTGGAACATCCCCATGGTCCACGTGACCCACGACCTGGCCGACGCCCTGGCCCTGGCCGACGACATCGTGGCCCTGAACCGCGGCCGGCGCGACGACGACTGGCTTACGCGCCAGCGCCGCTCCCTGGCCGAGGAGCAGGGCCTGCTGCGCCGCTTCGCCCTCGGCGCGGACGACGGCCGTCCCGAGATCTCGACACCTGCCCACTGAACCCCACAAGGAGCGCATCATGAAACGACTTGCCGTGCTGGCCACCTTCCTCCTGGCGTTTTTTCTTTTCACTGCCCCGGCCCGGGCCGAGAGCCTGACCATCGCCTCGGGCGCCGGCTACAAGAAGCTGGTCACCGAGCTGTGCGCGGCCTTCACCAAGCAGTCCGGCATCGAGGTGGAGCAGATCTACGGCAACATGGGCCAGGTGACCGCCCAGGCCAAGAGCAGCGGCATGGTCGACATGGTCATCGGCGACAAGGCCTATCTCGACGGCACGGACCTCACCTTCGCCGCCGAGGACCTGATCGGCCGCGGCAAACTGGTGGCCGTGGTGGCCAAGGGCGTCGAGGTTACCGAGATCGGCCGGATCGCCGAGCCGCAAATCAAGCGCATCGCCATGCCCGACGCGAAGATGGCCATCTACGGCCGGGCCGGCACCGAGTTTTTGCAAGCCTCGGGGCTCATGGACAAGGTCAGGGACAGGCTCCTGGTCGTGGCCACCGTGCCCCAGGTCTCAGCCTACGTGGTGAGCGGCGAGGTCGAGGTCGGGTTCATAAACCTTACCGATGCCCTGGCCATCAAGGACCAGGTCGCCAAGGTCATTCCCATCGACGAGACGCTCTATTCGCCCATCCTGATCGTCGGCAAGCGCCTGGCCGACGCCCCCCACCCCGCGGCGGCCGGGCGCTTCAGCGCCTTTCTGGCCACTGATGCGGCCCATGCCATCGCCGTCAAGCACGGGCTCTGATGGCGCCCGGAGGCTACGCCGCCATCCTCGCCGACCCGGCCACCCTGGGGCCCATCGCCCTGAGCCTTAAGGTGGCCGCGGTCACCCTGCCGCTCTTTGCCCTGTCCGGCATCCTGCTCGGCTACCTGCTCGGCCGCTGGCAAGGCCGCGCCCTGGCCGTCCTCGACTTCCTGGTCAGCCTGCCGCTCATCTTCCCGCCCATCGCCACGGGTTTTCTCCTGCTCCTCGTCCTCGGCCGGCGAAGCCTCGTGGGCGGGGCGCTGAAAAGCCTGTTCGGCTTCGACCTCATCTTCAGCTTCTGGGGGGTGGTCACGGCCGCCCTGGTGGCCGGACTGCCGCTGGTGGTCAAGCCGGTGCAGGCGGCCATCCGGGCCGAGACCCTGCGCCACATCGAGGCTTCCTACGTGCTCGGCAAGTCGCCGGCCGTGACCTTCATCCGGGTGGTTCTGCCGGGCATCAGGAAAAGCGTCCTGGCCGGTCTCTTCCTGGCCTTCGGCCGGTCCATGGGCGAGGTCGGGGTGACCCTCATGCTCGGAGGGAACATCATCGGCCGGACGAACACGGTCTCGCTTGAGATCTACAACGCGGTCTTCAGCGGCGAGTTCGACCGCGCCCTGGTTTTGTCCGTGCTCCTCGGCGCGACCTCGCTCCTGCTCATCCTTCTCGTGCGCCGGCTGTCGGCGGAGTGACGGCCGAGCGGCGGTAGCTCCCGGGCGGCACGCCGACCAGACGCGTGAAGGCCCGGGTGAAATGGCTCTGGTCAAAGAACCCGGCGCCGAGCGCCGCCTCGGACAGGGGCAGCCCCCGGTCGATGAGCGCCCGGGCCGTCCGGATGCGGCAGCGCAGCAGGTATTCGTTCGGAGTCTGGCCGTAGCGGCGCAAGAAAAGCCGCTGCAGGTGAAAGGGGCTCAAGTCCGCCAACTGTGCCAGCTCGGCGAGGCGCACCTGGCGGCCCTGATGGCGCGTGAGGTGCTCGCGCACCGCGGCAAGCCGACAGGTCCTGGCCGGGTCCTGCGCCGGGTCCGCGTCCGGCAGGCGATGCCTCAGGAGCCGGGAGAGCACGGCCCGGAGCGCCGCGAGCACATCCCCGGTGCCCTCGACCGCGTGGAAGAAGCCGTGAAGCAAGCCGGAGAGCTCCGCGTCGTCCAGCACCGGGCCGGCGAAGACCGGCTGCCGGCCGGAGGGGCCGGCCAGGAGCGCCGGCGGGATGCCGAGCGCCAGATAGCTCATGGTCTCTGCGCCGCAGGGAGAACAGGCGTGGGCCTGGCCCGGGCTCAGGACGAAAACCCCGCCCGGGGGCACGACCGCCTGGCGGCCGGAGAGCCGGATGCACCGGCCGCCTGCGGTCATGACCCCGAGCACGCAGCTTTCGTGGGCATGCCGGGGGAAGGCGTTGGCAATGCCCGCGGCCCGGACCGCCGTGAGGCCGGGGGGCGCCTGCGGGGCGAGGAAGCGGATCTGCGCGGTTTTCGCCATGGGGGCATCGGGTTCGGGTGTCGGGGCGCTGTCTTCGACTATACGAGCGCCGGGAAGAACTTGGCAAGCAGCACCAGGCCCTGATCCCCGGCCGTGACCGCGTGGGGCGTGCCCTGGGGGATGACCGCCTGGCACCCGGGCCGGTACGGAACCTGGTTGCCGCCGAGCGCGCCGAGGCCCTCGCCGGAGAGCACTTCATGCAGCTCCCATTGCCCGTCGTGGACATGGGAAAGCAGGGACTTGCCCGGCTCCACCCGGACCAGGTGGCAGGAAAGCCGGCCGCCGGTGTCCAGGCCCCGGACCAGGTGCTTCAGCTGCACCCCGGCGAAGGCCGGATGGGCAATCCAGGGGCTGTCCTCGAGGTTCTCCTCGCGGTCGGGGTGAATGGCCGGGCCCGCAGACAGGCGGGCGATCAGTTCGCTGACGTTCATGGTGACCTCCTTGTGGTGAAAGCCACCTTGCCACCGGTCCCGGGGGGGATTCTTGCACGATCTTGCGGGCGTGGCGAGCCGGCGAGGCAGTCAACGCGGGTCATGACGCAACGGCGCATTCGTCTGAACGATAACGCTTGTACGCGAGATGCACTCCGGCGGCGGTCGTCCTGCGAACCGGGGTCCGTGGGGCGGCGGGCTACCGTGCAATACCTTTCGAAGACTTGTCCTTGCTTTGCAATACGTTGAAGTCGGTGTCCTCGGTCCGGTGATTACAGCTCAGGCACAGCCAATAGGCAATACCGCAAAAGCGATCCACAAAAGGCGAGTAGTAGCGCTGCATCGTGCGCCGCCTGCATTTTTCGCAAAATTTTTCCTTCAGGAGGGGCATACAATACGCTCCGCATCAAGCCGTGCTGGCGACATGATACAAACTAATTGCAGCGGGCGCAACGGTTTGAATCGGCGATGAATGCCTGTACCGGGTAGGGATTGCAGGCAGGATGCAAGACAATGAAGAAAATCACGGTAGTCAATTTATAGTTTACTGTCTGAAGAATATCCTGCGACGGCAGTCTGCAGGATGAAGCACGAAAGATTTGCAGGCTCTTTTCTTCTTTCCGGATCGGCGGCGGCGGGCTAGGATAAGAATAGTCCGTGCCGGGGGGGGGAATCCCTGCACGCACGGCCAGCAACGGGAGACTCGTGTGGTGTTTGACAGCCTGGCATGGTTTGCATCCTGGAATCCGGCAGGCCGCCATGCCCATTGATCATTGGCTGGAGACGCTTTCGCCGCACGGCCACCACATGGTGGACGGCGACCTGGCCGCGCTGGCCGTGCGGCCCTATCCCTTCCTCTCGGCAGACAGCGTCTGCAACCAGATAACCAGGCTCAGCACGCATCTGGGGGCGCTGCGAAACGACGTCCGGCGCCAGGCAATCGCCTATTCCCTGTACGTCCGGCAGCTGGACGCCATCCAGGAGGCCGGCCCGCGGGACAGGTGCAAGGGCGGCTGCCCGCGGCCGCCGGTGGGCTGCTGCACTGCCAACCATTTCGTCATCCTGTCCCTGTCCGATGTCCTGGTCGGCGGGCCGTCCCCGGCCGCCATGCACCTGTCCCACGTCATCACCGGCCTGCAGCGCAACGAAACCGCGCACAGCGTGAGCCACGGCCAGGTCTTGAGCCCGGGCCACTGCGACTGTCTGGCCGCCGACGGCTGCACCCTGCGCCTGTTCAAGTCGCCCCGCTGCGTCCACTATCTGTGCCGCGAGGTGGAAGATGCCTTGCGCCTGGAGCACGGGGGCCAGGCCCCGGCCTTCATCGCCGCGATGAAGGCCGTCGCAACGCAGACGATCACCGCCGTCGGCGACTTCACCGGAGCGGAGGTCATTTCCACCGCCCTGGCCCTTTTCGGGTAGCCGGCGGCAGCGCGCCTCCGTTTTTTTCAGGAACAGCTTGACAAGGGCCGGAGGTGGCTGCTATCCGATTCATCCGCCTTGAAGCGGACGTAGGCGCGTAGCTCAGGGGGAGAGCACTTGCTTGACACGCAAGGGGTCAGGAGTTCAAATCTCCTCGTGCCTACCATCTAACGCCAT
Source organism: Desulfovibrio sp. UBA6079 (assembly GCA_002428705.1). Taxonomy (GTDB): domain Bacteria; phylum Desulfobacterota; class Desulfovibrionia; order Desulfovibrionales; family Desulfovibrionaceae; genus UBA6079. Next base: position 102,312 of record DIXN01000041.1, read on the forward strand.
GACGGGGGAGGTCCGCGGCCTCCCTCCTTTTTTTCCTGCGTGAAGGAGTCGAGTCGTGGAGGTTCAGGTCGCCGGACAGATGATGGAAGCCCAGGCGGGCGAGACGGTCGGTGCCGTCCTGGCCCGGGGTGTCTCCAAGAAGCAGATGAAGGGCGTGGTCGCCGGCCGCGCCTGCGGTGCGCTCATCGACCTCTCCCGGCCGCTGCCCGAGGGCTGCACGGCGCTCGAGCCGGTCTTCGAGGCCGACCCCGAGGGGCTTGAGATCATCCGCCATTCCGCCGCCCACCTCATGGCCGAGGCGGTCAAGAAGCTCTTCCCCGAAGCCAAGGTGACCATCGGCCCGGCCATCGAGCACGGCTTCTACTACGATTTCGACTACGACCGGCCCTTCACCCCCGAGGACCTGGAGCGCATCGAGACCGAGATGGCCAAGAGCGTGGCCGGGAACCACGCCTTCGAATGGCGGGTGGTGTCCAAGGAGGAGGCCCTGCGGCTTTTCGCCGGCATGGGCGAGAGCTACAAGCTCGAGATCATCGAGGACCTGGGCGGCAGCGAATTCTCCCTCTACACCCACGGCTCCTTCGTGGACCTCTGCCGCGGCCCCCACGTGCCCTCCACCTCCCACCTCAGGGCCTTCAAGCTGACCAGCGTGGCCGGAGCCTACTGGCGCGGCGACGAGAAGAGGAAGCAGCTGCAGCGCATCTACGGCACGGCGTTTGACTCGCCCAAGGCGCTGAAAACGTACCTCGACCGTCTGGAGGAGGCCAAGCGCCGCGACCACCGCAAGCTCGGCACCCAGCTCGACCTGTTCAGCTTCTCCGACGATGCCGGCGCCGGCATGCCCATCTGGCACCCCAAGGGCGCGCTCGTCCGGACCATCCTCGAGGATTTCGAAAGAAAGGAACACCTGCGCCGCGGCTACAACATCGTCATGGGCCCCCAGATCCTGAAGCGCGAGCTCTGGGAGCGCTCGGGCCATTACGACAACTACCGCGAGAACATGTATTTCACCGAGATCGACGAGCAGGCCTACGGCATCAAGCCCATGAACTGCCTGTCGCACATGATCATCTACAAGTCGCGGCTGCGCAGCTACCGCGACCTGCCGCTGCGCATGTTCGAGCTGGGCGTGGTCCATCGCCACGAGAAGTCCGGCGTGCTGCACGGGCTCCTGCGCGTGCGCCAGTTCACCCAGGACGACGCGCACATCCTCTGCCGCCCGGACCAGCTCCAGGACGAGATACTCGGCGTGGTCGACTTCGTGCGCGACATCATGGGCCTCTTCGGCTTCGAGTTCGAGGCGGCCATCTCCACCCGGCCCGAGAAGTCCATCGGCTCGGACGAGGACTGGGAACGCGCCACGGCCGCGCTCATGAGCGCGCTCAAGGCCGGCGGCATGGACTACGAGATCAACGAGGGCGACGGCGCCTTCTACGGCCCGAAGATTGACATTCGCATCAAAGATGCTTTAGAGCGCCGGTGGCAGTGCGCCACGATCCAGTGCGATTTCACCTTGCCGGATCGTTTCGACTTGGTCTACATAGGCCAGGATGGCGAGCGGCACCGCCCGGTCATGCTGCACCGGGTGATCCTGGGCTCGCTGGAGCGGTTCCTGGGCGTGCTCATCGAGCACCTGGCCGGTGCCTTCCCGACGTGGCTCGCGCCGGTCCAGGCCCGGATATTGACCGTGACCGAGGCCCAGGCCGAGCACGCCGGGCGCGTCCACCGCGCGCTCCAGGCCGCCGGCCTGCGGGCCGAATTGGACGTTCGCAACGAGAAGCTGGGCTACAAGGTGCGGGAGGCCCAGCTCGAGAAGATACCCTACATGCTGGTCGTCGGTGACCAGGAGGTCCAGGCCGAGGGGGTCAACGTCCGCACCCGCAGCGGGCAGAATCTCGGCCTGAAATCCGTTGGTGACGCCATCGGCCTGATCAATGCCGACGCCGAGGAACCGTTCAAACGTGGAGGAATGAGCTATCGCTTCAGTTACGCAAGCCCGGTGTAATCGCCAGATCCGGGTCAGGGAAGTCCGCGTCATCGGAGAGGACGGCGAGCAGTTGGGCATCCTGCTAACCGAGGACGCCCTGCGTCGCGCCCAGGAGAGCGGGCTCGACCTGGTGGAAGTCGCGCCCACTGCCGAACCGCCGGTCTGCCGGATCATGGACTTCGGCAAGTACAAGTACCAGCTGCAGAAAAAGCAGCAGACGGCGCGCAAGAAGCAGGCTCTGGTCCAGATCAAGGAGATCAAGGTCCGCCCCAAGACGGATGAGCACGACTATCAGACCAAGCTCAAGCACATCCGCCGCTTCCTGGGGGAGGGCGACCGCTGCAAGGTCGCGGTCTTCTTCCGGGGCCGCGAGATCGTCCACAAGGACCGCGGTTTGACCATACTCGAGCGGATCATCAAGGACGTCGAGGATATAGCCAAGGTGGAGCAGCCGCCCCAGTCCGAGGGCCGCACCCTGAACATGATGCTCACCCCCCTGGCGCCCAAGAAATAGACCACGGCGCCGCGGCGAAAAGCCGCCGGCGTTCGAAGAAGGAGACGGCAATGCCCAAGATGAAGAGCAACCGGAGCGCGGCCAAGCGCTTCAGCCTGACCGGTTCCGGCAAGATCAAGCGTCGCAAGCAGAACCTGCGCCACATCCTGACCAAGAAGTGCGCCAAGCGGAAGATGAATCTCGGCAGGGGCGCCCTGGTGGACAAGGCCAACGAAGGCGCCGTCAAGAGCATGCTGCCCTACCTGAAGTAGGGACGGACCGATTTCCCGCCGGACACACCGGCGCGAGAGCTTCCAAGGAGGAACTGACCCATGCGCGTCAAACGCGGCGTGACCGCCCACCGGCGGCACAAGAAATACCTGAAGATGGCCAAGGGCTACCGCGGTGGCCGGAGCACCCTCTACCGCACCGCCCGCGAGGCCGTTGAGCGCGCCCTGTGCTACGCCTACCGCGACCGCAAGGTCCGCAAGCGCGAGATGCGCTCCCTGTGGATCCAGCGCATCAACGCCGCCACCCGCGAGCACGGCCTGTCCTACAGCCGCTTCATAAACGGCCTGTCCGGCGCGGGCATCGCCCTCAACCGCAAGGTCCTGGCCGACCTGGCCATTCGCGAGAAGGCGGGCTTCGCCAAGCTCGTCGAGATGGCCAAGGCCAAGGTCCACTAAGGTGGCCCCGGACGCAGCCGTCCTGATCTCCGAAATTACGAGCCTGGTCCCGGAATGCGAAGCATCCCTGGGCCAGGCTTCTTCACTTTCGGAGATCGAGGCGGTCAGGGTCGCCTACCTCGGCCGCAAGGGCCGGCTGGCCCAGGCCATGTCCGGCCTGGCCGGACTCGATCCCGCCGCCCGGCCCGAAGCCGGCCGCGTGGCCAACGAGGTCAAGTCCCGGCTGACCGAAGTCCTCGACGCCCGCCAGGCCGAGCTCGCCAAAGCCGGCGAGTCGGGTGCCTTCGCCCGCTTCGATCCGACCCTGCCCGGCCGCGCCCCCTGGCCCGGGTCGCTGCATCCCGTGACCCTGGTCATGGAGGAGATCTGCGCCATCTTCAAGGGCCTGGGCTTCGACATCGTCACCGGCCCCGAGGTCGAGACCGACTGGCACAACTTCGAAGCCCTGAACATCCCGCCCGACCACCCGGCCAGGGACATGCAGGACACCTTCTACGTCTCCGGCCAGGTCGTCCTGCGCACCCATACCTCGCCCATGCAGGTCCGGACCATGCTGGCCAAGAAACCCCCCCTGGCCGTCGTCGCCCCGGGCAAGGTCTACCGCCGCGACTCCGACCTGACCCATACGCCCATGTTCCACCAGATCGAAGGCCTGCTCGTGGACGAGAAGACCTCCATGGCCGAGCTGAGAGGCGTGCTCACCGCCGCCTGCCGCCAGCTCTTCGGCCCCGAGACCAACATCCGCTTCCGCCCGAGCTTCTTCCCCTTCACCGAGCCGAGCGCCGAGGTCGACATCTCCTGCTCGCTCTGCCAGGGCCGGGGAGCCGTCGACGGCACGCCCTGCCGGGTCTGCAAACAGTCGGGCTGGATCGAGATCCTGGGCTGCGGAATGGTCGACCCCAACGTCTACGGCTTCGTCGGCATCGACCCCGAACGCTACCGCGGCTGGGCCTTCGGCCTGGGCGTCGAACGCGTCGCCATGCTCAAATACGGCATCGGTGACCTGCGCATGTTCTTCGAAAACGACGCCCGGTTCCTGGGCCAGTTCGCCTGAGCCAGGGGGCTTTGCCCCCTGACCCCCACCAGGGGCGCTGCCCCTGGACCCCGCAAGGGGGATGATCCCCCTTGACCCCTCAGCTTTGCCGCGGTGCAGGTCGGACACCGGCGTCCGGCCTGCACCGCGGCAAAGCCGGGGAGGTCCAGGAGGGAAGCATTCCCTCCTGGTGGGGGTCCAGGGGGCAAAGCCCCCTGGCGGGTGCAGGGCAGCGCCCTGCGCGCATACAAGGAGTTCGTCATGAAGGTGAGTCTCGGTTGGTTGCGCGAGTTCGTGCCGTACGAGGGCACGGTGGAGGCCTTGGCCGACAGGCTGACCATGCTCGGCCTCGAGGTCGACGCGATCACGCAGCCGTTCGCGGCCATCGAGGCCGTGCTGGTCGGACACGTGGTGGCTTGCGAGCGCCATCCCCAGGCGGACAAGTTGAGCCTGTGCCGGGTGGACGTTGGCAGCGAGGTGCTGGACATCGTCTGCGGCGCGCCCAACGTGGCCCTGGGCCAGAAGGTGGCCGTTGCGCCCATCGGCGCGGTGCTGCCCGGGGGGCTCGAGATCAAGAAGGCCAAGATCCGGGGCGCGGCCTCGCAGGGCATGATCTGCTCCGAGCGCGAGCTGGCCCTGTCCGAGGACCATTCGGGCATCATGGTCCTCGATCCGGCCAGGAAGCCGGGGTCGAAGCTGCTCGAGGCCTTGGGGCTGGAGACAGCGGTCCTGGACGTGGACCTCACGCCCAACCGGGCCGACTGCCTGAGCCACCTGGGCGTGGCCCGCGAGGTGGCCATGGCCTTCGGCCTGCCGCTCTCACTGCCGAAATTCGGCTTGACCGAGTCGGGCGTCGACTGCCGGGAGGCGGTGCGCATCGAGATCGCGGACGGGAAGTTGTGCCCGCTCTACCAGGCCCGGCTGATCCGCGGCGTGACCGTGGGGCAGAGCCCGGCCTGGATGCGCTACCGGCTGCTGGCCGTGGGCCAGCGGCCGATCTCCAACGTGGTCGACGCGACCAACTACGTCATGTTCGAGCTTGGCCAGCCGCTGCACGCCTTTGACGCCGACAAGATGAAGAGCGGGGTGGTCCGCGTGGCCCCGGCCCCGGAAGGGTTGGTCCTGACCACCCTGGACGGGCAGGCCCGCAAGTTGACCGCCAGCGATCTGGTCATCTGGGACGGCGAGGAGCCGGTGGCCCTGGCCGGGGTCATGGGCGGAGCGGGCACGGAGATGGATGCGGGCAGCGTGAACGTGCTCCTGGAGTGCGCCGTGTTCAACCCCGGCACCATCCGCAAGACTGCCAAGCGCCTGGCCCTGCCGAGCGAGGCCGCGCACCGCATGGAGCGCGGCCTGGACCAGATCGGGGCCAAGTTCGCGGTCGACCGGGCCGCGACGCTCATCGCCGAGCTGTCCGGGGGCCGGGTGGCGCCGGGGGTGGCCCTGGCCGAGCCCAGGCCCTTCGCCTTGCGCACCTTGCGCTTCCGGCCCGGGTATGCCCAAGACGTCCTGGGCATGCCCCTGGAAAGGGAGTTCTGCGCCGCGACCCTGAAGGGTCTGGGTTGCGGCCTGAAGGGCGAGTCCGGTAGGGAGTGGAGCGTGGTCGCGCCCTCCTGGCGGCTCGACTTCGAGCGCGAGATCGACCTGGTGGAGGAGGTCGGCCGGGTCTACGGCATCGACAAAATTCCCACGGCCCTGCCCCAGGTGACCCGCGACCTGACGGTCGTTAAGGCCGCGTTGAACTTCGAGCTGGTCAGCGATATCAAGCACTGGGCCCGGGGCGCTGGGCTTCGCGAGTGCATCAACTACAGCTTCGTCGGCGAACGGGACCTGGAGCTGCTGTCCGAGGGAGCCGGCCGGATCAAGGTCGCCAACCCACTGAGCGAGGAGCAGAACGTCCTGCGCACGGTGCTCGCCCCGGGGCTGCTCCAGAACCTGCGGACCAATGTTTCCCAGGGCCTGCCCGACGTGCACCTCTTCGAGCTGGCCAAGACCTTCCATGCCGCTCCGGGCAGCGAGACCGGAGCCCGCGAGGTCACCACCCTGGCGCTCCTGGTCCACGGCGCGCGTTTTGCCGTGCCCTATCCCTGGGCCCGCGAGGACGCCGACTATTCCGACCTGAAGGGCCTGGTCGAGGACCTGGTGCGGCGCTTCAGCCTGCCGCCCGCCGCCTTCGCCCTGGAGGAGGACCACGCCTGGCTCACGCCCTGCGTGGCGGTCAGCCTGGGCGGCCGGCCGTTCGGGCGCATGGGCCGGGTGAAGCCGGCCGTGGCCGGGGAATACAAGGCGCGCAAGGACGTCTGGCTGGCCGAGCTCGACCTGGAGCTCCTGGCCGAGCTGTCCGCGGGCCGGGTGCCGGCCTTCAGGGACCTGCCCAAATTCCCGCCGGTGCGCCGGGACCTGACCCTGGTCGCCGGGCCGGGCGTACAGGCGGCCATGGTGCCCGCGGCTGTCGCGGCCATGGGCGAGAAGCTCCTGGAGGACGTGAGCCTGATCGACGTCTATGCCCAGGACGGGCAGGAGGAGCGCAACCTGACCTTCCGCCTGACCTATCGCCACGCCCAGAAGACCCTGACCGACAAGGAAGTGGACAAGGTCCACGGCGCGATCGCCACCAGGCTGCTGGCGGCCCTGCCGGTAAAGCTGCAATAGCGCATTCCGGGGAGGCCGCGCCCGCGGCCTCCCTTCTGTACAAAGCCCGGACCGGCGGCTACAAGGGCCGCATGGACCTCCCGGCCAAGCCCAAGACCTACAAGATCGGCCAGGCGGCCAAGCTCGTCGGGGTCAAGCCCTTCGTGCTGCGCTTCTGGGAGACCGAGTTCCCGCAGCTCGCCCCTTCACGCACGGCCAAGGGCCAGCGGGCCTACGACGAGACTCATCTGGCGCTCATCGGCCGCATCAAGGCGCTTCTCTACGAGGAGGGCCTGACCATAGAGGGCGCCCGGCGCCGGCTGTCCGAGGACGGCCGGGCGACGTTCCTGCGCGAGCTCGCCTTCGAGCTGGCGGAGGTGCGGCGCCTGCTGGCCGGCGGACCGGACCGGCAGACCTAAATGGACAGGATCGCCCGGTCCTGGTCCCTGGTCTCCAGGATGGGCGGGACGAACAGGGTGACCGTGGTGCCCGCGCCCTCGACGCTGACGAGATCCACCCGCCCGCCGATCTCCTCCATGGCCTTCTTGATCAAGGACAGGCCGAGGCCGAGGCCCCGGGGCTTGGTGGTGTAGAAGGGGCTGAAGGCCCGCTCGATGTCCTTCTTGGACATGCCCACGCCCGTGTCCTTGACCGAGAGATAGGCCATGTCCCCGGCCAGGCCTGTGGCGATGACGATCTCCCCGCCCGAGGGCATGGCCTCGATGGCGTTCTGCAGCAGGTTCATGAGGGCCTGCTTGAAGAGGTCGGCGTTGCCCTGGACCAGCGGCAGCGCCGGGTCGAGTTCGGTCCGGAAGCGGAAGCCGGCCTTCTCGTAGCCGATGCGCGTGAGCTCCACGGTGTTCTCGGCCAGGGGGTTCAAGTCAACGTCCTCGACCATGGTCTTGCTCGGCCGGGTGAACTTCAGGATGTTGGTCAGCATGCCCTCCAGGCGCTCGGTCTCCTCGGACACGATCTTGAGCTTTTCGAGGGACCTCTCAGAGAGCTCCGGGGCGTGCATGAGCGCGCTGGTGAAGCCGCCGATGGCGCAGAGCGGATTTCGTATCTCGTGGGCCAGGTACATGGCCATCTCGCCGAGCACGGCCAGCTTTTCGCGCTCCTGCTGGGCCTTTTCCTGGTAGGTGCGGGCGGTGATGTCGCGGCGCATGACCAGCACGTGGCTCAAGCCGCCGGCGGCGTCGAGCACCGGGTAGGAGTATTCCCGGAAGTAGAGCAGATGTCCGTCGGGGTTGACCCGGGTGAGCAGGGCCTCGGCCTTCTCCCGGGTTTTCAGGGTCACGGCCACCGGGCATTTGGCATCCATCTCCAGGCAGAAGGGCTCGCCGCCGGGCAGGGTCTGGACCTCCCAACAGGGCAGCCCCAGGAGGGCTTCCTTGTCGCGGCCCAGGCGCTGGGCCACGGACTGGTTCATGTCCACCACGCGGTAATGGGTATCAAGCACGAGCACGTCCTCGCGGACCTTTTCCATGACCGTCTGCAGCAGCTGACTTTTGCGGTTCAGGTCGACCTGGCAGTGGGCCGTGACCTGATGGAGGTTGTGCAGGCAGCAGAAGAAGATGCCTATGCCGTGGTCGACCAGCGAGATGTGGGGGGGGAGGGCGCGCCTGAGCTCGGGCAGGAGGTGCTTGCCGGTCAACTCGACCACGAGGTTGATCTCGGGATGCGCCTTGAGCATGGCCTGCCAGTCGGGATGGACCGGCACAGCCATGCCGTCCAGGTAGTGCAGGCGGGCCGGATCAGGGTCGGCCTGGGCCACGGCTGTGAGCACCATGGGCGGCAGGTATTCGGAGTATTCGGTGGAGGTGATGAAGTCGATGATGGACTTGAAGCCCGAGCCGGTGCCGATGATGCCGATGCGGAAGGCGAAATCCTCGGCGCCGTAGGCGCAAAAGGTGGCGGCGATATCCAGCTTCTGCTCGGTCATGGCACACCTCCGGCAGTTGGCGCGCGCTGTGGACTTGCGGGCTACACTTCCCTTGAAACACAAGGTGGCAAATTTGTCATCCGTTCTCTGGGGGCTTGCGCCGGCCGAGGAGCGCCCGGCAGGCGTTCCTGAAGACCGGCGTGGTCCGCTTCGGCGCGGAGATGATCCGCCGGCCGCCGGCCTTGGCGATGCCCGTGAGCAGGCGCGAGAAGACCAGGTCGTGCAGGGGGTAGACCGCGTACCAGTAGGCCAGCCCCGCCAGACCTCGCGGCAGGAAGCGCGAGAGCATGGTCAGCTCGGTGCGGTCCTCGCCCCGGGGTGTCAAGCTCAGCTCCATGTAGGCCTCGCCCGGGACCTTCATCTCGGCCAGCAGGGCCAAGCGGTTCGGCGCCTGAGCGGTCGTCACCCGCCAGAAGTCGAGCGCGTCGCCGATGCGGATGTCCTCGGGAAGACGCCGGCCGCGCCTGAGACCCGGCCCTCCGACGAGCTTGTCGATGAAGCCGCGCAGCCGCCAGAGGATGTCCGTGCCGTACCAGCCCGTATCGCCGCCGAGGCGGGCCACGGCCGGCCAGATATCCTCGGGCCGGCCGTCGAGCAGGGTGGTGTAGCCGCAGGACAGGTCGTAGCCGCCGGCATAGGGGGCGTCGGCGCAGTTGAGCCACTCCGGTGGTGCGGGCATGCCGGCGTCGTGCCAGCAGGTCTCAACGCTCAGGCGCCGGGTCTTGTCCAGGGCCAGGCGGATGGCCTCGCGGCAGGAGAGGAGCGCCTGTGGGATGAGGGAGCGGATGTCGTGCTCGGCGCAGATGCATTCGTTGCGCAAGCCGTCGATGAGCGGACGGGCCAGGCTGGCCGGCACGGGCGTGACCAGGTTGATCCAGTAGGAGGACAGGCGCGGCGAGAGCACCGGAACCGGGATGATCAGCCGGCGGGCGAGACCGGCTTCCTCGGCGTAGAGCTGGAAGAGCTCGGCGTAGCTGAGGACGTCGGGACCGCAGATGCCGAAGGTCCGGTCGATGGTCCCGGGCGACTCCAGGCAGCCGGCGAGGTAGGTCAGCACGTTGGAGATGGCGATGGGCGCGCTTTTGGTGCGCACCCAGCGCGGCGTGACCATGACCGGCAGGACCTCGGTCAGATAGCGCAGGATCTCGAAGGAGGCACTGCCCGAGCCGAGGATCATGGCCGCGCGCAGGAAGGTCAGCGGTGCCGGGGCGAGAGAGAGGATCTCGGCCACCTCGGCCCGGGAGCGCAGATGCGCGGAGAGGCCGGAGCCGGCCTCGCCCAGGCCGCCGAGCCCGCCGAGGTAGATCAGGCGCGTAAGCCCCGCGTCCCTGGCCGCGCGGACCATGGCATAGGCCGCCCGGCGGTCGGCCGCGGCGAAGTCGGCCTGGCGGGAGTGCATGGAATGGATGAGGTAGTAGGCTGCGCCGCAGCCCTCGGCTGCCCGGGTCAGGGCCGAGGCGTCCTGCGCGTCGGCCTCGGCCAGCTGTAGGTTCTCGTGCCCGCTCCAGGGCCGACTGCGCAGCTTGTCCAGCGAGCGGCCCACGGCGCGCACGGTATAGCCGCGCGCGAGGAGCAGGGGCACGAGCCGGCCGCCGACATAGCCGGTGGCGCCGGTGACGAGAACGGGCAGGCGGTCCATGAGCGTCTCCGGGAAGTACAGAGTGCCGCCAGCCTAGCAGCACGCCCCGCTCAAGACAATGTCGCTGAGATTTCGGTCTTGCGCAAAGTGCCTTGACAACCCAGCCGGTGCCCATTACAACCAGTCTCCCTGCGTCGGGATGTAGCGCAGTCTGGGAGCGCACCTGAATGGGGTTCAGGGGGCCGGAGGTTCAAATCCTCTCATCCCGACCAAAGTATTTCGAGGGGTTACGGCAGTTCTGTCGTGACCCCTCTCTCTTTGTCACGACAGATTTCACGACAAATGCTCAGCTGACGCCCCTTCGGCTGGCGATGTCCACGACCTTCTCCGCCCCCTCCTGGCTTCCCCCGATCTTCGGTAGCAGGGAGACGGCCCGCTCTTTCTCGCCGGCCTGTAGGTGGTAGTAGCTCCGTTGCGTGGTGGCGATGTCGGCGTGCCCCAGGATGCGCGAGACCGCGGCCAAGTCGGCCCCCTTGGCCAGGAGCGTCGAGGCGAACAGGTGGCGGATGTCGTACATGCGCACGTCGTAGGGAATGCCCGCCCGGCGGCAGGCCGTGGCCAGGCTCGACCGGAACTTCTTCATCGGCCGGCCGGCGTAGCTCACGACGTGCTCGCAATCCGCCTCCTGGCGCAGAGCCCAAAGGCGGCGCAGAAAGCCGGGATCGAGCGGCACGAACCGCCACGACTTCGTTTTCTGGCCGTAGACCCAGACGCCCCCCTTGTCGTGGTCGATGTGCTCCCATTTGAGGCCAGGAGCTCCGAGGCCCCGGCCCGGCAGCCGATGTTCCATTCGACCTCGATGGCCCAGGCCAGGTGGGGGGCCGCCTGGCGCATGATCCGCTCGAGGTCTTCGACCGTCAGGAGCGGCTGCCGCGGAGCCTCGCGCTGCTTCTTCCACCGGCGCAGGGGGTTGGCCGGGATGTGGCCGTTTTCCACGCCGTACTCGAAGATGGCCTTGAGGTAGCCGATGTAGCGGTTGCGGGTGGCCTGGGCGGCCGCGGCGTACTTGGCGCCGATGATGGCCATGATGTCGGCCTGGTCGATCATATGCGCCGGCTGGCGGCACAGCTCGGGGATGAAATGCCGGTTCAGGGTCTCGGCCCACTCCTTGAGCCAGCGGTGAGCCCGCCCCTCGGCCTTCTTCTGGTCTAGCCAGAGCTGGGCCAGGTCATCGAAATAGCAGCCCTCGCGGCTGGTCAGCGGCAACGGCTGGTTCGTCTTCTTCTTGAGCTTGACCTCGAGGTCGAAGGCCTCGGCATCTTTTTTCCCGTCGCGGCCGGGCGGGAACATCTTGGTCCGGCCCTTGCCGTGCTCGTCACGATAGGAAACCTGCCATCTGCCGGTCGGGTGCTTGTAGACGCTCATGTCACGGGGGGTACGCCCTGGCCGGTCAGACGGTCAACGTCCGCGGCTTTCGGCGTCGTGTGAAAACATTTTCGCGGCGGAACGTGTCCGGGCTCACCATGAAGGCGTCCAGGACGGACTGAGCGAAGCGGTTATGCTTGGGGCCGTGGCGCGGGACATCGAAGTCCCTGATGACTTTGGCCCAGGTGCTCGGCTTGTAGCCGCAGTACCTGGCGGCCTCGGCGAGATTGTAGAACGGCCCGCTGGGTTGCATGGCGTTCCCGGCTTTAGATTTCCCCTGCTGGGGCGCGGCCGGCGTTGCGGGCGGAGTTGACGACAAGGGCATGGGCTCGGCGGCCCCCTGGCCGGCAGGCAAAATCACGACACGACCGGGCAGGCCAGAGGATTCTAAGACGCGCTGTGTGTATCGTGCGCAATTATTCTTGACGTCGGCATGCCTCGTGTGTATCTTACACACGTGGATAGCTGCGAAATCATCAAGAAGCTGGAGGCCGAGGGGTTCAGGAAGCTGCGCGTCAACGGCAGCCACCACGTGTACGGCCATGAGGACGGCCGCCGGGTTGTCGTGCCGCACCCCCGCAAGGACTTCCCGACTGGAACCCTGCGAAACATGTACCGACAAGCCGGCTGGAAATGGCCGCCCCGCTAGGGGCCGGCGTCCCGGCCGGGAGGAGCGACAATGCAGCGTGCTTATCCCGTGATTTTGCACACCGATGATGGCGTGACCTACGGCGTCACCATTCCGGACTTGCCCGGGTGCTTCACCGGCGGCGACACCATGGACGAGGCCCTGGCCAACGTCCAGGAGGCCGTCGAGGCCTACCTCTTCGACAAGGAGGAAGCGCCCGAGCCCAGCCGCCTGGCCGACGTTCTGTCCAGTGAGGCGGCCGAGGGCGGGACTGTGGCCGTGGTCCAGGTCGATCTTGATTTCCTGGACCGCGAGCCGGTGCGGGTGAACATCAGCGTCCCGCGCCGGAAGCTCGATCGGATCGACGCCGCGGCCAAGCGGGCGGGCATGACCCGCTCCGGCTACCTGGTCCACGCCGCCGAGCGAACCGTGCGGGAGGGGTAGCGTCAAGGGGATCACCGGCTCTTCTTCTCCATGGGCAGCACCGGCCTCTTCCGGCGCTCCTCAATCATGTCGTCCAGTACACCACTGGCGAGGGCTTAGACGAACCGCGCGAAGGGCGTTTCTTCTTCCAGAATCCGCCCGGCAGGCGCCCCGCACCAATCGCAGAGGTCTTTGTCTGGGGCACTTGTTTCCCATTCGTGGTGGCAGCTGGAACAATGGACAAGGGGCATGGTCTAGCCTTCCGTCTTTTGACTCTTGAGCCACTGGCGGTGCCCCATACCAACTCCGCCGCCCGCCGTCGTAGGTCTTGGCAAGACCGGCAGCAATCAGGCCCTGGGCGAGGTCCTGGCCGCTCACCCGGACCGTGGCCAGGAAGCGGCCGTACTTGTCCCGCTTCACGTCTTCGAGGCGCAGCTTGTCGCCGACGTGGACCCGGCCGGCGATCCAGGACCGGGCCGACTGGGCCTTGTCCCGCAGCTCCGGCCGCTGGTCGTGGAGCTCGGGGGCGTCGCAGCCGCGCAGGCGGACCAGGTTGACGCGCAGGATTTCGGGCGCGGGCTCGAGCAGGCAGACGCGGATGGTGTCGCCGTCCACCACGCGCAGGACCTGCACGTTCAGATCGGCGGCGAAGGTCGGGGAGACGAGGGCCAGGGCCAGGATGAGGGAAAGCCGGATGGTGCGCTTCATGGTTTCGCTGGGAGGCCGTTCGCTCACGCCTCCGCCTCCTGTTCCTGGTCTTCCGGCTCCTGTTCTCCGGCGCAGTACAGGCAGCGCTTGCCGTGGTATTTCTGGTGGCAGCCCGGGCATTGGTTGATCCTTGGGAGGACGTTGCGGGGCTCGCCGGGCCGGTGGGGCGTCTTGCCCTTGGGCGGGTAGAGGTTGCGGCGGGAGGTAGCCATCAGATCAGGCCCTCCTTCGAGGCGAACCATTCCTCGACCTCGACTTCCACGGGTTCGCCGCGCTCGTGGGCATCCTCGTTCCAGTCGGCGATCAGGGCCTTCGGAATCCAGGCGTCGGCGCCGCAGATGTCCAGGCAGACGGCCAGGTCGCTTTCGGTCTGGAAGTCGCCCTCGACGGTCACGTAGTCGTCCATGGCTAGGCCGCCTTGCAGGGGTAGACGGTGGCGTCCGGCTTGGCGTCCGGACTGAGGGGCAACATGATCTGCTCGGCGCTGATGTTCTCGGGCTGCACGAGGCGGCCCTTGGCGTCGATGTAGGCCAGGCCGGTGCCTTCGCCCTTTGCCAGCTTCACGTTGACCTCGTAGCCGAACTTGACCGCGGCGCTGTTTTCCAAGGGCTCGGCCTTGATCGTGACCGAAACCTTGCGGCCGTCCTCGGCCTGGGGCCGGGTGTGGATATCCCGGGCCATGACCTGCAGGCCCTCGTTGATCTGCCGGACCAGCTCGCCCCCGTCGACGAAACTCACGTCGTAGGTGCCGTCCGTGGGCAGCCGGCCGCCGAGGAGTCGGCGCAGGCGCTCGAGCGTTTCCTTGCTGTCGGCGAGCAGCTCCTCGACATCTGCGGCGTGATTCGCGGCCGCGAAGAAAGCCTCCCAGGCTTGGACCTCGTGCGGGTAGGGCATGGCTCGGCCAGGCCGAAAGCCGGCGTCTCCGGCCGTCCTGCGGGATGGGAGGCAATGTTCATCATGGCCACGTCGTCCGTGCTGCCAGGGCCGGCCATATCCGCGCCCTTGACCGTGGCCTCGGCCCGGCCGTTCACTTCATCCAGCCGCACGAGGCCGAGGGTGTGGAGCTTGCGCAGGGTTGTCGTGGCATAGGTGCCGTTTTCCCGGCCGTCCGCGCGCTTCCAGCGTCCTCCGTCCTTGACCAGGCCTCCGGCGGCGGCCGAGGCTTCCAGGGCCGAGCGCTGGGTATCGAGCAAATTCACCGACTCATACCAATTCCTATTGATAACGCAA
>DIXN01000002.1 GCA_002428705.1 Desulfovibrio sp. UBA6079
GCGAAATCGGCGCAGGAACGGCTTCAGGTCGAGAGTGTCGACCACGTCCGCAATGAACCGGGCCAGATGATGCTGGGGGAGCCAGTCGTCCAGGTTGGGGGCCAGCAACAGAAGCTGCTGCTGGTTGTAGTCTCGGAAGTTGTAGCCCATCTCCCCCTCCTGTCCCTCAACACGCTGTTTTCAAAGAACAAATTACCAGAAAGACAGCTCCGACTCAAGAGCTACAGGGATGTTCGTCAGACAGGCTCTATAGAGCCTGTCCTGCGAAGTGTGCCGGGCTGTTGCATGACGGCCCCGTAGTCGAATCTCTCACCCGACCTGCAACCGCCTTTCGTCTACCCGGGACGCACGTTCACTGCTCCTTGCCCGTCTGTCCGCCGGGCGGCTGGATCGGCTCGGCCTGGTTCCGTGTCCTACCTGTCAGCGAGTCCGTGTCGGTAGAGTTTGAGCAGGTTGCGGGTCAGACACCACAGCTCGAATTCCCCCTTCACGTTGCAAAGGCCGCGCAGCAGGAACCGGGCAAGCCGACGACAGTCCTTGATCCGGTCGAAAACCGCGCTGCAATACCCGGCATCGACCAGGACCTTGCCCGGCACCTCGCCGACCTCGTCGAGCTCGGCCTCGGCCGATTCCACCATGGGCAGGCCGTCGCCGGAGTCGTCGCCGTAACGGTCGTCCTCGTCCTTGTCCGTTGCCTCCGCCCGCCCGAGCAGGGCCTCCACCTCGGCCAGGAGCGCCTTCTCCTGCTCGGATAGCTTCTCCCTTGTCCGGTTGCGGTCCATGGCGGCATTGGCCGCGACCTTGGTCCCGTCCAGGGCCACCACCCCGACCCTGACTGGTGCGCCCGGAGGGATTCGAACCCCCGGCACTCGAATTCGAAGTTTGCCAATGAACTCAATAAGTTAATGTTATCGCAGGTTTGCGGGAATTAGCCAGGCTTGGTCATGTTTTCAATGAATTCAGGGCATTGAGTGAGTCTGGATGGGTGGAGGCGAGCTGTGAGGTGTACCTGGAGTGTACCTCGAGGTGGAGCCGAGGGTGGTGATCTGCCGCCCGCTTCTCGGCTGGGCCGAGCAGTCTCAGGCGGAAAGAAATCATGTTGTACTTATTCGTGAAAATTAAGTATAAGAGGGTGTTGCTGCTCGGCTGTATTTATTCTCTAAAAATAAGTACAGAAGGACAAAGGTAAGCCATGACCAGCGTGAAGTTGCTCCCCCTTGCCATCCACAACTTGTATGCCGAGCTCGTTGACAGGTGTCAGGAGGCCAGCTTCGCCTCCAGCTTCCCTCCACAGGGATCGTTCAGGAAGCGGACGGTGAAGGGAAGAGTGTACTGGTACTACCAGGACGGAGCCAGGGATCCCGAAATCGGATCGCAGAAGCAGCGCTACGTCGGGCCGGAGAGCCCCGAAATCCTGGCGCATATCGCCGAGCACGGGCGGCTGAAGACGGCATACAAGGAGCGGCGGAGCCTGATTGCCGCCTTGAAGCGGGCCGGGTTGTTCTCACCCCCTCAGTTTTTCGGAGACCTTCTCGTCACCCTGGCAGAGGCAGGCATCTTCAGGATGCGCGCCTGCCTGGTCGGCACGTTTGCATTTACCGCATACGAGGGGCTATTGGGGGCGAAGTTCCCTGGTTCCCATGTCACCACTCTGGACCTGGATATCGCTCAGTTCCGGGAGATCAGTCTGGCCGTGGCCGAGGATGAAAAGGCCCTCCCGTTGCTGGAGGTCCTGAAGAAGGCGGATCCCTCGTTTGAACCGGCGCTGACCCTGAATCGGGGCGACAGACCCACCATGTATTCGAACGCGGAAGGGCTGAGGGTGGACGTCCTGGTCCCGAACCGCGGGCCGGACCCAGTGGGCCCCGAGCCCCTGCCGGCCCTTGGGTCCCACGGGCAGCTCCTGCGATACCTCGACTATCTGATCTATGACCCCGTGCAGGCCGTGATTCTTCATGATGCGGGGGTGCTGGTCAATGTCCCGAGGCCGGAGCGGTTTGCCGTACACAAGCTCATCGTCTCCCAAGTCCGTCCGGATGTCGCGAAAAGACATAAGGACCTCCACCAGGCCCGAGTTCTTTTCGATGTCTTGCTGCAGAGGGACAGATACGCGCTCGTCGAGGCTTTCTCCGAAGCTCTGCAGAGAGGGCCGAAGTGGAGGAAACGTGTCGACGGCGGCCTCGAGTCTCTGGGTGGTCTTGACGACAAACTGCCCGGCCGGATCAGGGATGTCCTCACGCAAAACGATGGGCATGGGGATGTGTGATGGCCAGGAGGATTTGCGGAGCGAGGTGAGCCGAAAATGTCGCCTTCTGGAGCAACTTGATACTCTGGCGTAAACCCTGTCGTGAAGAAAAAACATTGATCAGGCGACCACGCAGAACGATGGACCAGGGGAACACCTCGCCATGAAAGAGCAGACCGGCAATGAGCCTCGGGACGAACTGGGCCGGCTGCGCCAGGAGAACGCGCGCCTCAAGCAGATATTGGCCGAGCACGGAATTCAATGGACCGATGCGGTCGCTTCGGAAACACCTCCGGCCCCGCAAACGTCAGCTCAGGACAGAATTGAATCCACACTCCCCCTCTCGCCGCAAGATAAGATTGCCATCTTCCGCCGCCTCTTCCGGGGGCGTACGGATGTCTATCCCCTTCGCTGGGAGTCGGGCAAGGGCAAGTCGGGATATTCTCCCGCGTGTGGCAACGAATGGAGACACGGCATATGCGACAAACCCAAAACGAAGTGCGCCGAGTGCGCGGAGAGGCGTCTCCTGCCGGTCACCGATCAGGTGATCTACGACCACTTGACCGGAAAGTACACGATCGGGGTATATCCGCTTCTGGCCGGCGACACTTGTTGTTTTCTGGCAGCGGACTTCGATGCAGCCGACTGGCACGAGGATGCCGGGGCCTTCATGGGGTCCTGCCGTGAGCTGCATATTCCGGCGGCGTTGGAGATTTCCCGTTCCGGCAACGGCGCGCACGTCTGGATATTCTTTGCCGCCCCCGTTGCCGCCGGCGAGGCCCGGCAGCTCGGAGCGGCCTTGATCAGCTACACCTGCGGGCGGACACGGCAGCTTTCATTGACCAGCTATGATCGCTTCTTCCCCAACCAGGACACCATGCCCAAGGGCGGATTCGGCAACCTGATCGCGCTGCCTTTGCAGAAAAAGCCCCGCGAACTGGGGCGCAGCGTATTCGTTGACGAGAACTTCGTTCCCCATCCGGACCAGTGGCGTTTTCTGGCCTCCATCCAGTCCATGACCAGGGCGGAGCTGGAACATGCGCTCCTGAGGAGCAGCGGCGGCAGGCACCCGCTCGACGTGGCCTTCGCCACCGGGGAGGACGAAAGCACCCCCTGGAAACGGCCCGCCTCGGTTTCAGCCTCCATAGCCGGCCCCCTGCCGGAATCCTTGACCCTGGTGTTGGCCAACCAGATCTTCATCGCCAAGGCCGGGCTGCCCCAGCCGCTGGCCAACCGCCTGATACGGCTGGCGGCCTTCCAGAACCCGGAATTCTACAAGGCGCAGGCCATGCGCCTGCCTGTTTGGACCAAGCCCCGCGTCATCGGTTGCGCCGAGAACTTTCCGCAACATATCGGCCTGCCCCGAGGCTGCCTCGATGCGGTTGTAGACCTGCTCGAGCGGAACAACATCCGGGTTGAGATGCAGGATGAGCGCGTGGTTGGCTGTAAGATACCGGTCGAATTCACGGGAACACTCAGGAAAGATCAGGAGGCTGCCGTCCGAGCGATGCTCAAGCAGGATGTCGGAGTGCTTTGCGCCCCGACCGCCTTTGGCAAGACCGTCACTGCCGCTGCTATCATTGCCAGACGCAAGGTGAATACTCTTGTTCTGGTGCACCGTACCGAGCTGCTCAGGCAATGGCAGGAACGATTGATCAGTTTTCTCGATTGTGCTGACAACGGGTTGGGAGTGATCGGCAACGGAAACAAAAAACAGAGCGGGATGATCGACATCGCCGTGATGCAATCCTTGTCGCGTCGCCAAGACCTTCCCGAGCTGCTTGAGGGCTATGGCCAGATCATCGTTGATGAGTGCCACCATCTTTCGGCCTCCTCCTTCGAGAGAATCCTCAAGCAGTCCAAGGCAAGGTACATTCTCGGCATGACCGCCACGCCGGTCCGGCGCGATGGTCACCATCCGATCATATTCATGCAGTGTGGCCCGGTTCGGCACAGCGCCGCACGGCCTGATACGGCTCCTGCCCGACTTGAGGTCTGGCCTTGCCATCTCGGGGTACCGGAGATCGCTCAAGACTCGCGGATTCAGGATGTGTTCAAGGCGCTCGTCAATGACGCGCAACGAAACAGCCTTATCGCGCAGGATGTCCGCTCAGCTTATGACGCGGGCCGGAAAATCTTGGTCCTGACGGAACGGACCGAGCATCTGGAGTTGTTGCAGGCGGCTCTTTCCGTGATCCAAGACTTGTTTGTCCTGCATGGCAGGATGACGAAAAAACAGCGGACAACCATGCTTTTCTCACTGACCGCGCTGGATGATGCGTCGCCACGAGTCATACTTGCGACCGGCCGACTGATCGGCGAGGGCTTCGACCACCCGCCATTGGATACGCTGGTGCTGGCCATGCCGATCTCCTGGAAAGGAACCTTGCAGCAGTACGCGGGCCGTTTGCATCGAAACCATGCCGGCAAGCAGGATGTGCGCATCTATGACTACGTCGAGTCCGATCAGCCGCAGCTCGCCAGCATGTGGCACAAGCGCCTGCGCGGCTACCGTGCGATGGGGTACACGGTCGGCGTCGGGGTCGGTAGTTAATTCCGAGCCATTCCTGAATCGGACACTGCAAAACAGGTAAGCTGCGGTCCGATCGAGGATCATTCATTCCCCAAGCTGTTCCCCCAAAGCAGAAAGGCCTACCGCCTTTCAGTGGTAAGCCTTTGCAATCCTTGGTGCGCCCGGAGGGATTCGAACCCCCGGCACTCGGATTCGAAGTCCGATGCTCTATCCAGCTGAGCTACGGGCGCGCGGCGGGAGCGGCGGATGGCGCCGGTCTCCCGGGAGGAATGAATCTGCCGACCAGAGGCGGGCTTGTCAACGACCAAGGCGCATGGTCCGCTGGCGGGAGACGACGAGGGCGAGTGGACGCCGGGGCAATGTCCATGCTGGCGACGTTGTTCGATCCGGGGCCGGAGGTCAATCATTGGCGGCCGGAGTGGCGGCTTCGGTACACGCGGCTGCCTGTCGCAGGAGAAAGCCCAGTTTTTCACCTCGCGGAAAGCTCTTTACTTGCCATTCCAGGCGGCAGGCGCTGGCGCGGTCGGGGCAGGGGGCCGCGGCCAGGAGTTTTACCGGCCGGCGGCCGCGGGTGTAGGCCGCGCCGCCAGGGGCCTCGCCGTTGTGGGCCTTCAACCGCCGCGCGAGGTCGGTGGTCACGCCGCAATAGAGCGTGCCGTCGGCGCATTGCAGGAGGTAGACGTGCCAGGTCATGGAAGGCTCAATAGTCGCGGTCGGGCCCGGGCATCATGATCGACCGGGCGCAGAGCGGCCGCGAGTGGCGGAGCGGGTCGGCGGGAAGGTCCATGTCCCGGCTGTATCGGCCGGCCGGCCGGCGGCTGTCAAGGCCGGTGGGATGGGCGGGCTCAGGGCCTCGATCCGGCGGGCCGGAGGCCGGGGGCGCGTCACCGAGCCCGTTGCGTGCGTGCTTTACCCTCATGGTGCTTTCCCTGAGAGAGGCTGCGCGCCCATTCCCGCGCAGGCCGCCAGCCCGGAAGACGCTCCAGGCGCCGCTCATCGCCGCAACGAGGTGCCCCCCCTGGGGACCGGGCGTTCGCGTGGCGGTCTTCGGCTTGTTTCCTTCGCGGGCTCTTCGGCTTTCTCTTCCCCTGCCCGGACGAAGAGGGACATCTACGAGGACAAGGCTGCGAATGTCGCGCAAACACCCGGGCCCGCACCCTGCCGCAGATCGTCTGAGCGCTGCTTGCGCGCCTGGGCCCTATGCGCCGAATTCGCCTTGCTTTTTCTCAGCCATTTGAAACCCGCCGCCAAATAGGGTATGCCATCGGCCTCCATTGTTTCCGAAGTTTTCCATGGCGGGTGCGCACTGGGGGTAGTGCGGATGCTCGATTGCCTGGTGGGGGATGCGCTCGGGCCGCGGCTCGTGCAGGTGCCCGTCACGGCCACGGTGGGCGAGGCCTTCGGGGTCATGCGCGGGGCGGCCTCGAGCTGGGTCCTGGTGCGGCATGCGGACATGCCGCTCGGCCTGGTCACCCAGCGTTCGCTTATCCGCCTGGCGGCCAGGGCGGGCAACGGCTTCCGGGACCGGCCGGTGAGCGAGGCCGTGGTCTTTCCCCCGGTCACCGTGCGCGCCGATCAGCCGGCGCGCGAGGCTTTCGGCCTGGCCATCGCCCAGGACGTGCGGCACCTGGCCGTGCTCGGCACGGACAACACGGTCATCGGCGTGGTCACCCAGGATGACCTCGCCCCGCTGCTGGGCTTCGAGTATTTCCTGGAGTTCGTGCCCGTGTCCGCGGTCATGAGCGTCGTGGTCTACGCCGTACCGCCGGAAACCAGTGCGGCCGAGGTCCTGTCCATCCTGGCCGGGAAGCCGGTCTGCTGCGTCCTGGCCGTGCGCGGCCGCAAGCCCGTGGGCCTGCTGACCGAGGACGGCTGCGCCCGCCTGCTGGCCGCGGGGCGCGACCTTCAGGCGACCAGCCTTGAGGAGGTCATGTCCTCGCCGGTGATCCGCGTCCGGGCCGGGACGATGCTGCCGCGGGCCGTGGCCCTGATGCGCAAGCGCGGCATCCGGCGGCTGGTGGTGGTCGACGGCCAGGGGCAGGCGCGGGGCCTCTTGACCACGGCCGGGGTCGTCAAGAGCCTCGGCGGGCGGTGCCTGGAGAGCATGGAGGCCGCGGTGCGCCGGCTCGCGGACAAGGGCGACCAGACCGAGGTCCGGGTGCGCAAGCGCTACCTCGAGCACATCCTGCACACGGCCATCGACATGGGCATCGTGGCCACCGACGCCGAGTTCCGCATCACCTACGCAAACGAGGCCGCGCGCCAGATCCTCGGCCCGCAGCTCGACGGTGCCCTGGGCCGGGACGCCCGGGTCTTCCACGCCCGGGGACGGATCAAGGCCGCGGCCTTCTACAAATGCCTGGCCGAGGTCCGCACGAGCGGCAGCCACAGCTTCAAGCTGCAGCTCGGCGAGGATGACAAGGGCCGGATCATCTCGGCCCGGGTGGTGGCCCTGAAGGACGACGGAGCGCTCGTGGGCTACGTCCTCACCCTGCGCGACATCACCGTCCGGGTGCGGACCGAGGAGATCATCCGGCGCATGGCCTTCCACGACATGCTGACCGGGCTGCCCAACCGCTACCTGTTCATGGAGCGGCTCGACCGCGAGCTGGCCCGGACCCGGCGCAAGAAGAAGGGCTTTTCCATCCTGGTCCTGGACCTGGACGGCTTCAAGCAGGTCAACGACCGCCTGGGGCACCCGGCCGGCGACAAGCTGCTCTGCGCCGTAGCCGAGCGCCTGCGGGACGCCCTGCGCGAGGGCGACACCGTGGCCCGCATGGGCGGCGACGAGTTCACCTTCCTGGCCCCGGAGGCCGACAGCGCCGCCGCGGCCGAGCGGGTCGCGGGCAAGATCCTGGCCACCCTGGCCGCGCCCTTCGTCATCGACGGCCAGACCCTGACCATCGGCGGCAGCCTGGGCGTGGCCGTGGCCCCGGACCACGGCAGCGATGCCGAGACCCTGCTCAAACAGGCCGACGACGCCATGTACGAGGCCAAGGCCGCCGGCAGCGTGAAGCCCGGCCCGACCACCCGCTTCAGATTGGCCCGGGGCCTGCCCGAGCGTCCGGCCGGGCACCGCGGCTGAGGAACCGGGCCGCCGGGGAAGAGAAGCGCGAAGAAGCCATGAGGTGGGGAGGGGGGGCGATCCAGGCCGCGCGGGCAATCCTTGAAGTAGCCCTTGGAGCCGGCTCGGGCTGCCGTGGATTCCGCGCCGGCGTGGATTCCCGCCGGCCGGTAATCCGTAAGGCCCCCCGCAAGGAGACGGCGCCGGCCGGGTTCGGGCCGCGTGCCTGATCCTCAATATCTGCCAGGGGCCGCCGGGGAAGAGAATCACGAAGAAGCCATGAAGTGGGGGAGGGGCGATCCAGGCCGTGCGTGCAGTCCTTGCGCTCGTCCCTTCGAGCCGGTCCCGGCTGCCGTGAAATCCCTCGTCCGCGCTGATTCCAGCCGGTCGGTAATCCGCAAGACGTCGCGATGATCAGGCCGATCGGGATCAGGCGCGTGCCCGATCCCTGGGACCCGCCTCAGAAGCCCTCCCCCTTCTTACTCACCGGCCTCATTTCTCTTCCCCGATCCACAGGATTCACGCCGCCGCCGTTCCTCGATCCAGCCCGCGGGCGTCCATCACTGGCCGGTTGCGATCACGGGAGATGCGGGAACCAGAAGGTGTGGCCGTTGTCGATCTCGATGGAGAAGATGGCCTCGTCGGCCTTCTTGAGCAGCGCCTCGGGGGTCTGGCCGTCCTTGGGGAAGACGCTCGCGCCAATGGAGGCGCCGATGCGCCGGACGGTCACCGAGTCGGGCAGCAGGCTTTCGGACAGGGCGCCGAGGATGTCCCGGGCGACCAGCTGGGCGTCCTCGGGCTTGGCCACGTTCCAGAGGATGACGATGAACTCGTCGCCGGACAGGCGCAGCAGGCTGTCGGAGCGCCGCAGCCGGACCCGCAGGCGGCGGGTGGCCTGGCGCACCAGGTCGTCGGAGAGCGGGCGCTTCTCGCCGTCGCCGCGGACCAGGCCGATGTCGAGCACGGCGAGCAGGGTATTGGCACGCGCGGCCTGGGCCAGCATCTGGCGTAGGGTCAACTCGAAGAGCCTGGGGTTGGGCTGGCTGCCGAGCTCGTCCAGCAACTCGTCCGCCAGTCCGTCCGGGGCCACGGCCTCGGGCAAGATCAGCTCGGGGTCATGGATCTCGCCGTGGCGGCGGGCGTGCAACGTGGCGGGCTGGCGCACGAGGAAGGCGACCTCCTCGGCGGTCAGCACGCCGAGCCCGGGCCGTGATTCGTCCCGGACCGGGGAGGCGGCGGCCAGGCCCGAGCGCAGGATGTCCAGCAGCCTGGCGGGCTGGAAGGAGTCCTTGAGCAGGACGAAGAGCCGCCTCGGGCCGGCCCGTTCCAGGTCGGCGGCGAGATGGCGGCGGTCGGTCAGCAGGAGGCACATGGTCCGGGGAGAGATGCGGCCCAGCTCGGCCACGACTTCCAGGACGGCCTCGCGCTCGGCCTTCATGTCCACGATGGCCGCCAAATAGGGGCCGTTCCGGCGCAGGCGCTCCAGGGCCTCGGCCGGGGAGCGCGCACCCTGGAGCATGAATTCCGGCGCGAGCACGGACTTGTACGAAAAGCTCGTGATGGGATCGTCGGAGACAACGAGGATCTTGCGCTCCATGGGGCCTCAGCGGGCGGTCCGCCACGTTCGCCGACCGGTCTGGACCGGTCTGGTGATACTTGTCTCACCCTAAAGATAATCCAAGGCGAGTCAAGAGGTTGGCCAAAGGCCCCGAGGTCCGCGCGCACGCAACGGGTCGGCACGGGCGCGTTACGATCTCTTGACCGCACGGAAAGCGTGGTTATTTATTTATTGAAGACTCCAAGGTGCCCGGGCGTACGGACGCAAGAGCGCCAAGGGGTGAAAGTGCAACAGGAGGGCCGTAGGATAACACGAGATTGTATCATAACGGCGCGTATGAGGCGCCCCGAGCGAAATCCGCAAACAAAGACTTGAGCCCGTGACCTGAGGGTGGCGGGGAAGTTCAACAATCCGACAAAGGATGCAGCGGATTTCGCCTTTTTTTGCCTGAAATTTTTCTGTCCGTAATTCACTTGACGCTCTGTGTTTTTCCTGTCAGCTTCCTCCCTGTCAACTGCGCGAATGCGGTGCCACGCCCCGGTGCTGCGTCTGGCGTGCATGTTCCCGGAGGATTTAAAGCCATGAAGTTCGCCATTCTGGCCGGCATCCTGGCGATCCCGATGGTTTGCCTCGTGTCCATCGTCCGCGACAGGTTCGAACGGTGCAACCGGCATCTCCTGAAGAATTTCAATTTCCACAAGGTCAAGACCTTGGAGCGCGAGAGCCGCTAGACTCGTTTACGACCTTTTCCGTCTGATATCCCCCGCGTTATTTCCCCGTGGCCGCGCCGGCTCCCGCTTGGCTGCGGCCTACACGTATGCCGTTTCCAGCACCTGTTTTGCACCAGTGGTGCAAGACTCTGCACCTGCGCCCGGCTTGTCCCTGACCCGGAGAGCGGACCCGCGCTTCAGGCCCCGGGCCGGTGCGAGCGTGCGCGCTGCGGGCTTAAGCGCCGGTTCGACGCGCGTCCGGCCAGGACGAGCAGGCCGGCGGCGGTCAGCGCGGCCAGGCCGAGGGGCCAGGAACTCGCCAGGAGGGGCAGCCCCAGCCCGGCCAGGAGAAGCGGCGCCAGGCCGAAGGCGAACTCGCAGCGGTCGAGGGCCGTGTCCGAGCCGTGCGCCGCGTGGGTGCGGATGACCAGGGTGCGCAGGGTCGCGGGCTTCGACCGGGCGAATACCTCCAGCAGATAGGCCAGGGCCAGGACAGCCATGATCAGGCTTGCGAGCGTCATGATCGTTCTCCTCGTGTTCCCCCGGCTTATCGTCCGCCGGGTACGGCCGGGATGCAGCAACCTCCATGCCAGCGGGCGCGGCCGCCGCCTGCGCCCGCCTCCAGCCGTTTGATGCGACAAAAATGTAGCCCGGCGCGAGGGGACCCTTCATTTTTGTCGCCCCTCGTTTTGGCCGGCGGCTAGCCGGGAGGCGCACACCTGCGGAGCTGTTCGGCAATTCCCGATACCTCGAAACATTTCGCGAAGATGCCCTATTGTATATCTAATTATTCATAATATATTTGACATAACCGATACGGCATGCCACAAACTCATGCGCGTGATGCTCAGTATGCTGCGCGAGGCAGGGGGTGTGGCCGGGCCGCAACGGTCCAGCCGGTTCGTGGGGTCCAAATCATCGAGGGGGAAAGCGATGCAGCGCAGGGTTTTGTCGATCCTGTTCCTGGTTCTAGGCGTCCTGGCCGTCCTGGCCGAGGCCGCACCGGCCATGGCCGCGGCGCATACCTACTACATGCCCTGGATTTCCAATTCCGGCAGCCAGTGGAGCGGGGTGGCCTTCACCAACCTGAGCACCTCCGCGGCGGCCTCGGTCCGGGTGGCGGCATTCAAGGCCGACGGCGCTTCCATCAGCGACCAGACCATGAGCGTGCCCAAGCAGGGCCAGAAGGTCATGACCATCGGCGGCGGGGCCAAAGCCGACGGCTGGGTGGTCATCGAGTCCGACCAGGAGCTGGGCGGCCTGTGTTTCGTTGGCAGCGGCTCCTCCTGGGTCTACGACGTGCCCTTTTCCGAGACCCGCAGCCAGTACTGGGTCGTGCCCCATTCGGCCGAGGACGGGGTCTGGAAATCGTTCCTCATGCTCTGCAACTCCAAGGTCGGCGAGATCAAGGCCACGGTGGAGTTCCGCGATCCGAGCGGGAAGAGCCTGTACACCAAGCAGGTGACCATCGCCGGTGGGCATACGGTCAAGGTGGGCGTCGCCGACGTCTGCGGGGGCAGCAAGCAGGCCTCGGGCTCCATCTGGGTGGCCTCGGACAGCCTGCCCTTCTCGGTCTTCTGCCTCTACTCCAGCCTGGAAACCGGCGGACGCTCCATCGCCGGCATCAATGCCGTCCCGGTCTCCGCCTTCACCTCGGGCGGCGGGGGCGGAGGCGGTGGCGGCGGCACCACCGACACCTATACCGCCAAGCTCCTCGGCTCCTGGCACTTCTGGTACACCATCATCAGCACTTGGCACGATTACTATACCTTGGATACGATCGACATGGACAAGAACTCCGACGGCTTTCCGTTCGTACTGGGCAAAGAAGATACGACCGGAATCCGCGCGGTTATCGCCAGCTGGTATCCGAGCATCGGCAAATTTGCCCTGCTCGATGCTGTCGGAAGTGTCATCTATCAGTACTATGAATTCACAACAGATGGCCAGACCATCACCGGCGGCTACTATTGGCAGGTTGATCCGGATACGTTGAAAATCATCTCCAACGGGTACAAGCTTTACGGAAGCAAGACCAAATCCGGCGAGAGGCGCATCGAGAATTATGGCGAAAAGGACATCGTGCCCTTTGATGGAGGAATTCTGCCTGACGACACGCATGACTATGCAAGCGAAAGCTCACGTTCTGCAGAAACTCAAGGACGCCTGGACGAGCTGCTGACGCACCTCGGTTATTAAAGGCCCAGCCCGCCCGGGGCAGGAGGCAATGCCTCCTGCCCCGGGCGGGCTGGCTGCTTGAAAAAGGTCGGAGTGCTTTGAAGAATCCGGCAGAAGAAAATTACAAAAGAAGCCATGAGGAGAGGAGAGGGCAGGGCGGGCCGGACGCGAGGGTCCTCGGACCGGCTTCAGTGAGCCGATCCGGGCCTTCATTTCAATCAGAACGGCCCGCGTGGCGAGCGGGGCTTTCGAACTGGGGCCAAAGCCCCGCCGTCTCGAAACTACCGGCCGGCTGGGCAGTTTGAAGAAGGCCGGGAATCCGAGGGCGTTGCGAAGAGAACCACGAAGAAGCCATGAGGGTGCGGGAGAGAAACGGCTCGGATTGTGGCACGATCCAACGTCCCTCGCCCTTCTTATGTGGCCTCCCCACCTTTCTTTCTCTGTCAGGCCGGTGATCCTCGCAAGGGACATGATCCATCCCGCGTCACCAGAGCTGAAAATCGCGGCCAGCCGGCGTTTTTCACGCCGGCTGGCCGCGATTTTCAGACCGTGGGGCCCAGGGGAGTCACCACCCTGGCGGGGTGCAGGGGCAGCGCCCCTTCCCGCCGGAGGCCTCACCTCCACTCTCACCCAAGCCCGGCCTCAGGCGCAGGGCAGGGTCATGACCGGGAGGTCGAGGGGCAGGGGGCGGACGGTGAAGGTGCAGGCGGCGAGGTCGAAGGTGCTTTCCGGGTCGGCGCCCAGGCGCACGCAGTTGCCGGCGAACGACAGGCGCAGGGCCATTATGCCCGGGCTGCCGTCGTCCTCGCAGAGGTTCAGGGTGCGCATGGGGGCGAAGAGGCGCGGGGCGGCGCCGGGGCAGCGGACTTCGATCTCGCAGCCGACGATAGCCAGGGCGGCGACCTGGCCGTCCGGGGTGAAGGCCAGGGAGTTGGCGTCGCCGGACATGCCGACGGGATCGGGGTCGAAGGCCGGCAGCGGGCCGATGGGCGTGGCCACGGTCAGGGGGGCGATGGGCTCCACGGAGCTTAGCCGTCCGTCCTCGAAGAAGGAGACGCCGACGCGGGTCGTCACCGGTCCGGCCGGGGTCTCGACGTCGATGGTGTCGCCGGGCCAGAGGGTCAGGCTGTGGAGTTGCCCGCCGGGGTGGAAGGCCAGGTTGATGATCTTCATCTCCAGGCGCCCGAGCGGCGTCTCGAAGCGGACCACGGGGGCCAGGGCGAACTCGTCGGCCGCGCTCCAGAAGCCGGAGAGCTTGCCGTTGGTGGGGAAGACGCGCTTGAGCGCCCCACCCGGATGGAAGGTCAGGAGCTCGGCGGGGACGGCGCCGGCCGGGGTGGGGATGAGGGTCTGGACCTCCAGCGGCAGGCTTTTCAGGTTGCCGTCGGGGTGGAAGACGACGGACAGGGGCCGGGTGCGGCGGGTGTCGTCGGTGGTGTACTGGGGAACGAGGCGGCCGTAGGGCGTGTCGAGGATGGACTCGGCGGTGGGGGTGCAGTCGGTGATGCGGCCGTTTTCGTCGCGCACGATGCACTCGGCCTGGGCGATGGCTCCCCAGGGGGTGGCGACGGAGGGGCTCATTGGATGCTCCGGGGCTTGGGGCCGAGGTGGGCGCGCAGGGCCGCGGCCACGACCTGGCCCTGGTCCGGGGCGTCGGACTGGGTGAGGCCGTAGGCGGCGAGGTCCGCGGCCATCTGTTTTTCCATGCGTTCGGATTCGAGGAA
Source organism: Desulfovibrio sp. UBA6079 (assembly GCA_002428705.1). Classification (GTDB taxonomy): domain Bacteria; phylum Desulfobacterota; class Desulfovibrionia; order Desulfovibrionales; family Desulfovibrionaceae; genus UBA6079. Next base: position 14,013 of record DIXN01000002.1, read on the forward strand.
CATGACGAAGACGAGCAGCGCGGTGGCGTCGTTCTCGGGCGTGCCGCCGCAGAGGTCCTCGATCTGGGGCCTGGGCACGGTCTCGAACAGGCGCTCGAGGAAGAGGCGCGCCCAGCGTTCGTAGAGCGCGGGCATGAGCGGCGGGACCAGCTCTGCCAGGCGGCTCGCGGTGGCGGCGTCCATGTCCGGCACGGACAGGACGATGAAGTCGCGCAGGGCTTCGCTCCGGCGCTCCTGGTCGCGGCTGACCTGGCGCATGATGGCGCCGAGCAGGTGGGCGCGCAGCGTCTCGTCAGTCGGCATGGTTGTTCCCGTCGGTCTTGCCCAGGGTGATGTCCATGCGCGACAGGCAGGAGCCCTTGGAGAAGCAGTGCTCGCAGCCGCCGGAGTAGGGGTGCGGGGTGAAGATGGCGTACTGGCGGGTGACGGTGCCGTCGCCCTTCCATTCCAGGCCCAGGCGCTTGAAGGCCCGGCGCATGTCGGCGCTGGGCTCGGGCAGGGGGGCGCAGGCGCCCTCGGCCAGCTCGGGCACGAGGCTCGCGGCCGCGGACATGACATAGGCGATGGCCAGATTGTGCAGGGCCAGGCCCAGGGCCGGGTTCTTCTGCCAGGAGGCCTCGATCTCCTCCTCCACCGCGGCGGCGAGGAAGACCATGAGGTAGCCGCTGGCGTCCTCGTCGGCGCTCATGGCCAGCTTGTTGGCGTTGAGATGGGGCTTCCAGCCGGCCCAGGCCTTCTCCATCTCGGTCAGGATCGCCTGTTCCACGCGGGTCTGGCCGCTGACCTCGAGGTAGTACATGAGGTCGAAGACCGGCTTGGGGTCCATCTTGCGGATGTGTATCTTGCTCACGGCGTGGGGGCCTCCGTGGGTCGTTCGGGTTTCGGGGCGGGGACGTGACCTCATAGCCTCTTCCCCGGGCGAGCTCAAGGGGCCGGTGAGGCGCTAGCGCCAGGCGACGCTTGCGGGCTTTCGCTCCGGCAGCCGGGCGAAACGGTAGCGGGGCCGGCCGAGCATGACCGCGCCGTAGAGCTTTTCTTCCGGGGGAATGCCCAGGAAATCGAGGATGGGCTTATGGGATTTCCCGCCCAGGGCGACGAAGCCGGCCCAGCAGGTGCCGTAGCCTCGGGCGAAGGCCGCGAGCTCGAGGTAGGTCAGGCCGATGACCGCGTCCTCGGCCGGGGTCACGGACTCCCGGCCGGCGTGCACGGCCACCACGTGAGGCGCGCCGCGGCAGACCGGGTCCTTGCCCTCCTCGAAGGCGCGGATCACGCCGGGCAGATTCAGGCGTTTGCCCATGGCCGGGTCGGCCGCGGCCACGCCGCGCATCCAGTCGACCACCAGGCCGGCCAGCTCGCGCACCCGGGAGAAGCCGTCGACCACGGTCCACTTGAGGGACTGGGTGTTGGTGCCGGTGGGCGCCCAGCGGGTGACGTCGAGCACCTCCATGATCTGCGCGCGCGACAGCGGCTCGGGATTGAAATGGCGCACCGAGCGCCGGGCTTTCAGCAGCTGGGCGGCGGCCTCGAAGCCGACGTCCAGGCTCTTGTCCAGGGGAGTGAGCGCCGCGCCCGGCGTATCGCGCAGGGTGATGGCCCCGCGCGGGCAGATGGCCGCGCAGTGGCCGCAGGCGATGCAGTAGGCCTCGCGCTCCGGGGCGACGGCCGGGAAGCCGTCGGCGCCGGCGCGGATGATGCGCAGGGGGCAGACGGTCAGGCAGAGGTCGTCCTTCTCGCACCGGGCCGGGTCCACGCTGAAGATGGTCATGGTCGTCCTCCGGCCGGCAGTCTAGCCCGGGCCGCCGGCCGGGACAAGGGCCGGGGGCAAGAGCCGGGGAGAAAGAGCCGAAAGTGATGCAGAGGGGCTTTCCCCCAGGCGCTCACCACAGGAGTTGCCGCCGCAGGAAACCGGCCGGGAAACAGCCGTTGATACAGACTTCAAAAGAAGCGCCGTTCTGGCCCGCGTTTTCAGTCGCTGACGGAACAAAGGCGGGTGACGGCGACACGCCAAGTGAACGCCCTGCCTCTCCCCCTCATGGCCTCTTTCCGGTTTTTTCCGGATCGAGGCTGCGCGGGGTAAAAGACCCGGCGGCGCGGACGCCGGAGGAGTATCCTTTCCGGCCGGTATGCCTTTGCCCTGTCCTTGACGCGCCGTGCCTTTTCGGACACCCTGCGCACAGCCTGGGACGCCGCAGCTTGAGCGGCTTCGTGGAGGAGAGATGCAACGAGTGGGGTTGGTGCTGCTGGCGCTTCTGGCGCTGTGCATTGCGGGCTGCGGCCCGCGCTGGAGCCGCTCGGACCTGGCGCCCGATGTGGCCAAGGAGCGGCTCGATCGCGATGACGCGCTCTGCCAGCAGCGCGCCGACCAGGTCCTGCCGCCGCTTACGGGCAACGAGCGGGAGATGAGCGCGACCCCGCTCCGGGCCGAGGCCGCGGACTGGTCCTTCGACTACGACCGGGACAAAATCTACGACGAGTGCATGCAGAGCCTGGGCTGGAACCGCAAGTGACGGCCGCCCGCTCCTGCCCGAGGCCATATCGACGAGAGACAAGGAGCACCACGAGCATGACCATACGCAAGGAGCTTCTGGCCGCAGCCTGCCTGCTGCTGGCGGCCTGCGGCCCGACCTGGGTCAATCCGAACCTCTCCGGCGCGGAGGCCGAGCGCATCCGCCAGGAGGATACGGCCTTCTGTCAGGCCCGGGTCGACTCGGTCTACCCCCTGCCCGAGGGCGTTGATTCCTACGGCCCCCCGCCCAGCCAGAGCGAGCTGCAGTACAACCAGCAGATCGCCCGGCCCGGCTACCTCTCGGGCTACCGCGATGACTACGACGTGAGCGACAAGCGCGAGCAGCTCTTCAACAAGTGCATGACCGAGCGGGGCTGGCAGCAGCGCTAGAAACCGGAAAGACCGGACCGGCTTCGCGGCCGTGAGGCGGCGGCAGACGGCGGCAAGACAGTGGCCGCGCGCCGTCGTTTCTTTTTTTTCATTCCCCCCGGTTGAACCTCGGCGAACCAGGGATTATTCTTCCCCCCAGATGGCCGGGAACCGGAAGCGGTGCCGGCAGGGAGCAGCATGGATCAATCGAGACGCACGGCCGTGGCCGCCCTGGTGGCCTGCGCCCTGGCCCCGCTCTGGCCCGCTGGCGCGGCCGGGGCCGCCCCCGAGCCCGCGCCCGTAAAGAGCCCGATCAACATCATCGTCCCGCAGGGCTGGACGCCGCTGGTCGACAGCCTGCCCGACGAGGAATACCGCAACCGCCTGACCCGGGCGACCATGGATTTCATCCAGACCGGCTACGCCGGGCGCAAGCTGCCCCTCTGGGGCCGGCCGCTCGAGCAGGTGGACCTGGAGAAGCGCGTCCACCACTTGAGCCGCTGGATCATCGAGGGCGTGCGCCGGCACATGTCGGTCTATCCCGTGGACCCGGCCTGGGTCATGGGCCAGATGATGGCCGAATCCTTCTTCAACGAGTTCGCCGTGTCCTACGCCTTCGCCGTTGGCGTCTGCCAGTTCATCCCGCCCACGGCCAAGGACTACGGCATGACCTGCGCCGGCGACCTGCCGGTCCACGCGAGCCCGCCCTACAAGCTGAGCCATTTCGCCGGGAAGTACAAAGCCTACCTCGAGGCCCGCAACCGCCTGCGCGAGCTGCGCGGGGCCAACGCCCGCCTCAACGACTGCGAGTTCCGGCTGCGCGAGGCGCTCACGGCCCTCGTGGCCGGCAAGGAGCTGCCCACGGCCAAGGCCCATCTGGCCTACCTTGACCAGGCCGAGAAGCTGAACGCCGAGCTGCGCGAGGCCCGCAAGCGCTTCCGCGAGTACCTGGAGGCCAACTTCGCCGGCCGGGACATCTTCGACCCGGGCGACGCCGAGTTCCTGCGCGCCTTCGACTCCCGCACGACCTACCGCGATCCCGTGCCGGCCATGGTCCTCATGCTCGCCAGGGCGCTCAGAGCAAGGAGCGGCAACATCCTGGCCGCGGCCGCATCTTACCACGCTGGCCTGGGCAACACCGAGGACGACGGCGTCTACGAGGCCTACGGCCGCATCCCGTCCTTCGAGTCCACCGTGACCTACGTCAGCCGGCTGGTCATCAACCATTACGAGATCGCCCGCCGCCTGGCCTGAGCGCCGCCCTTGGATTCCATGGCGTTCCGTCATATGAACAGCCTCGCGTGCGGCAACGCGCGCGTGCATTCGATACGAGAATGAAAGAGATGCACAGACCGACCCTTGCCCTGGTTTTCTGCCTGCTCGTCGCCCTGGCCGCCCTGGCCGTGACGCCCGCCTGCCGCAAGGCCGGCGAGGTCACCGGCACGGTGGTCAAGGAGATCAAGGAGGCGCCGGGCGAATTCAAGAAAGGCTACGACCAGGGCAGCAAGTAGCGCCCGCAGCCGGCAGGCTCGGAAGGAAAAGCCGTGGACATCGCCTACTATCAGCTCGACGCCTTCTGCGACCGGCCCTTTGCCGGCAACCCGGCGGCCGTCTGCCCGCTTGCGGCCTGGCCCGAGGACAAGGTGCTGCAGGCCATGGCCCTGGAGCACAACCTGTCCGAGACGGCCTTCCTGGTCGGCGGCGGCGGGCTCTACCATCTGCGCTGGTTCACCCCGGCCATCGAGATCGACCTCTGCGGGCACGCCACCCTGGCCGCGGCCTGGGTGGTCTTCAACCGCCTGGAGCCGGGCTGCACCCGGGTCACTTTCGAGACCAGGAGCGGCCCGCTGACGGTCGCGGCCGAGGACGGGCTCCTGGCCATGGACTTCCCGGCCCGGCCGCCCGAGCCCTGCCTGGAGATTCCCCCGGATCTCGCCGCCGGACTCGGCGCCGCGCCGGTGGAGGCCTGGCTTTCGCGCGACTACCTGGCCGTCTATCCCAGCGCCGAGGACGTGGTCCGGCTGAACCCCGACCAGGACATCTTAAGCCGTCTGGACTGTCTGGGCATCATCGCCACCGCTCCGGGAACGGACGGCGTGGACTTCGTCTCGCGCTTCTTCGCCCCCCGGGCGGGCATAGCCGAGGACCCGGTGACCGGCTCGTCCCACTGCACCCTGGTGCCCTACTGGGCCAGACGTCTGGGCAAGGCCGAGCTTGCCTCGCGCCAGGTCTCGGCGCGAGGCGGCGATCTCTTCTGCCGCGACCTGGGGGGCCGGGTGCGCCTGGCCGGCCGGGTGGTCCTCTACCTCGAGGGCCGCGTCCACCTGCCGGGCGGGCCGGACTAGCCCGGCGTGCTCGACGACGTCATCGTCGTCCTCTCGGTGGCGATCTGGGCCGCGCTCTGGCTGCGCCACCTCAGGTACCACGACATCATTGCGCCCGGGGCCATGGGCGAGGTGCTGGCCGTCGGCCTGGCCGGCGGCTACATGAGCGGGCAATTGGCCGGAGCCATGAACGCCGTGTTCGAGCGCCTGACCGGGCTGGACATCATCCACGACACCCTCGGCTTCTCGCAGGCGGCCCTGGCCGCGCTCTTCGTCGGCGTGAACGAGGAGAGCCTGAAGTTCGCCACCACCCTGGTCCTGGTCCGCGGCCTCGGCCGCCTGCGCGAGCCCCTCGACGCCCTGGTCTACGCCACGGCCGTGGCCCTGGGCTTCGCCACCCTCGAGAACCTGGGCTACGCCTTCCATTACGGTCCGGGCGCGCTGCTCCTGCGCAACTTCAGCGCCGTGCCGCTGCACGTCGGACTGGGGGCGGTCTGGGGCCTGGGTCTGGCCCGCATCCAGTTCGGCCGCGTGGCCGACGGCGCCTGGCGCTGGCTGCCCGCCCTGGCCCTGGCCGCCGGCCTGCACGCGCTCTACGACTTCTTCCCCTTCTCGCTCAGCGGACCCTACACGCCGCTCTCGAACCTCCTGACCACCTGCCTCGGCTTTGCGCTGATCAAGGCCACGACCGGCCGCTTGCGCCGCATATTTCGCGACATGCCCAAAGCCACGGCCGATTCCGCGCTCCCGGAGCGGCCCGGGGCGCCGGACGCCGGGCGCCTTGCCCCCTAGGCCGGTCCCGGCTATGCTCAATCATATGCCCCGTATCGCCGGACGCACACAGCCGTGAACAGCCACCCTGAAACCCTCGCCGAGCTCAAGGCCGAGCTCAACGCCCTGCGCGAGCGCGAGCGCTTCTACCGCGAGCTGGTCGAGGAACAGTCCGAGCTCGTCTGCCGCTTCACCCCGGACGGCAGCCTGACCTATGTCAACGCCGCCTATGCCCGCTACTTCGGCCGCCGGCCCGAGGATCTGGTCGGGGTGAACCTCTACGGCGTGGTCCCCGAGGAGGACCGGCTGATGATGCGCAAGCACCTGGCCGGCTTCGGACCCGGGAGGACCACGGCCTCCCTGGAGCACCGGGCCGTGCTGCCCGACGGCACGCTGCGCTGGCAGCACTGGCTGAACAAGGCCCTGTTCGACGACTCCGGGCGCATCACCGGCTTCCAGGCCGCGGGCCGGGACATCACCACCCGGCGCATCGTCGAGGAGGCCCTGCTCAAGGTCACCGGCGAGAAGGAGACCTACCGGCTGAACCTCGAGGCCATCTTCCGCTCCATCCCCGAGGGCATCGTCACCGTGGACGACGGACTGAACGTGCTGGCCGCCAACCAGGCCACCCGGGCCATCTGCCCGGTTCTGGCCGGGATCGAGCCGGGGGAGGGCCTGCCCGGCACGCTCTGCCCGCACGAGGACGGCTGCGTGAACGTCCTGCGCCGGGCGGTCGCGCGCCGCCGGCCGGTGGAGGAGACCCGGGTGGAGTGCGCCGCCGGCCGGCCGGGCCAGGTGGTGGTGCTGAACGCCTCGCCGCTGCTGGACGTGCGCAACGCGGTCGGCGGCGCGGTCCTGGTCATCCGCGACATCTCGCGCCTGGCCAGCCTCGAACGCCAGCTCGGCGAGCGCCACCGCTTCGCCAACATGGTCGGCAAGAGCGAGGCCATGCAGCGCGTCTACACCCTGATCGAGCAACTGGCCGGCGTGGACACCACGGTGCTCGTCACCGGCGAGTCGGGCACGGGCAAGGAGCTGGTGGTCGAGGCCCTGCACGCCGCCGGCTCCCGGGCCGCGGGTCCGCTGGTCAAGGTCAACTGCTCGGCCCTGTCCGAGAACCTGCTCGAGTCAGAGCTCTTCGGCCACGTCCGGGGCTCGTTCACCGGCGCGATCCAGGACAAGGTCGGCCGCTTCGAGGCGGCCCAGGGCGGGACCATCCTCCTGGACGAGATCGGCGACATCTCGCCGGGCATCCAGTTGAAACTCCTGCGCGTGCTCGAGCGCAAGGAGTACGAGCGGGTCGGCGACAGCCGGATGCTGACCGCGGACGTGCGCGTGGTCGCCGCGACCAACGTGGACCTCATGGACAAGGTCCGCCAGGGCGCCTTCCGCGAGGATCTCTACTACCGGCTGAAGGTCGTGGTCGTGCACCTGCCCCCCTTGCGCGCGCGAAAAGAGGACATCCCGGCCTTGTGCGAGCACTTCCTCGACCATTTCCGCCGCCAGTTCCGCAAGAACCTCTCCGGGCTCGCCCCCGAGGTGCTGCAGCTCTTCCTGAACCATGCCTGGCCGGGCAACGTGCGCGAGCTCAAGCACTCCATGGAGCACGCCGCGATCCTCTGCCGCGCGAGCGAGATCGGGCTGGCCGACCTGCCGCCGGAGCTGGCCGCCCAGGCGACCCAGCTTGCCGGGATCGCGGGCCGGGCCGCCGCGGGCCTCCCGGGCCGCAGGCCGAAAAGCCTGGCGGCCGAGGAGATCGAGGAGGCCTTGCGCCGCGCCGGGGGCAACAAATCCAAGGCCGCCAGGCTCCTGGGCATGAGTCGGCGGACTTTCTATCGCAAGCTGGACGAGCTGGGCCTGTCACCTATGTGACAGTATATTTCAGGATTGGCACAGCAATGGCGCACATATGCGCCATCATGTGTGCCATTTGCTTCGATTGCAATGCGCCCGGCGTCGGCCGTTTTACTGTAATTCCTTGGTATTATTGGAAAACGTAATTCGAGGTCGCGCTGGTACGTGGCTTGCTTTAGCAGCAGCGAGTGCCGCGAACGTTTCATGGCCCGCGCAGTCAAACGTTCCGGTCGCCAGCAGGTCACGGTTGCGGTCTGCCCGCAGGCAGGCGCGAGACGAAGGGACGATGATGCGCATCGCCCGAGGCGAGTGACAGCGAGGGGAACGGCGACCGGATCGAGGAAGAGCCGCCCGGCGGGTCATCCCAAGGCACTACGGCCACGCCGCCGCGACGTCAGGACGGGGGGTCCCGGCTTCACCGCCGAGAAAGACGCTGCGACGGTGGTGGCCATTTTTTTTATTCCTGGTCGTAATACAAAAAAACACTAGCCAGCCGTCCTCCGGTTTGCTAAAGAATCCCTACCCCCTCCTGTCATGTACCCTCTGGGTGCATCACAGACCCTTCGTCCGGCTGACTTCGGTTGACCGGACGAAGTTTTTTTGGGCCTTTCAAGCCTTAATGTATAACATACCTGGGTCTGGACGGGGAGCGGGGAAAAAGAGGAAGAGGCCGGTGAAGGGGAGGAAGGGGCGTGCGACCCCTGGCGCACCCGCGCTGTCCCCATCTGCCCGAGGAAGCCCATGCACATTTATGCCGATGCCGACGCGCTGCCGAACGCCATCAAGGAAATCCTCTTCCGCGCTGCCATGCGCCGGCACATCGGGCTCACCCTGGTGGCCAACAAGACCCTGTACATCCCCGAGTCCGAATACATCGCCACCATCCGCGTGGGCCAGGGCTTCGACGTGGTGGACGCGGCCATAGTGGAGCTGGTCCAGTCCGGCGACCTGGTCATCACCGCGGACATCCCGCTGGCCGCCAAGGTCGTCGAAAAAGACGCCCACGCCCTGAACCCCAGGGGCGAGCTGTACACCAAGGACAACATCCAAAGCCGCCTGACCATGCGCAACCTGCTCTACGAACTGCGCGACAGCGGCGTGGTCACCGGCGGCCCCGCCCCGCTGAACAACCGCGACCGCGAGGCGTTTGCGAATCAGCTGGATATTTTTCTGACGAGGTTGGGGAAGGAGTGAGGGGGAGGAAGAGGCTGGTGAGGGGAAGTGGAGGCTGGGGCGGCGGTAGGGCTTTTCTTCCCGGGTTCTGCTCTGCACGAGTTCGGGGAAAAATACAGGACGGCCCTATTCGCTATCATTCCATGGAGAAAAAACCATGGCACGTTTCAAGTACTGATCAAAAAGGGGCACAGTAAATGCGGTGTCGCCATATGAAGGGCTAAATATCATGCCTTTCGTTATTAAACTTGATCTGCATGGACCCAGCTTATTACTGGGCACCTTTAATTTGTCCGCAATATCTCCCGACCTATGTGGGCCGGAACCGAGTTCTGCCATGGCCCTAAGGTATTGTTTTTCTCGAGGGGTTAGTCTGTCGAATCTGACCCGGAAAAAGCTTTCATCTAATCTCGTTATGACTCTTGGCGTTGACTTTTCAACGTCACCTTCATCGATAATTGGTCCTATGGCAACATTCCAGCATACATATGCCCACTCCTGAAGGAAGTACGGATAGCCCTCGGTGAGATCGAAAATCTTCATCAAGGCGGTTTCATGAAAGTTAACATTCTGTCGGCGAGCAGGCTCCACTATGGCTGAACTCGCATCAGTATAATCGAGGGCTCCGATTTTAGGAAATTCGAACAGCCGTTCCGCATAGCTTTTTGATTCGCCCATCTTCCCGACTAACAACGGAAGCCCAGCACCCATTAATACAATCGGAAGCTGCTCTTGAACTACTTTATGCATTGCCATCACTAAGGCGCTCATCTCTTTTTCAGATAAATATTGTAATTCATCTAAGATGATTACAATGACTTTTCCTCTCGATTTCGCCGCCTTTCCGATGGAAACGAATAGTTCTGGTAAATCGACTTCTAAGTCCCCGCTGTCGGCCACCCCTATTTCCGGATCGACGCCTAAGGAAAATTCAAGATCCTTATAGGTGATTTTAACGGATCTGATAAAACTTCTAAACGCTCGTAATGATAATTTTACATGCTCAGAAATGGTTTCCATTCGATCAAGGTCAAGCAAAATTCTTCTAATGGCGGGCGCTATTAGGCTCGGAAAATCCTTGTCATCATGTGCTTCAAGCATTGCGACTTTACAGTTCTGTTCTTTCGCTATATCCCGCACACGATTTAGTAAGACAGTCTTGCCGACACCACGAAGTCCTACAGCAATAAATGATTTGCTGAACATTCCCTGAACGGCACGTTTTATGGTCGTTTCAGCTCGTTCTAGAAAATTATCCCGACCTGTCAATTCCGGCGGCTGGATGCCGGCGCCGGGAGCATACGGATTGTGAACCTCGTTCATTTCTAGTCTCTTTATCCGGTTATAACCAGTTATAAGCTTCCTGTCTTAATTTGCATATTTCCTCGCCGGAAGCAAGCCGTAAGCCCTGTCTGGTCCGTTGGCATCAAAACGCCGATTGAACCACCCGCAGTCCCCCTCCCTCCCCATACAGCGCCAGCCCCAGCCAATCCAAGGCAAAATCCAGCGCCGCTTCCTCGTCGGCCAGGATTTCCGCCTTTCTTTCTTCCGTCAGCTCCAGGCGGTCCAGCAGGTGGACGTCGTTCACAAACTTCTGGAAGTTGTCGAGCTGATACAAGGCCAGGGCGAGCATGTTGGCTTTCTGTTTGGGCAGGGGGGCGCCCAGCGCCCGCTGGCGGGCGAGGAGGCGCATGAGGCGGTCGTTCATGGACGCATACACCCTCAGCCCCTGGTCCGCGGTCCAGCTCTCCGGCGTCCACTCCCGATCCTCTGCAAAGCCTCGGCAGTGGTCTTCGCGCACCAGGAAGAACTGCTCCACCACCTCGCCGGCCTCCCCGAGCTTCGTGGCCCGGCCGATGGGGTAGGTGCGGCAGGCCCCGGGGCGGTCGGCATAGACCGAGCAGCCCCGCGGGGTGACGAAGGGGCAGGGCTTGTGGGCCGCGTCCTCGCGCATCTTCAAGCGGAAGACCGGATAGCCCGTGTCCGGGGCAAGGGCGGCCTCCACGTGGGCGGCGATGAAGTCCCGGCTGGAGAGCCCCAGGTGCTTTCGCAGGCGGTAGACGTCGTAGGGCGTGAGCACCAGCGTCAGGTCGCCGCAGCAGGCGTTGAAGCAGGCCACGCCCGGGTGGCAGGCGAAGCGGAAACTCTCGCCCGGCTTGACCTCGGGCAGGCTGTCGAGAAAAGCCTGGGTGGCGTCGGCGTCGTGCATCACGGCTCCCTTGCTGGCGGCGGTGTCCAGGCATACCCGGCGCCACCGGCCTTGGCAAGGCGCGGACCGCGCCGATTCGCGGCTTGATAGAAGCGGGCGCGTCTGCTAGGCATATCCGTTCGGGCGCCAAGCCTTGTTCGCGGTGTGGTGGATTCCATCCTGGTCCAAAATTTTCTCGAAAAACACGAGGGTACGAAGGTGAAAACGTTCCTGCGTAGCGCGTTGCTGGCCCTGGTCGTGCTCGGCCTGGCCGCCTCGGCCTGGGCCGCGGAAAAGACCATCGTCAACGGCATCGATGCCGAGTTCCCGCCGTACGCCTTCATCGACAAGGACGGCAAGGCCAAGGGCTTCGACGTCGACTCCCTGGATTGGATCGCCAAGAAGATGGGCTTCACCGTCAAGCACCAGCCCGTGGAGTGGGCCGGCATCATCCCGGCGCTGACCTCCGGCAAGATCGACTGCATCGCCTCGGGCATGAGCGCCACCCCCGAGCGGGCCAAGGTCGTGACCTTCACCAATCCCTACAAGACCATCAAGCAGGTCCTGGTGGTCAAGAAGGACGCCTCCCTGACCGTGGACCAGGTCATGAAGGGCGGCAAGAAGGTCGGCGTGCAGCGCGGCACCACCGAGGCCAAGTGGTTCGAGGAGAACAAGGGCAAGAACGGCCTGACCTACGAGGTCGTGCTCTACGACAACTCGCCCCTGGCCGTTCAGGACATGCTCGTCGGTCGCGTGGAAGCCAGCGCCATGGACGACTCCATCGCCGGCGACATCGCCAAGTCCCAGCCGGTCAAGGCCATCGGCGAGTTCGGCATGACCCCCGAGGTCTACGCCTACGCCGTGCGCAAGGACGACAAGGCCCTGCTCGAGAAGCTGAACAAGGGCCTCGAGCTGCTGATGAAGGACCCCTACTGGGAAGAGCTGAAGCACAAGTGGGAGATCGAGAAGCACTAGTCGGTCCCTGCTGGCGGGCCGGCCCGGAAGCTCCGGGCCGGCCCGCAGTCTGATGGAGGTTTCCCATCCTCGCCATGCCCACCGCGCTTACCGCCTGTATCGACGCCCTGCCGTCCCTGCTCATGGGCGCCGTGTCCACCGTGGGCATGCTGCTCCTGGCCATGGCGCTCGGCTTCGTCCTGGGCGTGCCCCTGTCCGTGGCCCAGGTCTACGGCCCGCGCCCGCTGCGCTGGCTGGCCGGCACCTACGTCTGGTTCTTCCGCGGCGTGCCCATCCTGGTCCAGCTCTACCTCTTCTACTTCGGCCTGTTCGCGCTCCTGGGCCTGAATTTGAGCGAGTTCGTGTCCGCGGCCGCGGTCCTTGGCCTGACCAGCAGCGCCTACCAGTCGCAGATATTTCGCGGCTCCATCCAGGGACTCCACGCCGGGCAGCTCAAAGCCGCCCGGGCCCTGGGCATGACCGACCGCCAGGCTATCGCCTCCATCATCCTGCCCCAGGCTCTGCGGCTGTCCATCCCCGGCTGGTCCAACGAATACTCCATCCTGCTCAAGGACACGGCCGTGGCCTTCGTCATCGGCGTGACCGAGATCATGGCCCGCACGCGGTTCGCCGCCTCGCGGACCTACGAGCATTTCGCCCTCTACATCCTGGCCGGGGTCCTCTACTTCGTCCTCACCGCCGTCGGTGTGCGCCTGCTGCGCCGCCTCGAGAAGCGCGTGCGCATCCCCGGCTACGCCCAGCAAGGCTCCCTCGTATGACCGACTCCCCCATCCTCGGCGCCGCGAACATCACCAAGCGCCTCGGCGGCAAGACCATCCTGGACAACGTCTCCCTGCGGCTCGACAAGGGCGACCTGAAGGTGCTCATCGGCCCCTCGGGCGGCGGCAAGTCCACGCTGCTCCAGTGCCTGAACCTGCTCATCCTGCCGGAAAAGGGCCAGATCAGCCTGGAGGGCCGGGACATCCACCCGCGCAACAAGCGCGAGCTGTCCTCCTTCCGCCAGCAGGTCGGCATGATCTTCCAGGATTTCAACCTCTTCGATCATCTGAGCGCGTTCGAGAACGTGCGCATCGCGCTCATCAAGGTCAAGAAGCTCTCCCGGCGCGCGGCCTCCGAGCGCGCCGAGCAGGAGCTGGCCCGGGTCGGGCTCTCGGACAAGGGCGGGCTCTATCCGGCCCAGCTCTCCGGCGGCCAAAAGCAGCGCGTGGCCGTGGCCCGGGCCCTGGCCATGGACCCCAAGGTCATGCTTCTGGACGAGCCGACCAGCGCCCTCGACCCCGAGCTCATCGGCGAGGTCCTGGCGGTCATCAAGGACCTGTCGCTCGCCGGCATGACCATGCTCATGGCCACCCACCAAGTGGGCTTCTCCGCCCAGCTGGCAGACGAGTTCATGTTCATGGACCAGGGCCGCATCGTGGAGCAGGGCAGCCCCAAGGAGCTGCTCGTGCCCGGCACGCGCACCCAGGCCTTCTGCTCCAAGATCACCGAGCTGGCCGGCGAGGTCCCGGGGTGAACCTCGACCCCGAATTCCTGCGCGAGCTGTTCAGCGCCCTGAACAAGGGCCTCTTCGTCAGCCTGCAGCTCATCATCCCCTCGGCGCTGCTCGGCATTGCCATCGGCATCGTGGTCGGCATCGTCCGGGTCTACGGCCCCAAACCCCTGCGCACGGTCGCCGACGGCTACGTGGCCCTGTTCCGCGGCACGCCGCTGGTGGCCCAGCTCTTCATGTGGTACTACGGCCTGCCCAACCTCGGCATCATGCTCTCGGCCTCGGCTGCGGCCATCGTCGGCTTCGGCATGTGCAGCGGGGCGTATCATTCCGAGTACATCCGCGGCGGGCTGCTCTCCATCAAGCGCGGCCAGCTCACCGCGGCCCAGGCCCTGGGCTTCTCGCCGGTGGCCACCATCGCCACCATCATCCTGCCCCAGGCCATCCGCCGCGCGCTCCCCGGCTGCGGCAACGAGATCATCTACCTCATCAAGTACTCCTCGCTCGCCCACCTGGTGACCTGCCTCGACCTCACCGGCGAGGCCTACGGCATGGCCGCCCGGACCTACGAGTTCACCGCCGTCTTCCTGGTCACCGGCGCCTACTACCTGATCCTGGTCAGCCTGGCCACGATCCTCCTCGCGCGCGTCGAACAGTCCTTGAGCCTGCCCGGCTTCGAGCGCAAGCGCGGACCACAGTAAACCGCCCCGGCACGGGGCGCGCAGAGCCCGTCATGCCCGCAACCACCCGCCGCGTCTCCCGCATCAAGATCTCCGCCACCAAACAGATGCCCATGATCGCCGCCAAAGTCGGCGGTTGCGTCTCCCTGGGCCAGGGCGTGCCCTCCTTCAGCCCGCCCCCCCACGTGCTTGCGGCCGTCTGCCAGGCCCTCACCGAGGACCCGGCCGTGCACCGCTATTCGCTGCAGCCCGGCGACTCGCGCCTGCGCGCGGCCATCGCCGGCCAGCTCCGGCGCGAGCGCGGTCTGACCGTGGACCCCGAGACCGAGGTCGCGGTCTTCGCCGGCGGCATGGAGGCGTTGCTCTGCGCCATGCTGGCCGTGGTCGAGGAGGGCGACGAGGTCATCCTGCCCTCGCCCTGCTACCCCTCCCACGTGGAGCAGGTGCTGCTCGCCGGCGGCAGGCCCGTCTTCGTGCCGCTCGACCCCGCGACCTTCGCCCTGGACCCCGCGGACCTCGCCCGCGCCGTCGGTCCCAGAACCAAGGCCATCATCGTCACCAGCCCGTCGAACCCCACCGGCTGCCTGCTCTCCGAATCCGCCCTGCGCGCCGTGGCCGACCTGGCCCTGGCCCACGACCTCTTTATCGTCAGCGACGAGACCTACGACGTGCTGGTCTACGACGACCCCGTGCCCAGCCGCTTGACCAGCCTGCCCACTCTGGCCGACATTCGCGACCGGCTGATCCTCGTCTTCAGCTGCTCCAAGCGCTACGCCCTGACCGGCTGGCGCGTGGGCTACGCCGTGGCCCCGGCAAAACTTCTGCACGACATGCTCAAAGTCCACGACTGCGCCACCATCTGCGCCCCGGCCCCGGCCCAGGTCGCGGCGCTCGCCGCCCTCACCGGCCCCCAGGAGCCCTTCGCGGCTTTTGTCAGTGAGCTTCGCGCCCGCCGCGACCTGACCTGCGAGCGCCTGGACCGCCTGGTCGACTTCTTCACCTACGTCCGCCCACAGGGCGCCTTCTACGTCATGGCCCGCTACCGGTTCTCAAGCGAACCCTCGCATGACCTGGCCGTCAGGCTCATCAAGGAGGCCCAGGTCATCACCATCCCCGGCGGCGCCTTCGGCCCCGGCGGCGAGGGGGCGTTGCGCCTGTCCTTCGGCGGCTCGCGCGAAGAGTTGACCGAGGCCTTCGACCGCATCGAGCGTTGGCTCAAGGGGTAAGGCCCGGCGAGAGATAGGCCTCCGGCGGGTGGGGGAGGGGAGGAAAGGCGTGCCTCCGGCGGCCTGGGGGCCGAGGGCCCCCCGGACCCCCCGATTCGGCCGGAAGTTTCAAGGGGCGGCCAAAGCCCCGCCCCCTTGAAACTTCCGGCCGGACAGGCCCGTTTGAAGCAGTTCGGGATGCCCGGGAGGTCCCGGAATCGAAAATCACGAAAGGCAGCAATGAGGTTGAGGAGATGGACGGCGGGCGCCGCTCCCTTGATCCGCTCATGCCGGTGGTGAAATCAGGACACCCCAAGGCTGCGCCGCGCGCGGGTTCGGACAGGACGCGCGGCCTGTGGACGCCCGTTTTCCTCTTCACCTCATCGGCTGCATTTCCGGTTTTCTGCCGACCGATCGAGCCGATGCCGCCACTTCAGGCGAAGGGAGTGAACGCCCTCTTCCCCCTCGCGGCTCTTTTTTCCATTCCTACCCGGCCGCGCTCAGGGCCTTGTCCACCACGGCCTTGGCTTCGGCCAGGAGCCGGTCCAGGTGCTCGCGGCCGCTGAAGCTCTCGGCGTAGATCTTGTAAACGTCCTCGGTGCCCGAGGGCCGGGCGGCGAACCAGCCGCTTTCGGCCACGACCTTGATGCCGCCGATGGCCTGGTCGTTCCCTGGCGCGCGGGAGAGCACGGCCAGGACCTTCTCGCCGGCCAGGCTGTCCGAGGCGATGTCGCCGGGGGAGAGGCGGGCGAGGGCCTTTTTCTGCTCCCGGCTGGCGGGCGCGTCGCGGCGCTCGTACACCGGTCGGCCCAGGCGGGAGGCGATGGCCTCGTAACGCCGGGCCGGGTCCTCGCCGCTGACCGCGGTCATCTCCGCGGCCAGGAGCGCGAGCAGGACGCCGTCCTTGTCCGTGGTCCAGGCCGCGCCCTTCTTCTCCAGGAAGCTCGCCCCGGCCGACTCCTCGCCGCCGAACACGGCCCGGGCGCCGGACAGCGGCTCCACAAACCACTTGAAGCCCACCGGCACCTCCAGGACGGCGCGGCCGAACTGCGCGGCCAGGCGGTCGATGAGCGCCGTGGTGACCACGGTCTTGCCCACGGCGGCCGCGGCCGGCCAGTCCGGGCGGTTGGTCAGCAGGTAGTCCACCGCGGCGCAGAGGTAGTGGTTGGGGTTCATGAGCCCGGCGCTCCTGGCCACGATGCCGTGGCGGTCGGCGTCGGGGTCGCAGGCCACGGCCAGGTCGAAGTCGTCCTTGAGGGCCACGAGCCCGGCCATGGCGTAGGGCGAGGAGCAGTCCATGCGGATCTGGCCGTCGTGGTCCAGGCGCATGAAGCCGAAGGTCGGGTCGATGGTCCGGTTGACCACGGTGAGGTTCAGGCCGTGGACCTCGGCCACGGCGTCCCAGACCGGCAGCGACGAGCCGCCCAGCGGGTCGACGCCGATGGCCAGGCCGGAGGAGCGGACCGGGGCCAGGTTCAGGACCTTGGAGAGGTCCAGCACGTAGGGCAGGATGAAGTCGTGCTCGGCGAAATTGGCGGCGCTGCGGGCCGACTGGTAGGGCGTGCGGACCGCGCCGCGGTTGGCCTTGGCGAGATAGGCGTTGGCCCGGTCCTCGATCCAGCCGGTCACGGCGCTGTCGGCCGGGCCGCCGTGGGGTGGGTTGTACTTGAAGCCGCCGTCCCCGGGCGGATTGTGCGAGGGGGTCACGACCACGCCGTCGGCAAAGCCGGAGGCCCGGCCGTGGTTGTAGGAGATGATCGCCCGGGAGACGAGCGGGGTGGGGGTCAGCGCGCCGCCGGCCGAGACCCGGACCTCGGCTCCCCCGGCCACGAAGACCTCGACCGCCGTGCGCATGGCCGGCTCGGACAGGGCGTGGGAGTCGATGCCGATGTAGAGCGGGCCGGTGAAGCCGCGCGACTCGCGGTAGTCGAGCACGGCCCGGGCCACGGCCACGATGTGGGCCTCGTTGAACGAGCCGGCGAGCGCCGAGCCGCGGTGGCCCGAGGTGCCGAAGGCCACCTTCTGCGCCGGGTTGTCCGGGTCGGGGGCGATGTCGTGGTAGGCGGCCCGCAACGCGTCCACGTCGATGAGCACGTCTTTGGGCGCGGGCTGGCCGGCGAGGGGGTGGATGGACATGCGCGCTCCGTCGCTTCAGGCCAGTTCGTTGATCCAGGTTTTCAGCGTCGGCTCGATCAGGTTCCTGATCTCGGAAAGCCTGGCCTCGCTCTCGGCCTCGAAGCGCAAGACCAGCACGGGCTGGGTGTTGGAGGCCCGGGCCAGGCCCCAGCCGTCCGGGAACTCCACGCGCACGCCGTCGGTCAGGTTGACCGTATATTTCGCTCCGAAATGCTCGCGTGCCCTGGCGATGACCGGAGCTTTCAGGTTCTCGGGACAGTCGAGGTGGATTTCCGGGGTGTTGAAGGTCCTGGGCCAGTCGTCCAGATAGGAGGAGAGGAGCTGTCCCGGGTGCTCGGACATGACCTCGGCCAAGCGCAGGGCGGCGTAGGTCGCATCGTCGAAGCCGTAGTAGCGGTCGGCGAAGAACATGTGGCCGCTCATCTCGCCGGCCAAGGCGGCTTTTTCGGCGCGCATGCGGGCCTTTATCAGGCTGTGGCCGGTGGCCGACATGATGGGTTTGCCGCCGTGGCGGGCGATGTCTGCAAACAGGCGGTGGCTGCATTTGACGTCGCCGATGATCACCGCTCCCGGGTGCTCGGCCAGGACCTTGCGGGCGTAGATGGCCAGGAGCTCGTCGCCGTAGAGCAGCCGGCCGTTGTCGTCCACGGCGCCGATGCGGTCGTCGTCGCCGTCCAGGCCGATGCCGGCCCCGGCGCCGGTTTCCAGGACCTTGGCCATGAGCGCGGCCATGTTCCTGGCGATGGTCGGGTCGGGGTGGTGGTTGGGGAAGTCGCCGTCGGGCTCGCAGAAGAGCTCGGTGACCGTACATCCCACGCGGCGCAGGGCCTCGGCCGTGACTTTCCCGCCCACGCCGTTGCCGCCGTCGACCACCAGCTTGACCGGCCGCTTGACCGTGACCTTGGAGGTGATGTCGTCCAGGTAGGCCGGGACCACGTCGTGGACCGAGACCAGGCCCCGGCCGGCGGCGAATTCGCCCCGTTCCATGATCTGCCGGATCTTCTGGATCTCCTCGGAGTGGATGGTCGATTCCCCGGCCAGGACCTTGAAGCCGTTGAACTGCGGCGGGTTGTGCGAGGCGGTGACCATGACCCCGGCGTTAAGGCCCAGGTGCGGGGCGGCGAAGTAGAGCACCGGAGTCGGCACCTGGCCGATGGCGATGACGTCCACGCCGCTCTGGGCCAGGCCGTTCATCAGGGCCGCGGCGTAGTCGGGAGAGGAGTGGCGGCAGTCGTGGCCGACCACGGCCCGGGTCAGGTCGCGGCCGCGGAAATAGGTGCCCACGGCCCGTCCGAGCCGCTCCACCCAGTCGGTGTCGAAATCGAAATCCACCACGCCGCGGATGTCATAGGTCCGGAAGACCTCGGCATTGATCGCTTTCATCGTCCTCCTCGCTAGGCCTTGTCTGAAGCCGTTTTCATGACGGCCCCCCTTGACCTGGGGGGGGAATCACCCTAGTCTTGCCCGACTATGAACTGGGATTGGGAAAAACTCCAGGAAAAGAAGCGCAAAGGCGGTGGACCTGTCCCCCCGGACTTCGAGGAAGTGGGCGAGACCCTGCGCCGGCTGCGCAACTTGAAGCTGCCGGGCGGGGGCAAGATCGTCATCCTCGTCCTCGTCCTCATCTGGTTGCTCTCCGGCATCTATCTCGTTCAGCCGGACGAGGTCGGCGTGGAGCAGCGCTTTGGCGCCTTCACGGTGATCACGGCGCCCGGCCCGCACTACCATCTGCCGTTCCCCATCGAGACGGTCCAGACGCCCAAGGTCACCGAGATCAGGCGCCTGGAGGTCGGCTTCCGCTCGACCACCCGTAGTGGCGAGTACCAGCCGGGACAGTACCGGGCGGTGCCCGACGAGGCCCTGATGCTGACCGGCGACGAGAACATCATCAACGTCCAGTTCATCGTCCAGTACCAGATCAAGGACCCGGTGGACTATCTGTTCAACCTGGCCAATCAGGCCGAGACGGTGAAAAGCGCGGCCGAGGCGGGCATGCGCGAGGTCATTGGCAAGAACAAGATCGACAACGCCCTGACCACCGGCAAGTTCGAGATACAGAACGACTCGGTGACGCTCCTGCAGGAGATGCTCGACCGCTACCAGGCCGGCATCCGCGTGGTCGCCGTGCAGCTCCAGGACGTGCATCCGCCCACGGAAGTGATCGACGCCTTCAAGGACGTGGCCTCGGCCAGAGAGGACAAGTCCCGCTTCATCAACGAGGCCGAGGCCTATCAGAACGACGTGCTGCCCAAGGCCCGGGGCGAGGCCGCGGTCATCGTCAACGATGCCCAGGCCTACCTGGAGTCGAAGGTCCTGAAGGCCCAGGGCGACGCCGCCCGTTTCTCCTCGGTGCTGGCCGAATACAAGAAGGCCCCGGACATCACGAGGCGCCGGCTGTCCCTCGAGACCATGGAGAGCGTGCTGGCCAACCCCGAGACGGAGAAGATCGTCCTGTCCGACGAGGCTCTGCAGAAGGCCGTGCCCTACCTGCCGCTGGACCGGGTCACGCGCGGGGCGCGCGGTGCGGCGGAGCCCAAGCCCGGGGAGGCGAAACCGTGAGCACCAGGACCGTCATCTTTTCCGTCCTGGCCCTGGTCGTGGCCCTGGGGCTCTTCCAGTCGGCCTACACCGTGGACCAGACCGAGCGGGCCATCGTGCTCCAGCTCGGCAAGCCCCTGCCCGGAGTGCGCGAGCCCGGACTGCACTTCAAGCTGCCCTTCATCCAGAACGTGGCCTTCTTCGACTCCCGGCTGCTCGAGTACGACTCGCCGCCGGCCGAGGTCCTGACCAAGGACAAGAAGACGCTCGTGCTCGACAACTACTCGCGCTGGCGGATCGTCGACCCCCTGGCCTTCTACCGCACGGTGCGCACCATCCCCCGAGCCCAGGCCCGGCTCGACGACATCATCTACTCCCAGATGCGCGTGGCCCTTGGACGCTACGACCTGATCGAGGTCGTGGCCACCGAGCGCCAGGAGATCATGGCCGAGGTCACGGCCAAGTCCAACGAGCCGGTGGCCGAGTTCGGCATCGAGATCATCGACGTGCGCATCAAGCGTACCGACCTGCCGGCCGAGAACGAGAAGGCCATCTTCAACCGCATGCGCGCCGAACGCGAGCGCCAGGCCAAGCAGTACCGCTCCGAGGGCCGCGAGGCCGCGGCCCGGATCACCGCGGCCACGGACAAGGACAAGACGATCCTCCTGGCCGAGGCCCAGAAGACCGCCGAGACCCTGCGCGGCCAGGGCGACGCCGAGGCCACCCGCATCTACGCCCAGTCCCTGGGCCAGGACCCGGACTTCTACGCCTTCCTGCGCAGCCTGGAAGCCTACCGCACGGGCCTCAAGGACAACACCCGCCTCATCCTGACCCCCGACTCCCCGTTCTTCCAGTACTTCAAGTAATGTCCCCCCCGCGAGGCCGCATAGGGCCTCGCGGGGGGAGATGAAAGGCGGCCGGTGTCGTGGGATTGGCCTGCGCGGGCCCGGAGCGGCCGTCTGGTCCGCTGGCGCGAGACTTGCGTAAGGGGCTTTTCGCGCGCAGTCGCTCGCTCCGCCCGCATGCGCGCTCTTGAAGCCCGCGCGCGGTCAAGCTGCGGCGGATGGGAGCTGAGCGGATGAAGACCAGCGGTGTGCGGGTCGTTCCGGGATCAGACCCGCCCCTACTGGCCGCGGGCGAAAATCAAAGCAGCCATGAGGCAGGAGAGTGGACGGCCTCGGCTCGGCTCGGTCCCGGTTCAGCCCTCCGGTCCGTCGATCCGCACGCCGCCGTCGACCCGAGCCCACCTCACGGTAGCCTTCCCGGCTTTTCCCGCCGTCCCATCGGGCCCCTCCACCGCCTGGTCCATGAACCCAAACGACACTCCCCTCTTCTGCGCAGCAGGTCAGAAATTTTTGGAGGAGGGCGGGGGGGTGCGGGGGGAGGGAGGAACTTTTTTGGAAAAAAAGTTCCTCCCTCCCCCCGCTTCAACCGAGATTGCGGCCGCACCAGACCCCGCGGCCGAGGATGACGACCTCGGCCGCGGGGAAGCTCACCTCCACCGGGGGGTGGAGGGGGTTGTCGGCCAGGAGCCGGAGGCGGCCGGGCAGGCGTTCCAGGCGGCGCACGGAGACGCCGCCTTCGATGGCCAGAAGATGGATGGCACCGTCGGCGGCCTGGGTCTTGGACAGGTCGAGGAGCAGGCAGTCGCCCCGCTGGATGGTCGGGGCCATGGCCTCGCCGGGCATGTCCATGACCGCCATCTGGCGGATGGTGCCGAGCCTGGCCAGGAAGAAGTGCTGAAAGGCCACGGCGGAGCGGGTCTTGGCCGGTTCCAGGAGGCCGGTGCCGGGGGCGAGCCGGGGCTCGAACTTGGGCAGCTCGACGAGCTCGCCGGCCTGGTAGGGCAAGGGCCCTTGGTAGTCGTCGGTTTCCGGCTCGCGGCTGGTGAATCCGCGGGTGCTCAGGCGGTCCGGATCGGCGCCGGCGGTTCCCGGAGGCCGGCGCATGGGGCCGGTGCCCCACAGCAACCAGTCGGCCGAGACGCTGAAGCGCTCGCAGATCTCGGTCAGCCAGCCGCTGGGAAAGGACCGGCGCTTGCGCGCCGAGGACACGCTCTGGTGGGTGATTCCCAGGGCCTTGGCCAGTTCCGTATCGCTGGCGGCATTGACCGCGGTCGACAGGCGCCGCATGCGGGACTCGAAATGTATGTCTGGGGCGGTTTTACGCATGGCTTCCTGATACGTCGGGTGCATGGTGCATTTCCTTTAATTGCTATTGCAACACGATAACGCGATCAAGCAATCAATATCAGGCTGAAAATCATGCAGTCCGATATTGACTGCCGCAAGCGATGTTTGATAAGGCTCATCCAAAGCTTGCGCACCGGGTTGGTTTATGCATAAATAATTTGCCCGGAAAGCGGTGATACGCCGGCCCCTGACCGAAGGCAATGCGCGAGAAGGCATTACACCGTCCCTGGCCCGCGCTGCCGACGGGCCTGGAATCAGCTGGAAATTCAAAATGTTGGACGGACTTATAAAAAAAGCTTGGCTACGTCCGGAAGATGCTGTATGTCGCTGCCGCGGAGTCTGGAATACCGGACAGCACCGGTGCAATACCCGATGCCCTTCCGCACTGGACGTGTTATGATTCCATTTGATCCCGCTCGACTGTACCCTCCGGCACAGCCCGGGGTCGCCCGGGCGATCGGCGGTTGGGCGACGGCAGAAGCGATTCGGGAATGCCCAAGGCCATGAGCTCCCTGATGCGCTTGCCCGGTGCCCGCTCCCCGCAGATGATGCGGCTGACCATGGACGGATGCACCCCCAGCTTAATCGCCAGCTCCCTGTGCTTGATGCCGTGCATGGCCAGCCAGGCTTTGAGCTGCGCTTGACGCGGAAGTTGTTTTAGGTCATTGAACTCGTCAATTGGTTGACTCATTGTCCCTCCCCAGAACAGCCGCTATATGTAAACCAGTTGCCAATTTATAGTGAAGGCTGTACCTGAGTGTCAATACGATTTTCCCCACAGACGATGAAAAGCCGCAATAAAAAAATCAAGCGGCAAAGCCATGGAGATGCCTGTGCAATCGAAATTCGATGAAATCCTCGACCGCATCAAGCGGTCCACGGGTGTGCGCACCCAGGTGGAGCTGGCCGCCATTCTCGGCATCCGCCAATCCTCCATTTCCGACGCCAAACGCCGCGACTCGGTGCCGGCGGACTGGTACCTGAAGCTCTTCCGCAGCCACGGGCTCAATCCCGACTGGCTGGCCGAAGGCGTCGAGCCCATGTTCCTCAAGCCCGGCCTGGCCGAGGCTGCGCGCACGAGCGGCGTGGCCGAAGCCTCCCCGGCTTACGGCCGCAGCTCGTCGCGGGCCAAGGTGGTCAACGTCTCTTCCATGACCGGCGAGAGCGACGACAGCGCCTGGAAGCCCGACGTCAGCGGCCAGCTGGCCGTGCCCGAGACCATGGTCAAGCCCGCCATCGTCGTCGTCCACGTCGACGGCTCGGCCATGGAGCCGGCCATCCGCCGCGGCGCCTATGTCGGCATCGACACCGACCAGAAACGGGTCCTGTCCGGAGAGATCTACGGTCTGTTCCTGCCCCACGAAGGCCTGGTGCTGAAGCGCGTCTTCGTCGACGTGGACCAGGCCCGCCTGGTGCTGCGCTCCGAGAATCCGAGCCATCCCGAGCAGTTCCTCGCCGCCGAGAAGCGCGAGGAGGCCGTGGTCGGCCGGGCCGTCTGGATCATGCAGAGCCTCTAGCCGGGGCTCATTACCAACGGGCCGGCGGCCGGGCCGCCGGTACCGTCTTTTCAGATCCGCGGACATGCGCTAGGGTCCTCCTGCGCCGTCGCGGCTGGAGCGCGAGCGGTGCGCACGCCATGAGCAAACAACTGACTGCTCC
Source organism: Desulfovibrio sp. UBA6079 (assembly GCA_002428705.1). GTDB lineage: Bacteria > Desulfobacterota > Desulfovibrionia > Desulfovibrionales > Desulfovibrionaceae > UBA6079. The sequence continues at coordinate 38,072 of DIXN01000002.1, forward strand.
CGATATCCGCGCGGCCAAGGGCTCCCGCCGGCTGGCCATGATCACCGCCTACGACTTCCCATCGGCCAGGCTGGTGGAAGAGGCCGGCGCGGACATGATCCTGGTCGGCGACTCCCTGGCCATGGTCGTCCTCGGCCGCGCCGACACCCTGTCCGTGACCATGGAGGAGATGCTCCATCACACCCGGCCGGTGGCTGCGGCCGCCAGCCGCGCCCTGGTCGTGGCCGACATGCCCTTCGGCTCCTACCAGGTCTCGGTGGAAAAGGCCGTGGCCAACGCAGTGCGCCTGCTGTCCGACGGCGGCGCCCGGGCGGTCAAGGTCGAGGGCGCAGGCCACATCGAGGCCGTGAGCGCCATGGTCCGGGCCGGCATCCCGGTCCAGGGCCACATCGGGCTCACCCCCCAGAGCCTGGCCGAGCTCGGCGGCTTCAAGGTCCAGGGGCGCACCGCCCCGGCCGCCGCCAGGCTGCTCGCCGAGGCCAAGGCCCTGGAGGACGCCGGCTGCTTCTCCCTGGTGCTCGAATGCCTGCCCGGGGAGCTCGGCCGGGAGATCACAGCCGCCGTCTCCATCCCGACCATCGGCATCGGCGCCGGGCCGGGCTGCGACGGCCAGGTCCTGGTCTTCCACGACATCCTCGGGCTCTTCGAGCGCTTCACGCCCAAATTCGTAAAACGCTACGCGACCCTCGGCGAGGCCGCCCGCCAGGCCCTGGCCGCCTACTGCCGCGAGGTCGCCGAGGGCACCTTCCCCGGCCCGGAGCAGACCTTCGGCCCCGGCCCCAAGCCGCCCGGGGCGAGCTAGGTCCTCATGGACCAGAAGATCTTCAGCCTCGGCCTGTCCGTGCCGGCCGTCACGCTCTACCTGCTGCTCGACGCCCTGGGCGCGGCCGCCGCTCCCGTGGACCTTGCCTCCGCCCGCCCCCGCTGGCACGCCTCGGAAGACGAGCTGCAGGCCGCCCTGGCCGAGCTCTCCGGCCTGCGCATCGCGAGCCTCCACGGCGAGCAGGCCCGGCTCACCCCACCGGACTCCTGGCAGGCCGTGGCCTAGTCTCGCCATGGATCTCGCCGGCCTGGCCACGGGCCTCCTCTGGCCCCTCTCGCGCCTCGTCCTCTCGGTCTCCATCTCGCTCCTCGTGGCCAACCTGATCGAAACCTTCAACTGGACCCGCTTCATGGCCAAGCTGGCCGCGCCGCTGGTCCGGCTCTCGCGCCTGAAGGACATCTCCGGGGCGAGCTTCTCCCTGGCCTTCTTCTCCAGCCTGGCCGCCAACACCATGCTGGCCGAGGCCTTCGACCAGGGCCGCCTGACCCGCCGCGAGCTCATCCTCTCGAACCTCTTCAACAGCCTGCCTACCTATTTCCTGCACCTGCCGACGATGATTTTTTTGACCGTCTCGCTTCTCGGCCAGCCGGGCTATATCTACGTCGGCCTGACCCTCATCGCCGCCTTCCTGCGCTCCTCGACCATCGTCGTCCTCGGCCGGCTCTTCCTGCCCCCGCTGCCCGAAGGCTGCGTGGTCTGCCAACTGCCCGCGGACGCCGACCGCTCCTGGCGCACCGCCGCGGACAAGGCCTGGCAGCGCTTCAAGCGCCGCCTGCCCAAGATCCTGTTCATCACCATTCCGACCTACATCCTCATCTATTTCCTGAACCGCTCCGGCGCGTTCGGCCACATCGAGAACTTCCTCGCCGCCCACGCCGGCGACCTCGCCTGGCTCGACCCCAAGGCCGTCACCGTGGTCGCCTTCCAGATCGCCGCCGAGTCCTCCGCCGGCCTGGCCGCGGCCGGCGCGCTGCTCACCGCCGGCAGCCTGCCGGTCAAGTCCGTGGTCCTGGCGCTGTTGGTCGGCAACATCGTCTCCACCCCGGTGCGCGCGTTGCGCCACCAGTTTCCGGCCTACGCCGGCATCTTCAAGCCGGCCCTGGCCGCAAACCTCATCCTCGCCAGCCAGACCTTCCGCGCCGCCAGCATCTTCGCCGTGGCCCTGGGCTACTGGCTGCTGGGGTAAGGCCTCCGGCGGGCAGGGGACGCTGTCCAGGCCTCCGGCGGCCAGGGCTCTGCCCCTGGACCCCCTCGGTTCCCGGTTTTCGGCCCGGCCGGGGAAAGACCCCGGCCGGGCCGAAAACCGGAATTCGCGTGAGCGCACGAGGACATCCTTGCCGCCGGGCGGGTCGGGAGTCGATCAAAAAAGGCAAGAGCCGCCATGAGGGTGAAGAAATGTGTCGGCTCGGGCCGCGGTCCGGTTTTTCGATTCGAAGCCCAGCGCAGACCCGAACTCTTTCCCCCTCATCGGCTGCATTTTCCCTATTCTCCACGCTCCGGTCCACGCGACCAGCGAGGGGCATGATCCGCCTCTGGCATCCGAGCTGAAAATCGAAGCCGGCCGGTGTTCTTCGCACCGGCCGGCTTCGATTTTCAGACTAGGGGGTCAAGGGGGATTATCCCCCTCGCGGGGTGCAGGGGGCAACGCCCCCTGCCCGCCGGAGGCATCGCCTTGCTAGCGCAGCGACGGGATGGCCTCCAGGGCGGTGCCGCCGCCGGCGCCGAGCAGCTCGAAGGCCAGGAGCTGGCGGTCGGCGGTGTAGGAGACGGAAGCCGCAGTGCTCAGGTCCTGGCCGGGAAAGAGGTCGGCCAGGGTCAGGGCGGCCTTGGCGAAGCGCCCGATAGCCAGGTTTGTGGTGGCGATGGTCACGCCGGCGGCGTTCCGGACTGCAAGCGCGACCTGGGCCGTGGCCGCCTGGGAGTTGACCAGGACCACGCCGGTGGTGCCGGGGTCGCCGGCCGCGGGCAGGCAGCCGTAGGTGCCGCGGCAGGTTGTCGCGGGCAGGCCGGCGAGCTGGGCCGTGGTCTGGTTGCCGAAGAGCTCGAAGCCGGCCAGGAGTTCGGTGGATTGGATGCGGCACCAGGCCGTGTTTTCGGGCAGGCCGAGGGTCTGGGCGGTTCCGACCAGGGTCCGGCCGGCGGCGAGGATGCGGGCCGAGTTCGCCAGCTGGTTGCCCGCGGCGTCGTAGGACAGGATGTTCAGGGTGGCGTCGGTCGTGCCGTAGTTGCAGGCCACGAGGCCGGTCCACCACTGGGCGTCGTCGGTCACGTGGGGCAGGTAGATTTCCTTCAGGCGCGGGGTATTGAGGCTCAGCCCGGACAGGGCGCCGTTTTCGGTCTGGCCGTAGAGGGCCAGGGCGACGAGGCCGCCGGCGCCTTCGAGCACGGCGTTCTGCATGTCGGCCGAGGGTGCTTCCCCCAGGAGCTGGGCGAGGGTGAAGGCCTCGTGCCGGCCGGGGTAGAGGATGCGGTTCACGGCCGTGCCGTCGTTGAAGCGGATGATGTACTCGACGGCCTCGCTGCCGGGGTTGACCAGGGCGAGCCCGGTCCACCAGCCGCCGTCGGTGGGCACGTGGGGCAGGACCAGACTGCCGGTGCTGCCGTGCCGGACCGCCGCCAGACTGACCGCGGAGCCGCCCGGCTGGGCGAAGGTGGCGTAGCCGACCAGGCCCAGGGCGTCGGATTCGAGGATGGCGTAACGGATATCCTGGGGATCGGCGAAGTCCGCGGCGACGTCGAAGCTTGCGCGGCCGTCCGGGGCCAGGGCCACCTGGCGGGTGTCGACCAGGCTGCCCAGGGCGTCGTAGGCTTTGAGCTGGCCTTCGGCCTGGGCCGTGCCGGTGTTGACGATGGTCAGTCCGGTGGTCCAGCCGGCGGAGGTGTCGATGTGGGCGAAATAGAGCGGCGGGCAGCTTGGCGAGACGCAGGCCGGACAGACCTCGTTGCAGGTTTCAGTCTGCCATTGCCAGTCGAGCATGCCGCCCTGCATCAGCGAGACGTCGGTGAAGCCGACGGATTCCAGGAATTGCGCGGATTTCAGGCTGCGCTGACCGGTCATGCAGATGACCACGATTGGCGCGCGGGAATCGAAGTCGGTGTAGTTGTTCGTGAGCACGCCAGAATTCCAGGGATAGTTCAGGGAACAGGGCACGTGGCCGCCGAGCTGCGTGCAGAAGTCGATCGGCTCGCGCACGTCGATGAAGGTCACGTCGGCCTGGCCGTCGACCATGTCCTTGACCTGCTCGGGCAGGAGGTTGACGTAGGCGGCCGCGGGCATGGCCCACAGGCACAGGGCCATGGCCAGCGCCAAGGCGTGGATAAAAACGGGTATGGTCAAGCGATGGGAACTCATGCGGGCCTCCTGAATGCCATTCCTTCCCTGCGCCGCGGTCGGCCGATCCGCACTGCGCCGCGAGCCCGGCTCCTTCGACGTCCGGCTGGCCCCCTCCAAGAAGTCGGCCGGACAGGCCTCGGGCTGTGGGGAGAGTTTCTATTTATTTTTACATGCAACTTATTTCCAGTGTCAACATATTTTGAGAATTACAACACGCTCGATCCGGAAGACCGAATGGACGCCGGACGCACTCCGGCGCTCGGCCTTGGCGGTCGTCAGGTGCGTGCGGCCGGACGAGGCCGGCCGCGCGCTTGAGGGAGGGCGCCGCGGACGCGTCAGTCGCGGTTGAAGAGGCGCAGGCCGAACAGGCCGCGCTTGCGCTTGCCGCTGCCGGGCTGTGGCAGGAGCGACTGGGCCAGCTCGCGGATGGCCGTGGCCAGACGGCTTTTCGGCGCACCGAGGACCACCGGCTGGCCGATCTCCTTGGCCGTGCCGGCGGTCTGGTAGTCGTTGGGCAGGCGCCAGTAGAAGGGCCGGCCGATGGCCTTCTCCATGTCGGCGATGGAGTAGGGGGCGCGGTCGTGGACGCGGTTCAGGATCACCAGGATCTTCTCGGCCAGGCCCGGGCTGCGCTGGGAGGCGTAGCCGGTGAAGCTGGCTGCGTTGTGCAGGCAGGAGAGCGCCGGCTCGGTCACCAGCAGGAAGACGTCGGCCAGCTCCAGGAATTTCATGGTCACCCGGCCGTAGTAGGTGCCGAGGTCGATGACGATGACCTCGAACATGCCCTGGGCCAGGGACAGAACGTGGCTCATGGACTCGGGCGTGGACAGGGGCAGGTCCTCGTACTGGCGGACCGTGGCCAGGTAGCGCAGGCCCGAGGAGTGGCTGGCCATGGCCGACTCGAGCAGGACCGTGTCCAGGCGGGAGATGTCGGCCACGATGGTCGCCAGGTCGAGCTGGGGGGTCAGGTCGAGGAACAGGCCGGCGTCGCCGTGGGGGATGTTCGCGTCCAGGAGCAGCACGCCGCCCTCGGGCAGGTTCTGCTGGTAGGCCAGAGCCAGGTTGACGGCCAGGGTGGTGGCGCCGACTCCGCCCTTGGCTCCGATGACGCCGATGACCAGGGCTCTTTTCGGCGGCGGAGCCTCGCTCGACTGGCGGTCGAGGTAGCGCCTCAGCACGGCGCGGATGTCCTTGGGGTGCACGGGCTGGGGCAGGAAGTAGCGGATGCCGGCGTCCATGCAGCACAGGAGCGTGCTGGAATCGCTCGCGGCCGAGGTCAGGGCGATCTCGAGGTTCGGGTAGTGCGCCCGCAGCTCGGCCAGCTCGGCCAGGGCCTCCTGCAGGCGGCCGCCGACCTCGCGGATGTAGAGCTGGGCTCCGGCCGGCGCGCTGCCCAGGCTCGGTTCGAAAGTCTTGTCCTCGGCCAGGCAGGCCAGGATCAGGTCGCGCACATGCTGGGTCTGGACATCGACGCAGACAGAGATTCTCTTCATGGTCCCCCTCCCGGAAAGGCCGGGCCGCGTCGCGGATACCCTCGGCCCCATCCTGGTCCTGGTTAGCCGACGGATCAAAGCTTGTCCAGGCGCCGGCCGAAGGATGCGCCGCAGTCCATGAAAAAGGCCGCCCCGGCAATGTCGGAGCGGCCTTTCAAGGCTGCGTGAAACGTTCCGTCCCGGACCTAGCCGGCCTTGATCTCGATGCGCTTGGGCAGGACCCGCTCCTTCTTGGGCATGAAGATCTCGAGCACGCCGTTGACCAGGCTGGCCTTGATCTTCTCCTGGTCCACGGCGTCGGACAGGGTGAAGGCGCGGTAGTACTCGCCGCCGCCGAACTCGACCTCGATCATGCGCTCGCCCTCGACCGGCGGATGGTCGGCCTTGCCGCCGACGACCAGCTCGTTCTCCTTCAGGTCGATGACCAGATCCTCCTTGGCCACCCCGGGCATGTCCAGGAAGAGGTGGAAGCCGTCCTCGCGCTCGAGGATGTCGGTGGCCGGACGGTAGCGGGGCAGGCTGCCGGTTTCCTTCTTCTCGATGTCGGTTGCCATGTGCGCGTCTCCTTATCCCTTCGCCACGTCGATGGCGATCTTCTTGGGCTTGACGTCCTCGGACTTGGGCAGGACCACGCTCAAGACGCCGCTGACCAGCGTGGCCTTGACCTTCTCCCGGTCCACCGGGACGTTCAAGTTGACGATGCGCTGGAAGGCCCCGGTGGGGCGCTCCTGGCGGAAGTACTTGCCCTGCTCGACCTTGCGTTCGCCCTTCAGCACCAGGCTCTTGTTGCTCAGGGTCAGCTCGAGCTCGTCCATGGCCAGGCCGGGAATCTCGGCCCGGACGGTGATGTTGTCCGCATCCTCGCTGATGTTCAGCGGCGGGTAGAGCATGCGGCGCTGGTTGATGACGAAGGGCCGGGTCAACTCCTCGAAAAGGCGGTCGATCTGGCGCGGAAAGGGGGAAAAGCTGAAATCTATGACCATATCCAACCTCCTGGAGGGTTATTTGCACCTGTTACAGTAACCCAGCGGTGCGCATTGTCAACAGGAGGTTGATTTTTTCAGCGAAGGCTCAATCCTCGGCGCTCTTTTCCGCCGCGCCCGGATGTTTCTCCGGCCAGTCGGCCAGGGAAATGGCCTCCTCCACCAGCAGAACCGGAATCTCGTTCTCGATGGGATAGACCACGCCGCAGGCGGCGCAGATCAGGCCGTCCTCCTCGGGCGTCAGGGTCACATGCTCCTTGCACTTGGGGCAGGCCAGTATCTCCAGCAGATCCTTGTTCAGACTCATGTCGGCTCCTTTGCGATTGTCTTGCGAACCGCGCCGCCAGTCTAACCCCCTCGCCCGCGGCCATCAAGCCCGGCATTGACAGCCGCGGCCCCGGCGACTAGCAAAAGCTGACCATGCACCCTCACGACCCGCAGGCTGCGATCGACCTGCACACCCATTCCACCGCCTCCGACGGCACCTTCGCCCCGGCTGCCGTGGTTCGCGCCGCCGTCGATGCGGGCCTGGCCGCCCTGGCCCTGACCGACCACGACACCGTGGCCGGCCTGGCCGAAGCCTCGGCCGAGGCCGCCCGCCTGGGCCTCGAGTTCATCCCCGGCGCCGAGCTGGCCGTGCGCTGGCAGTACGGCACCATGGACATCCTCGGCCTCTGGTTGCCGCTCGAGGCCCCGGCCGTGACCAGGACGCTCGCCTGGCTGAACGCGGAACGCCTGGCGCGTAACGTGCGCATCGTCGAGAAGCTCGCCTCCCTGGGCCTGCCCCTCACCTACGCCGACGTCGAACGCCTGGCCGAGGGCACCGTGGGCCGGCCGCACATCGCCCAGGTCCTGGTGGCCAAAGGCTATGCCACCTCGGTCCAGGAGGCCTTCGACCGCTTCTTAAGCTCCAAGGGCCTGGCCTACGTGCCCAAGACCGTGCTCGACCCGGACAAGGCCGTCGACATCCTGAAGGCCGAGGGCGCCACCGTCCTGCTGGCCCACCCCTTCCTCTACCGCCTGGACAACGCCACTCTGGAAAAGGCCGTCCTGGCCCTGAAGGACATGGGCATCGACGGCATCGAGGCCTACTACACCGAGCACACGCCCTCCCAGACCACAACCTGCCTGTCCTGGGCCAAGCGCTACGACCTGGTCGTCTCCGGCGGCTCGGACTTCCACGGCGCGGTCAAGCCCGACATCCGCCTGGGCTGCGGCAAGGGCCGCCTCCACGTGCCCTACGCCGTGCTCCAAACCCTGAAGGACCACCGCGCCTCCCAGGGACTGCCCGTCTGACCATGTCCAAAAAGAAACGCCGCGAGCGTCCCGACCCGGCGAGCTTCGGCCTGCCGGCCACCGGCGCCGAGTCCCACGCCCATCTCGACCTGCCCGAGTTCGACGCCGACCTGCCAGAAGTCCTGGCCCGGGCCAAGGCCGCCGGCGTCGCCACCTTCGGCAACGTCTTCCTCGGCCCCGAGGCCTACCACGCGAACGCCGCCCGCTTCGCCGACCACCCCGAGGTCTTCTTCCTCTGCGGCGTCCACCCCAACGACGCCGCCAAGGCCACCGGCGACACACTGGCCGCCCTGGCCGGCCTGTTGCGCACCGAGCCGCGCCTGAAAGCCCTGGGCGAGATCGGCCTCGACTACTACTGGCCGGAACCTCCCCACGACATCCAGCTCCGCATCTTCCGCGCCCAGCTCGAGCTCGCCAGACAACTCGACCTGCGCGTGGTCATCCACAGCCGTGAGGCCCACGCCGACTGCCTCGAGGCGCTCCTCGACCTCGGCTTCTCCGGCCGCCCCGTGCTCTGGCACTGCTTTGCCGGCGACGCGGACCTCGCCCGCACCGTGGCCGCCCACGGCTGGCACCTGTCCATCCCCGGCTCGGTCACCTACCCCACGTCCGAACGCCTGGCCGAGGCCGTGGCCGCCACCGACCTCTCCCGCCTGCTCATCGAAACCGACTGCCCCTTCCTCACCCCCGAGCCCTACCGCGGCAAACGCAACGAACCGGCCTTCCTGCCCTTCACCGCGGCCAAAATCGCCGACATCCTCGGCCTGCCGCTCGAAACCGTCTGGACCGCCACCGGCCATAACGCCCGTAATTTTTTCGGGGTGTAGGGGCGCCTCCGGCGGGCAGGGGACGCTGTCCCCTGCACCCCTGCCAGGGGCTCTGCCCCTGGACCCCGGCAAGGGGATAATCCCCCTGCACCCCGTGGTTCTGCGCCGTGCGGCCGGCGAGGAGAAGATCCTCGCCGGCCGCACGGCGCAGAAGAGGTTGGGATGTCCGGAAAGCCCGAAGAGCCGCCACGAGGTTAAGAGCGTGCCGGCTCGGGCCGGCTGGCCGATCCTTCGAGCTGATTCGAGCCATTTCCACCCTCACCGGCGGTCTTTTCTTCTTTATTGTCCACGGGACCGGCGATGGGCAGGATCCACCTTTGTCACCGGAGCTGAAAGCCGAGGCCCTCCGGTGTTCTTCGCACCGGAGGGCCTCGGCTTTCAGACTGCGGGGTCAAGGGGGGGGTCACCCCCCTTGCGGGGTGCAGGGGCAGCGCCCCTGGCCCGCCGGAGGCCCGCTATTTCATGGCCACGATCAGGATGTTGTCCGAGGGAACCAGGTCGGTCCAGAGGGTGGAGAGGAACTGGCCGAGGCCGTTGTCCATGGGATCCGAGCTGTCCAGGAGGGCTTGGATCGTCTGCTGGGTTTCCTCGTCGGGTTTCTCGTCGCCGACGTAGTGGGCCAGCATGGCGTCCGTGAACAGGGGCGCGTACTCCTCGGCCTGGGCCTGGGACATGTAGTAGGGCGAGCCCAGAAGCATGTTCGTGAAGGCGTTGGTGAAGCCCGTCTGGGCGTAGTCCAGGGCGTACTCCTGGAAGGTCTGCGTCCCGTTGTCGTAGTCGATGTCCGTGATCCTGCTCGTGGTGATGCGCATATGGCCGTCCACGATGCGCACGTGGCGCCAGGGGCAGGGATAGTTTGCCAGGGCGCCGGTCTCGATGTCGTGGAGCAGCGCATCGGGGTCGGTCCACGACCGGTCCGTTGCGTCCGTGGCGTGGAAGTGGCCGGTGAAGACGAAGTGCAGGCCCTCCTGGGCGAGCGTCTGCGAGACTTCCTGCCAGTTGTTGATGACGAACCCGGGGAAGAGGGTGGCCTGGCCGTTGAAGTGCTCGGTGAGGGCGTGGTGCATCAGGCCAAGGACGGTCTTGCCCTCCTTTTTGGCCTCGGCCAGCCTGGCCCGTAACCAGTCCATGGTGGCGTCGGAGAACTGGCCGGCGGTGATCAGCTTGCCGGTGGTGTTGTTCTCGTAGATGCAGGAGTCCATGGCCAGGAGCCAGTAGCCGGGCACCGGCTCGGCCACGTAGCTGAGCGAGTTCGGATCGCGGGCGATGGCCGCGCCGTAGCCGTAGTCCCAGTAGATGGAGACGAATTCGTCCGGGGTCACGTTGGCCACCGGGGTCTTGGTGCTCCCGCTGTAGGAGCAGGCCACGGGATTCAACACGTCGTGGTTGCCGGGCACGACGTAGACGTCCTTGCCCGCGGCCTTGAGCTCGGCCAGGTAGCTGGCCATCAGCTCGTGGCAGACCAGCTCGCCGTCCTTGGTCATGTCGCCGGGCATCAGGACGAAGCGGGCGTTCGAGTTCTTGATCCGCTCGACAGCGGACTTCAGGATGGCTTCGCTCTCCACCAGGAGCTTGGGGTCGACGGAGATGTAGGCCTCGAAGGCCGAGCCGGTGGTGCCGAGCGCCGTATCATAGACATGGACGTCGCTCAGGGTCGCGAAATTGATGGCCCCGTCGTCATCGTCGCAGCCCACCTGCAGCCCGACGGACATGCTGGCCGCGGAAACGGCGGCCATCTTCATGAATTGCCTTCTGCTCAGCGTCATGTGCAGCCCCTTTTTCATGGCCACCATCCGCGGCGGGGTCCCGGGCGTATCGCATCCGATGATCCTTCCGCCGCCAAATAGCGCCTTTTAGTTCGTCAACAATTAAAGGCGTGTAACATTTTGCGAATTTAATTACAATCAATTTCCTGGCGCCCGGCGGGGAGCTGAGCCGCGACCTCCATCACCCAGCTGAGACCGCTGCACGGCAAATTTCGCATTTTTACTTCTAATATTCTGCAATATTCTGTGATACTTCCTCCATTTGAAGCGCAGGAGGCGACGATTAAAGAACGCACTTCTCCCCGGCAAAACCTCAACGACAATGTTGCTGACTGAAGACAAGGACATCCAGCAGGTAATTGACTGGCATCCGTAGAGAGGGAGCTTATCTCTAAAAAAACGATTGACAAAATCCCAACGTATGCCACAACTACGATAGTGGCAAATCCTGCTCTCTCCACCGAGAGTATTGCCGCAAGGATTTCTGGATTTCCAGCCAGCGAGGAGGAATGAGTTAGCCCAGGGTGTCCGGACGCAACGCACAACCCGCGGAGCTTTGCCTGCCCGTACATACTCTGGATTTGCCCTTACCCAAGAACCGGTAACTCTTTTTGGAGGTCAGTCATGGCTACTGTCCTAAAAGACTCCCCTACAAATGAAACGCAAGCCAGCGACATGCCGGGCAGCGGTATACTTACCGGCGATCAATCCGGTCTATTTGAAAAAATTTCCAAGTATATTCATGGAATAGGCTTTCCCTCCAGCAAGGATGACATCCTCAAACAGGCCAAGCAGAACGGCGCGGACGAGGCGGTTCTTAGCTCCATCAAGAAAGTGTCCGAAAAGCATTACGCCAGCCCGGCCGAGCTCCTGAAGGAATTCGGCGAGGGACAGTAATTAGTTGTCCGCACCATGCTCGCACGGGATCCCTCGTGCGAGGGCCCCTGTTGGTGTTGACGGAGGGCCTCCTTGAGCTGCGAGGAAATGCTCACTGCGAATGTCACACCTGCCTGATTCCTGCTTCTTCATTCCTTTTGATTGTTTCCATCCTCTAAGGCAACGCAGTTGTTAAGCCGCCTGCGACGCATGAGCATACCGTGTGTGTCTGTCGTTGCGACGACTGATATTGCATAAATGCTGTCGGCAACCTTGCCTACCAGGCATTTATAATGTTCAATGTCCTTCTCCTGCAGCGCTGGTACAACCTGAGCGACGAGGCCCTTGAATCGGCGCTCTACGACCGCATCTCCGTCGCCAGGTTCGCCGGTCTAGCGAAGGAGGACGACGTCCCGGACGTCACCCGACAAAACAGGCCGGTTGGGCGGGCCTGACGCACTAAAAGCTGAAGGCGAAATCAGCAAAATGGTCGGAGACGGTGGATTGTGCAGTGGTCTCCAGCTGGAAATCGAAGCCCCCGGCGCTCAATGCGCCGGGGGCTTCGATTTTCAAACAACGGGGTCATGGGGGATTATCCCCCTCGTGCAGGGGGCAACGCCCCTGCCCGCCGGAGGCCTTACTCCACCGTGATCACGTCCAGCCAGTGGCGGACGGCCACGCCGGCCGGGGCGGTGGCGGTGAGCTGCAGCACGCAGCCGGAGCAGGAGGTCAGCAGGGCGGCGTCCTTGGGCGGGTTCAGGCGTTGCCAGTAGTGTTTGGCGACCTGGGCGGAGAGCTCGGGGGCGCCGAGCTGGAGCACGCCGCCGAAACCGCAGCAGGAGTCGTCCACCACCCGGGCCAGGCGCGGGCCGAGGACCGGGCGCAGGAAGGCGAGGTCGCGGTCGTTGCCGGCGCCGTGGCAGGGCTTGTGGTAGAAGATTTCGGTGGGGGCGGCGGTCAGGGAGCGGAAGCGAGAGGCGCCGAAGAGGCCGGTGAGCGGGACCACGGCGGCCAGCCATTCCTCGCGCTCCATGGCGTTCCAGCCGAGGTTCACGTCGGCGTAGCTGCGCAGGCCGCAGCGGCAGGTGGCGCAGAAGGTGGCGATGAGCGGCCGGCCGGCCTCGCGCCAGGCCTTGATGTTGGCGGTCTGCATGGCCAGCTGGGCGTCCTTGGCTCCGGCGTGGCCCAGGGTGCAGCCGCAGCAGGTGAACTCGGGCCTGGCCGAGGTCTCGTAGCCCAGGCCCTGAAGCAGGGCGGCGGCGGTTCTGGTCCAGCTTTTGCGGGCGTAGGCGCCGGTGCAGCCGGAGAAGAGCACGGCGGGCTTGCCGGCGCCGGCCTGGTCCAGATGCTCGACGGCGATCCAGGGGGTGGCCGGGGTGTCGGCCAGGGCTTTCAGCTTTTCCATGGCCGGCAGGGTGCGGGCGGTGAGGGCCTCGGGCAGGAAGCCGGCGGAGTGGGCGGCAAGCGGCCAGAGGACCGCGGCCCGGGTCATCCAGGTCTTCCAGAGCCATTCCTGCCAGCCGGGGTTCTCGGCACGCAGCTCGGAGACGAGCTCCGGGCCGCAGAGGTTGTGCGGGCAGGCTTTTTCGCACTTGCCGCAGGACAGGCAGAGCTCGGCCAGGTGGGCGATGGCCAGGTCGGCCTTCTTGCCCGCGCCGCGCTTACTGGCCATGAAGAACTTGGCCTTGGGCGAGAGCTCCTCGCGGCCGGTGGCGGCGACGAGCGGGCAGACCTCCAGGCAGCGGCTGCACAGGATGCAGGACGGGCGTTTCTTCTTGTCGTCGTGGAGGCAGTGGTAGGTTTCGCTCATCAGAATCCCTTGCCCGGGTTCATGATGTTCAGGGGGTCGAAGGCGTGCTTGACCCGGGCCATGAGGGCGCGCTCGGCCTTGCCCAGCTGCCAGGAGACGTAGGGCTTCTTGAGCAGGCCCACGCCATGCTCGCCGGTCAAAGTGCCATGAAGCTCCAGGACCTTCTGGTACATGGCGTGCTTGGCCTTTTTCATGGCCGCGCGCTGGGCCGGGTCGGCCTCGTCGTACATGACGTCCACGTGGATGTTGCCGTCGCCCAGGTGGCCGAAGCAGTAGACGATGACGCCGCAGTCGCGGCCGATGGCCTGGAAGGCGTCCACGGCCTCCTCGATCCTACCCCGGGGCACGGCGATGTCGTCGGACATCTTGGTCGGGGCCACGTGGTACATGGAGGGGCTGATCATGCGCCTGATTTCCCAGAGCGGCTCCTCCTCCTCGGGGCCGAAGCCCTGCTGGAGGTAGAAGGCGCCTGCGTCGCGCACGATGCCGGTGAGCTTCTTCAGGTCCGCGGCCAGGGCGTCCTCACTGCCGTCGAGCTTGAAGAGGAGCGCCGCGCCCACGTCGGCGGACCAGGGCACGGGCCGCACCTGGGCCAGCACCTTCAGGGTCGGGCCGTCCATGAACTCCATGGCCGTGGGCAGGAAACCGGAGCGGAACACGGACCTCGCCGCGGCCAGCACCTGGCCCAGATCGGCGAACCCGGCCAGCAGCGAGGCCGAGGCCTCGGGGAGCGGCAGGAGCTTGACGATGACCTGGGTGAACAGGGCCAGCGTGCCCTCGCTGCCCACCAGGAGCTTGGTCAGGTCGTAGCCCATGGCGTCCTTGTGGGTCCGGCCGCCGGTGCGCACCACCTCGCCGCCGGCCAGCACGGCCGTCAATCCCAGAATATACTCCCGGGTCACCCCGTACTTGACCGCGGACATGCCGCCGGCGCCCGTGGCCACGTTGCCGCCGATGGTCGAGAAGCGCACGCTGCCCGGATCGGGCGGATAGAAGCGCCCCCGCTCGGCCACGGCCTTCTGCAGATCGGCCGTGACCACCCCGGGCTCGACCACGGCCAGGAAGTCGTCCTCGCCGATCTCCACTATCCGGTTCATGCGCAGCATGGACACGACCACGCCGCCGCCTCGCGGCACCACGCCGCCGATGCCGTTGCTGGCCCTGGCCCGGGGGAAGATCGGCACCTTCTCGGCCTGGGCCCACTTCAAGAGCTCGACGACCTGCGCCTCGCTCTCCGGCCGGACCACGGCCCAGGGCTCGGCCTCCAGGCAGCTCGAATCCGTGGTGAAGATGAGCGTCTCCGGCGCCTCCAGCAGGCAGGCGTCGCCGGGGAAGAGCTTTTTCAGGAATTTTGTGTGCTTGTTTTTAAGCATCGGTCGTTTTCCCGGAGAACCAGGGGAAGGGGGAAACCCCTTTTGCA
>DIXN01000034.1 GCA_002428705.1 Desulfovibrio sp. UBA6079
TCCCCCTTGCGGGGTCCAGGGGCAGAGCCCCTGGCGGAGGGTCTGGGAGGCAGCGCCTCCCAGGGGGCGGGGGGTGCCATGAGGCGGTTGGGGGAACTGATCTGGCCGGTGGTCATCGCGCTGGTGGTGGCGGGGTTGACCACCTGGGCCTACATGGTCCGGCCGGCGGGGTTGGAGGTGCTCGAGCTGAAGGCTTTCGACCTGCGCTTGGCGGCGCGGGGGGGCAAGGCGCCGAGCGGCCAGGTGGTCGTGGTGGCGGTGGACGAGGCGAGCCTGGAGCGGGTGGGGCGCTGGCCGTGGGACCGGGGGATTATCGCCCGGCTGGTGGAGCGGATCGACGCGGCCGGGCCGAGGGCGGTGGGCTACGACATCATTTTTTCCGAGCCCCAGGCCAATCCGGCGGGCGAGGAGCTGGCCCGGCTCATCGGCCGGGCCGGGGAGCTGGGGCTCAGCCCCACGCCGGAGCTGAAGGCCTATCTGCGCGAGCGCCTGGCGGAGACCGGGGCGGACGGGCGGCTGGCCCGGGCTCTGGCCGGGGCGAGGGCGCCGCAGGTGCTGGGGTATTATTTCAATTTCGAGGCGGCGGCCGGGAGCGGGGCGGAGAACGGGCTCGAGGGGGTGGCGGCCTATTTCGAGAAGCAGCTCGACGCCGCCGAGGGGCCTGCGCGCATTCCGGTGCCGGAGGCGAAAAAGGCGCGCACCAACCAGCCGCTTCTGGCCAAGGCCGCGGGGTCTCAGGCCTATTTCAACGTGGTCCCGGACCAGGACGGCACGGTCAGGCGTTATGCCATGGCCGTGGGCTTCGAGGGCGGGTACTACCAGCCGTTGGCCGCGGCGCTGTTCGGCCGGGCCGTGCCCGCGGCGCCGCCGTTCCTGCTGGCCACGGTCAACGGGCTGGTGGGCGCGGAGTGGGAGCGCCACGTGGTGCCCACGGACGAGGCCGGCCGGATGATCCTCAACTGGCGGGGCGGGGCCGGGGCCATCCCGCACCTGCCGGCCTGGCAGGTGTTGGCGGGCGAGGTCGATCCGGCGCGGCTGGCCGGCAAGTACGTGCTGGTCGGGGTGACCGCGCCCACGGTCTACGACATGCGGGTCACGCCGGTCAGCGTGGCCTACCCGGGCACGGAGATCCACGCCACGGCCCTGGACGCCATGCTCATGCAGGACTTCATCCTGCGGCCGGGCTGGGCGCCGCTCTTCGACCTGGGCGCGGTCTGGCTGTTCGCGGCCGTGACCGTGGCCTATCTCTGGCGGGCACGCACGCTGCTCACACTCATCGGATTTGCGGCCCTGGCCGCGGTGTTCCTGGCACTGAACCAGTATTTCTTCGCCACCCGGCAGTTCTGGCTCAACCTGGTCTATCCCATGGTCGCCTTCGGCCTGACCTACGTGGCCCTGAACACCTACCGCTACGTGTTTGCCGACCGCCAGAAGAAGCAGATAAAAAGCGCCTTCGCCAAGTACCTGGACCCGAGCGTGGTGGAGCAGGTGACCGACGACCCGGAGCGATTGTCCCTGGGCGGCGAGGCCTTGAACCTGACCGTGCTCTTTTCCGACATCCGGGGCTTCACCGGCATCTCCGAGCGCTTGAGCCCGGTGGAGCTGGTGGCCTTCCTGAACGAGTACCTTACGGCCATGACCGACATCGTCATGCGCCGCAAGGGGTTACTGGACAAGTACATCGGCGACGCGGTCATGGCCGTGTTCGGCGCGCCCTATCCCTATCCGGAGCACGCCCTGGAGGCCTGCCGCACGGCCTGGGAGATGCAGCAGGCGCTGAAAAGTCTGAATGTCGGCTGGTCCGGCCGTGGACTGCCCGAGATCGCCATCGGCGTGGGCGTGAATACCGCGGAGATGGTCGCCGGCAACATGGGCTCGCGCGACCGCTTCAACTACACGGTCATCGGCGACGGCGTGAACCTGGCCTCGCGCCTGGAGGGGCTGAACAAGGTCTACGCCACGCGGATCATCGTCTCCGAGTCGACCCAGGCGCTGGTCGGCGAGCAGTTCTGGACCCGGACGCTGGACCTCGTGCGGGTCAAGGGCCGGGAGTCGCCGGTGGAGATCTTCGAGCTGCTCGGCCCCATCGAGGAGCCCCAGCCGCTGGAGTACATGGCCGAGTACCTGGAGCTGGTGGCCGACTACCGGGCCGGGCGCTTCGGGCAGGCGCGCGCGGGCGCCGAGCGCCTGGCGGCCGCCCATCCCGAGGACAAGGTCCTGGGCGTCTACGCCGAGCGCCTGCGCCAGCTCGAGGCGAGCCCGCCCGAGAGCTGGGACGGGGTCTACACCTTCACCACCAAGTAGAGAGAGCGATGCTGATCGGGGTCATTTCCGACACCCATCTGGGCGAGCCCACGGACTGGCTGAAAGAGGTTTACGCCGCGCACCTCGCCGGCTGCGACGCCATCGTCCACTGCGGCGACGTGGGCGGGCCGGGGCTCTGGCGCTGGCTGGAAGCGGTGCACGGCAATGTGCACGCCGTGGCCGGGAACATGGACGGCTGGGCGCACGGCGGGGCGCTGCCCGTGCGCCTGAGCCTGAACCTCGGCGGGCTGACAGTCGGCGCGGCCCACGGCTGGGGTCCGCGCAGCCAGGTGGGAGAGGCGGTGCTGGCGAGCTTCGGCCAGGGCTACGATCTGGTCTGCTACGGCCACACCCACCGCTTCCACTGGGAGCGCGCGGGCCAGGCCTGGCTATTGAACCCCGGCAGCCTGCAGCGCGGCGAGGCGAGCCTGGCCCTGGTGGCCATCGGCCCCCATGGGCAGATCGAGTGCCGGCAAGTGCATGTTGATTTTTAAGGCTCTTCCGGGTTTTCCGTGGGTAGCCCCGCTCACGAGCTGACCGGGTAGAGGTCCAAGCCGCCGCAGAAGAAGTAGATGGCGGTCTTGAAGTGCTCCCGGTTCCTGTAGCCGCAGGCTTTCCTCTTGATGGCCATGATCTTGCTGTTGAGTCCTTCGGCCACGCCATTGGTAATTCGGTGGCGGCAGAAGGTCAGGATGTTCTCCAGATGTCTCTGGATCAGGCCGCCCACCATGCGCATCGGGGCCAGGCCTGACTTGGTGACCCACGCCAGCCATCGTTTCACGAAACGTCTCGCCCAGCCCGTGCTCAGATATTTCCAGACATCGTTCAGACTTTCCTTCATGGCCCAGGCCTTGGCCACCTTGAGATTCGCCGCTTTCAAGGCCTCCAAGGCTGGCCTGTGCTTGTCCGGCAGATTCGCCTCCCGGTAGAGCCAGAGGTATTTCGTTCCCTTGAGGAGCCTGTCTGATGAACATTCATTCAGCTCTTGAGGCGGAGCCGTCTTTCTGGTAATTTGTTCTTTGAAAACAGCGTGTTGAGCGACGGGAGGGGGATATGGGCTACAACTTCCGAGACTACAACCAGCCACGTCACCGGCAAACGCGAGCACATCACCATCGAGATCGCCGACATCTTCCTGCCCAAGAGCTGGATGAAGTACATCATGCTCCTGTCCGACGTCATCATGCTCCTGTTCATGATCTTCATGACCGTCAGCGGTGTGCGCCTGGTCAAGTCCGTGATGCGGTTCCATTT
>DIXN01000008.1 GCA_002428705.1 Desulfovibrio sp. UBA6079
GCCGGCGGCCAAAGCCCCGCCGTCTTGAAATTCCCGGCCGGCTGGCCACTTTGAAGATGCCCCGTTCCGTTACTTCATGCCCTCGCTTTTCTGCGTTTCGGGCCGGTCAGGGTCTTCTCCCTGCCCGNNGGGGAGGTCCAGGAGGGAAGCATTCCCTCCTGGCGGGGTCCAGGGGCAGAGCCCCTGGCAGGGGTGCAGGGGACGGCGTCCCCTGCCCGCCGGAGGCCGTCTCAGCCCTTGATGACTTGGTCCAACGCGAGGTGCGAGCAGTAGCCGGCGACGGCGGCGAGGTAGAAGGGGGTGACCGTTTCGGGGTTGAGTCCCGGCGTGGGCAGGCAGAGGAGGAAGGCCGGCAGGGGCAGAAGCAGGGCTGCCCACCAGGTATGGGTCCAGCCGCGGTGGCTGCCCACGGCCGGGAGCATGCCGGCCAGGCCCAGGGCCGCGGCCCACTGGAGATGGCCGGTGAGGATGAGGGCCAGGTCGGCGAGGATGAGGGCCGGGTAGAAGAGGTTCTGGCCGCGGGAATCGGTGTCCACGTCCGGGGCCAGTGCGCCCATTGCGCCGGCGCCGGCGAGCACGGCCAGGGCGGGCGCGGAGAACCGGGCCAGGTCGAGCCACTGGACGAGCCAGGCCAGGCCGCCGACCGCGGCCGCGCCGCCGATGACGTGGGTCTTGTATCCGGGCATGGGGGTGAAGGCGCGGCCGGCTTCGGGGCCGGCCGCGGGTATTAGAACATGTCCTTCTGGGATTCCTCGATGGTCCGGTCGATGGACTCTTTGAGCTTGGCGGGCAGGCCCATGATGTCCACGTTCAGGAAGCCCCGGACGATGGTCGAGGTGGCTTCCTCCTCGTCCAGGCCTCTGGCCATCAGGTATTCGATCTCCTCCTGGGCAATCTTGCCCACGGCGGCCTCGTGGGACAGCTCCACGCCCTCGGCCGCGCCTTTGAGCTCGGGGATGGCGTGGATGACGCCGCCGCCGAGGATGAGGCCCTTGCATTCCAGGTGGCCGCGGGCGGGCACGGCGTAGGCCTGGATGTCGCCGCGGGCGATGATCGTGCCGCCGGTGGAGATGGTCCGGGAGATGATCTCGCCGCGGGTATCCGGGGCATTGAGGATGATGCGGTTGCCGGAGTCGATGTGCGAGCCCTTGGGCGCGACCATGACCGAGTTGAAGCGGGCCACGGCGCCGCGGCCGGCCAGGGTCAGGGTCGGGTACATCTGCAGGTATTTGACGGGCTTCAAAAGCACGTAGTTGTTCTGGAACACGCCGCCTTCCTCGATCACGCCGGCGGAGCGGGGCACGACCGAGACGTTCTCGCCCCAGTTGTGGACCATGGTGAAGGTCAGCTTGGCGTTCTTCTTGACGAAGAATTCGGAGATGCCGATGTGCGCCGAGGACTGGGTGTCCCTGGACACGGCGCAACCGGTGATGATGTGCAGCTCCGAGTCCTCCTCGACGATGACGATGTTGTGGACGCTCTGGCCGGCCTTCTGGCTCTTGATGAACAGGCAGGACTGGACCGGCTCCTTGATCTTGGCCCCGGGCCTGGTGCGGATGAAGTAGCCGCCCTGCAGGACCTCGTTCGCCTTGCGGGTGTAGTCGTCCTTGTCCTTGTCGACGAGCTTCCAGAAGTACTCGGGCAGGCCGTCGTACTTCTTGAGCGCGTCCTTTATGTCCATGATCTCCACGCCTTCGTTCTTGGTGTTGCAGTAGGCTTCGGCGTGGTCCATGTGCAGAAACGAGCCGCTGCGGCCCAGCTCCGAGACGTCCACGCCGCTCATGAGCAGGCGCTCGCGGTCGTGCTCGTCGAGGGAGCGCAGATCGGAGAGGTGCTGGGCCTCGAGGCCCTCGAACTGGAACTGGGAGAGATCGACCTTGTCCATGTCCTGCTCCTATTCCTGGGGGGCGTCGGCCAGGCCGGCGGGCACGCGCAGGCAGCGCACGCATTCCTTGTAGCCGTACTGGCGGATGTGTTCGAGGATGCGCCGGGGCGAGTCCTCGCAGCACAGGTGGCCGTTGTAGAGCACCTGGCCGCGGTCGGCGGTGATGTAGTCGAGGATGTAGCCGGTGTGGGTGATGATGAGGCCCGAGGTCTGGCGCCGGGCGCGCAACTCCTTCATGGAGTGGCCGGGCTCGGGCGTCCTGCCGTTCTCGATCAGCTCGCGCACGGTGCGGCCGATGAGGGCCATGTTCTCCAGGTCCACGCCGGACTCGGGCTCGTCGAAGAGGACGAGAGAGGGCTTCTGGGCCATGAGCTGGAGGATCTCCGAGCGCTTGATCTCGCCGCCGGAGAAGCCGGCGTTGACGTCGCGCTCCAGGAACTGGTGGAAGTTCACCTGGCGGGCCATGCCTTCGAGATCCACGTCCCGGCCGCGGGCGATGAGTTTCAGCATCTGGCGCACGGGCAGGCCGTGGATGGTCGGCGGGCGCTGGAAGGACATGCCCAGCCCGAGCCGGGCGCGCTCGTAGGTCGTGGCGGCGGTGATGTCCTGGCCCTTGAAGACGATCTTGCCTTCGGTCACGGTATAGTTGCCGAAGCCCATCAGGGTCATCAGCAGGCTGGTCTTGCCCGAGCCGTTGGGGCCGAATAGGATGAAGGTCTCGCCTTCCTTGATGTGCAGGTCGATGCCGTTCAGCACCTCCCGCTCGCCGATCTTGACGTGCAGGTTCTCGATGTGCAGCATGGTCTTCCTCGCTGGCGCAAGCGTTTCCGGCCGCCTGTCGAGCACGGCCCGAACGAAAATAAATGCGACATAACCGACCAAAACGCAAGGTTTCCGGAGCGTTTTTTCCAGCGGGCGGCAGGCTTGGCGGGGATTGCCGATTTTGTCGATTTTGTTTCACATGACGACGGAACTGGTGTACGAGTAATGCACCCTTTCCCCGTCGCCGGAGGCAGCTGATGACCGATTCCACGGGCGCCGCGCGTCCGTTGTCCGTGCTGGTGGTGGCCGATGAGGCCGTCAGCGGCCATTTCCTCGCCCGCATGCTGGCCGCGGCGGGTTTTGCGCCGAGGGTCGCGGCCGGCGTTGCCGAGGGCCTGGACGCACTCGAAGCGGGCGGCATCGATCTGGTCGTGGCCGGGGCCTTGAGCCTGGATGCGGCGCTGTCCTCGGCCATCGCGGCCGCCGGCCGGCCGCTGGTGGTCGTGGAAGCCGCGGGCGCTTACAACTCCGTGGCCCTGCCGAAGGAGACGGCCAGCGTCCTGCACCTGGCTCCGCCGCTGGACGCCGAGTCCTTTCTCGCCGCCGTCCGCCTGGCCGGGGGCATGCCGCCCGAAGTGGCGGAGGTGGCCAGGCACCTGGAGCGTTTCCGGGAACGCCGGGAGTTCCTGGGCCGGCTCACGGCCTCGTTCCTGGACGAATGCCCCGGCCGGCGCGAAGCCCTGGCCCGGGCGGTCGCCTCCGGCTCCTGCCCGCTCGCGGCCCGCGAGGCCCACGGCCTGGTCAGCACGGCCCTGGCCATGGGCTCGGAGCGCCTGGCTGCGCTCGCCCGGAAAATCGAGGTCGCCGCCCGCGAGGAGCGGAGCGAGGAGCTCGCGGCGATGCTGCCGGAGCTCGACGCGGCTCTCGGCCGGGTGGAGGCCTACGTCCGGTCGGTGCTGCCGGGGGGGAACGGCCAGTCGCGGCCGGTAGAGTCGAACTCGTAGCGCCGGCGTTTCCAATCGTAGCAGTGGTAGCAGCGGTCCTTGCGGCGCAAAAACGGCATGAGGACAAGCCCGGCGATGAAGCCGCCGGCATGGGCGAAAAAGGCCACGCCGCCTTCGGTCGCGGCCGAGGTGCTGAGCCAGCCCGAGACGAACTGGAGCGCGAACCAGAGCGTCAGGAAGAAGACCGCCGGCAGCTCGATGAAGTAGGGAATGAAGATGATCGGGATGAGCACGATGACCCGGGCGTGGGGATAGAGCAGGAGATAGGCGCCCATGACCCCGGCGATGGCCCCCGAGGCGCCGATGATCGGAACCATGGAGGTCCGGCTGAAGAACATCTGCGCGGCCAGCGCGGCCAGGCCGCAGAGCACGTAGAACAGGGCGAAGCGGCCCGGGCCCATGACGTCCTCGACGTTGTCGCCGAAGATCCAGAGCACCCACATGTTCATGAGGAGATGCAGCCAGCCGCCGTGCAGGAACATGTAGGTGAAGAAGGGCAGGATCTCGGTCAGGACGTGGCCGGTCCAGGCCCCGGCCGGGTGGACGAAGTAGCGCGCCGGGACCACGCCATAGGTCACCGCCAGCCAGAAGTTGTCCCGGGGCGTCAGGCCCAGCTGATAGAGGAAGGCCAGCGCGGTCAGGGCCATGATGACATAGAGCGCCACGGGCTTGTGCACCCCGGGCACGTTGTCGCGCAGGGGAATCACTCCCCGCCCTCCCCGGCCGCAGCGCTCCGGTAGACGGCCTCCAGACGATCGAGCAACGCCCGCATCCCGGCCACACGCCGGCCGCGCAGGTTCGAGAGCAGGCGGTCCGCGGCCGCGGCCAGCTCTTCCATGTTCCCGCTGTTCTCCACGATCAGATCGCAGGCCGCGAGCTTCCTGTCCTCGGGCCACTGCCAGGAGTCGAGCACGGCCATGGTTTCGGGCGCCACGCGGCGCCCCTCCTCCATGAGCCGGGCGCGAAGCGCGGGCGCGAGCCGGATGCCGACGACCACCTCGGCCGGGTCATCGCGCCGCCAGCCGGCTTCGAGCAGCAGCGGCACCTCGGCCACGGCCAGCCGGGCCTTGGCGTTCCCGGCGTAGAACGCGGCCAGGCGATGGCGGACCAGGGGATGGACAAGGTCGTTCACCTCGCGCCGGAGTCGGGCATCCGCGGCCATGGCCGCGAACAGGGCCTTCTTGTCCACCGCGCCCTTGGGCTCGGGCACGAAGCGTTCGCCGAAGCGGGCTTTGAGCATGGTCCAGCCGTCCTCGCCCGGGGCGTAGAGCGCGGCCACCGCGGCGTCGGCCGAGAAGGTCGGCACGCCGCGCGCGGCCAGGAGCGAAAGCAGGGTCGATTTGCCGCTGCCCGGCATGCCGACCAGGACCACGCGCTGCAGGCGGCGGTCGAGGAGCGGCGGCAGGCGCCGGAAATCGAGCGGCGGGCGGGCGGTGAAGGCCATTTCCCGACCGTCTTCCGGATGGTGGAAGGCCAGGTGGTGGGCGTGGAGCATCTGGCGCCGGGCGAGCCGGGCGGCCAGCGGCTCGGCCCTGGCCCATTCGGCCTGGAGATGTCCGCCGTAGACCCGGTCGCCGAGGATGGGGTGGCCGATGTGGGCCAGATGCACGCGGATCTGGTGCGTGCGGCCGGTGTGGATGCGCACGGCAAGAAGCGAGAAGCGGCCGTCGCCGGTGGCCCACAGCACCCGCCAGTCGCTTTTGGCCTCGCGGCCGCCCTTGGCCACCACGGCCATGCGGGACTTGATCGTCGGGTGGCGGCCGATGTCGGCCTCGATGTGGCCCGTGTCTCGTGCCGGGCGGCCGTGGACCAGGGCCAGGTAGGTCTTGTGCACCTCGCGCGCGGCGAAATCGCGGGCGAGCTTCAGTCGCGCGGGCTCGGTAAGGGCCACGAGCATGAGCCCGGAGGTGTCCTTGTCCAGACGGTGGACGATGCCCGGCCGGGCGTCGTCCAGCACCGCGATCTGCGGGAAGCGGCCGAGCAGGCGGTGGACCAGCGTCTCCTCGTCGATCCCCGGGGCCGGATGCACGGTGAGGCCGGGCGGCTTGTCGAGCACGGCCAGATGGCGGTCGTGATACAGCACGCGCAGCTCGCCATGGCTGGGGACCAGCGCCGAGGACGTCTCCTGTCCGCGTAAGGCAAGCTCCTCGCCGCCCTCCAGGCGCCGGCTCGGCTGGAGGCAGACCTGGCCGGACAGACTCGCCCCGCCCTCCTTGATGAAATCCTGAACACGCACGCGCGACATGCCGGGCAGGTGCGCGGCCAGGAAGCGGTCCAGCCGCTCGCCGGCGGCCTCGGCCGGAACGCGGCCGGAAAAAAGTACCCGCGGCGTCTGCGGCTCGGGAATGCGGCTCATGGGGCGAAAACCGTGGCGTATGGCATCAGGCAAAGATACACGGCCTGCCGGCGGAAGGCAAAGCGCCCCTTGACCGATCTCCCGTTTGCCATTTAGAAATTTCACCGACTTCGCCACCCGGGGGAGGGCCGCCCTTCCCCGCCCGCAGCATCCGCAAAACAAAGGAGCAACCGCGTGCCGGTTCAGGTCGTCAACCATCCCCTGGTGAGGCACAAGCTCGGCATCCTGCGCGAGGACGCCAACTCCACCCGGGAGTTCCGGGCCCTGGCCAACGAGATCGCCCGCCTGCTGACCTATGAGGCGACCAAGGATCTGGAAACCGAGCCCTGCACGGTGAAGGGCTGGGCCGGGCCGGTCGAGGTCGAGCGCATCAAGGGCAAGAAGATCACCGTGGTGCCCATCCTGCGCGCGGGCCTGGGCATGATGGACGGCGTGCTGGACATGATCCCCTCGGCCAAGGTGTCCGTGGTCGGCATGTACCGCAACGAAGAAACGCTCGAGCCCGTGCGCTACTACGTGAAGCTGGCCAAGAACATGAAGAAGCGCACGGCCCTGATCCTGGACCCCATGCTGGCCACCGGCGGCACGCTCATCGCCACCATCAACCTGCTGAAGGAGGCCGGCTGCAGGAAGATCAAGGGCCTCTTCCTGGTGGCCGCGCCCGAGGGTTTGGCCCGCCTGGCCGAGACCCACCCCGACGTGGAGGTTTTCGTGGCGGCCATCGACGAGCGCCTGAACGAGGTCGGCTACATCCTGCCGGGCCTGGGCGACGCCGGCGACAAGATCTTCGGCACCAAGTAGGCGGGGGAACCCGCCTTTTTTTCGGCACACCTACGCGCAAAGGAGCTACCCGCATGAGCCTCGCCTCCACCGACTACAGCTTCCGCCTCAGAGACTGCGTGCTTGGCGCCCAGATGCTCTTCGTGGCCTTCGGCGCCCTGGTCCTGGTGCCGCTCCTGACCGGCTTCGACCCCGGCGTGGCCCTGTTCACCGCCGGCGCGGGCACCCTCCTGTTCCAGTTCATCACCAAGCGCAAGGTGCCGGTCTTCCTGGCCTCCTCGTTTGCCTTCATCGCGCCCATGATCTACGGCACCCAGACCTGGGGCATCCCCGGCACGCTCTGCGGCCTGGCCGCGGCCGGCGTGGTCTACGTGATCTTGAGCCTGCTCATCAAGAAATACGGCGTAGGCGTGCTGCAAAAGGTCCTGCCGCCCATCGTCACCGGCCCGGTGATCATGGTCATCGGCCTCATCCTCGCGCCGGTGGCGGTGAACATGGCCCTGGGCAAGACCGGCGACGGCTCGGCCGTGCTCGTGCCCCAGAATACGGCCCTGATCATCTCCATGCTGACGCTGCTGGTGACCATACTGGTCAGCCTGTGGGCCAAGGGCTTCGTCAAGCTCATCCCGATCATCGTCGGCATCGTCTTCGGCTACGTGCTGTCCTCGCTCTTCGGCCTGGTCTCCATGGAGAAGGTCGCGGCCGCGGCCTGGATCGCCTGGCCGAACTTCACCCTGCCCACCTGGAACCTGGAGGCCATCCTGTTCATCGTGCCCGTGGCCATCGCCCCGGCCATCGAGCACTTCGGCGACATCCTGGCCATCAGCTCCATCACCGGCAAGAACTATCTGGAGGACCCGGGCATCCACCGCACGCTGCTGGGCGACGGCCTGGCCACCACCCTGGCCTCGGTCCTCGGCGGCCCGCCCAACACCACCTACTCCGAAGTCTCCGGCGCTGTGGCCCTGACCAAGGTCTTCAACCCCGGCATCATGACCTGGGCCGCGATCACCGCCATCCTGCTGGCCTTTGTCGGCAAGCTCGGCGCCTTCCTGCAGACCATCCCGGTACCGGTCATGGGCGGCATCATGGTCCTTCTTTTCGGGGCCATCATGGTCGTGGGCATCAATACCCTGGTGCGCGCCGGCCAGGACCTCCTGCAGCCGCGCAACATGGTCATCGTGGCCCTGATCGTGGTCATGGGCGTGGGCGGCATGACCTTCTCCGTCGGCGAATTCAAGCTCGGCGGCATCGGCCTGGCCGGTATCCTGGGCGTGGTCCTGAACATGATCCTGCCCGGCCGCGAGGAATAGACAACCCGGGGGACGGTGCAACCCGCCGTCCCCCGATCGAGACTGCCATGCACGTTGACGACTGGTCCTTCTACGCCGGCAAACCGGTGCTCATCACCGGCGGCTGCGGCTTCATCGGCTCGAACCTGGCTCTGTCCCTGGTGGCCGCGGGCGCGCGCGTGACGCTCCTCGACTCCATGATCCCGGACTACGGCGGGAACCTGCACAACATCGCGCCCATCGCCGAGCACGTGCGCCTGAACATCTCCGACCTGCGCGACCCCCACGCCACCGAATACCTGGTGCGCGACCAGGAGGTCATTTTCAACCTGGCCGGCCAGGTCAGCCATATCGACTCCATGCGCGATCCGGTGACGGACCTGGAGATCAACGCCAAGGCCCAGCTGAAGCTTTTGGAGACCTGCCGGCGGGTGAACCCGGGCGCGCGCATCGTGCTCACCGGCACGCGCCAGATCTACGGCCGGCCGCGCTACACGCCGGTGGATGAGGAGCATCCGGTGGAACCGGTGGACGTGAACGGGGTGAACTGCGTGGCCGGCGAGTGGTATCACCTGCTCTACCACAAGGTCTACGGTCTGCCGGCGGTCATCCTGCGCCTGACCAACACCTACGGCCCGCGCCAGTTACTTAAGCACAACCGCCAGGGCTTCATCGGCTGGTTCGTGCGCCTGGTCTGCGAGGACAGGGAGATCCAAATCTACGGCGACGGCGGCCAGCAGCGCGACCTGAACTATGTTTCCGACGTGGTCCGGGCGATCCTCTTGGCCGGGCAGAACGAGCGGGCCGTGGGCCGGGTCTACAACCTGGCAGGCGATACGCCCATCTCCCTCAAGGACCTGACCGAGGCCATGATCCGCATCGCCGGCCGCGGCCGCTATACCCTCGTGCCCTGGCCCGAGGAAAAGAAGCGCATCGACATCGGCTCCATCTGGTGCAGCTACGCGCGGATCAAAGAGGAACTCGGCTGGCAGCCGCTGGTGGGATTGGAAGAGGGCCTCGAGAAAACATTCAAATACTACACGAACAATCTTGAGAAGTACCTAGGGCCTGTCGACATTTAAGCCAGCCAGATTGAAATCGAGGCGACATAGAGAAACGAAAGATACGACGACGCCAGTTTGTCGTAGCGACTTGCAATTCTTCTGAACTGTTTTAATCTGCAAAACATGCGTTCGATCAAATTTCTTTCTTTGTAAAGATAGCGGTCGTAGTCTCTGGCCACAGTGCGATGTGATCGTGGAGGGATGACTGGCTCTGCCCCCATTTTTTCGACTTCATCAACAATCTCGTTCGAGTCATAGCCCTTGTCGGCGATTACACAATCAGCTTTTTGCTCTTTAAGCAACGGCAGTGCGTACGAATAATCGGAAGCATTTCCAGGAGAGAGAATAAAACGAGTTGGACATCCAAGAGAATCTGTTGTAGCA
>DIXN01000035.1:0-5255 GCA_002428705.1 Desulfovibrio sp. UBA6079
GCTGCAGAAGCTCGTTGATCAGGAGCTTGGTGCGGCCGAGCTCGGCCGAGACCTCGAGCGGGATGTCGAGGATGAAGTCAAGGTCGCGCTTGGTCGAATCCGAGCGTGGGGCCTTGGCCTCCTGCGTCAAATCTTTGAAGTCCGCGCTCCGGCTGCGCGAGGAGAGGTATTCCTGCTCCTTCTCCTTCTTGATGTCGCTCTCTTCCTGATCGGCGAGCGCCTTGGCCCACTCGTCGGCCAGGCCCTCGTCGCCCGTTGGGCCTTGATCCTCGCCGGTGCCCTGGTCGGACAGTGCGGCGGCCCACTCCTCTGCCAGTTTGTCCTGATCCAGATCGTCAGGGGCCATGTACGTTTCCTCGCTTCATTCTCGGCCGGCACGTGCGGCAAGGCCGCGGCCGGCGCTATGGGTCCTTACTGTACGACCATCTCGGTGAAATAGACGTGGAGCACCTTGGGGCCGCCCAGGACCTGGTTCAGCCGCTCCACGACCTCGGTTTTCAACGCGATCTTGCTCTCCATGGTGGACAGCTCCTGGTACGACTTGCTCGACAGGAGCAGGATGACCGCGTCGCGGACCTTGGGCAGGGAGCCGTTCAGCTCCTCGGCGGCCTTGGCGTCCGCGACCTCGACGTCCATGGTCAGCTTCAGGTAGCGCCGGCCCAGGGGATCGGCCAGATTGACCACGAAGGTCGGCAGGGTGATCAGGTCCTTGAAAGCCTGCCCCCCTTCCTTGGCCTGGGTTTCGTCCTTGCCGTGCTCCCCGGCGGTCCCCTCCTGTCCGCCCCCGGCGTCCTTGACCGCGCCGGCGAAGTACTTGGTGTAGGCATACCAGCCGCCGGCGCCCAGGATGCCCAGGATGACCGCCAGGATGACCAGCCATTTGAGGAGGCCCGAGCGTTTCTTTTTCGGCGCTTCCTGGACGTCTTCTTCAGCCACTGATGAGCTCCTTTGCGTGCGTTAGGGGTAGGAGCCGAGCGGCTCCCTGGTCTTGACCAGGATCTCCACCCGGCGGTTCTTGGCCCGGCCGGCCTCGGTGGCGTTGTCGGCCAGGGGCAGCTCGGGGCCGTAGGCCGAGGCGGTGAAGCGCGCCGGCTCGAGCTTTTCCTCCTGCAGAAAACAGTCCAGCACGGCCAGGGCGCGGTTGCCGGACAGGGTGTAATTGTCGATCGTCCGGCTCGGCGTGCTGTCGGCGAAGCCGGCCACGTTCACCGGCGGCGTCATGTACTTGAGAACCAGGGCCACCTGGGCCAGGAGCTCCCTGGCCGCCGGCGACAGCTCCCAGCCGCCTGAGGGAAAGAGCAGCTTGTCGCTTAAGACCAGGGCCACACCCTCGTTGCGCTCCAGGATATCCAGGTTCTCGTCCAGGGTGGAGCGGTCGATGCCGCTCGGCAGGACCTCGTCGGGAAAGAGCAGGTCCTTTATCCGCTGCCGGTCGAGGAGCAGGTCCTCGGGCCGCTCCAGGCGCTCGATGAGGAACTTCACCCGGTCCGGCACCTTACCCGAGCTCTTGTAGGTCATGAAGCCCAGGTTCTTGGAAAACATGCTGATGCTCGAGATGTAGTTGCGGTCCATCGAGGCCATTGTGAGCAGAAGGACAAAGAATGTCAAAAGAAGGGTAACCAGGTCGCCGAAGGTCACCAGCCAGCCCTGGCTGGGTTTTTGCGGCTCGGCTCGCTCGCGCTTGGCCATGGCCCGGCCTCACTTCCCTCCGCCGGAGGGCGGAGTCCCGTCCACGTCGAAGACGAAGCCCTTGTACTCGTAGCTGGCGGGCTTGCCGTTGCCTTGCGGCAGGACCTTGGCCACCTGGGCGTCAAAGTCGCCTTCGCGCTTGTCGATGACGATGTCCACGCGCCGGTTCTGGGCCCGGCCGGCCGGCGTGTCGTTGCCGGCGAAGTTGTGGTAGCGGCCGAAGCCCTCCAGGCGCAGCCTGGACGGGTCGAGCCCGGAAGCGAGGAAAAAGCGGTAGACGGCCAGCGCGCGGTCCAGCGAGAGGCGGAACGAGGGGTCCAGGACGCTCTGCGTCCCGGTCGGCCGGTAGTCGAAGCCGAGCTCGTCGCGCAGGTCCGAGGTGTGGCCGGCGAACAGGATGGGATAGCCGACCTTGGCCAGCACCGGCTGGATGCGGGCCAGGAGTTTCTGCCCCGACTCCGAGATGGCCGTGCCGCCGGGCTCGAAGAGGATGTCGGCGCCGATGGAGAAGATCTGCACGAAGCGGTTTTCGGCAAAGCGCAGATCCTTCTGGTACTCGTCCCAGAGCAGCGGCTTCAGGGGCTCCAGGTCGTCCACGTCCTCCATGGGGCCGGATTCGATGGTCTTGGTGGAAGGTTTCTGGGACAGGGTGTCGATGCCCGAGTCTCCCATGCCGAAGGTGCCGACGAGCGAGCCCAGGGTGACCAGCCGGCGCTGCTCGTCGATGACCGCCATGGAATTGAGGAGCACGAAGAAGGTCAGGAGCAGGGTCATCATGTCCGAGAAGGTGATGAGCCAGGCCGGCAGCTCGTCCCCGCCGCCGCCACTCGATTTCTTGCGCCTGGCCATCCTTTCTTCCGTGCCTCGCTAGTCCGTGACCTTGCGGATCTTGGGCGGCAGGTAGCTGTTCAGCTTCTCGACGATGATCCGCGGATTCTCGCCCTTGGAGATGGACAGGATGCCCTCCAGGATCAGCTCGCGCAGGAGGAGCTCCTCCTTGCTGCGGGTCTTCAGCTTGCCGGCCATGGGGATGAAGACCAGGTTGGCCAGGACCGCGCCATAGAAGGTGGTGATCAAGGCCACGGCCATGGCCGGCCCGATGCTTGATGGGTCGCTCATGGACTGGAGCATCTGCANNCCGTGCCGATCATGCCCAGGGCCGGGGCGTAGGAGCCCATGGCGCCCAGGATCTCGGCGCCGTGCTGGTGGCGCTGCTCGAGGTAGGAGATCTCGGTCTCCAGGATGTCCTGGATGGCCTGGGGCTCCAGGCCGTCCACGGTCAGCTGCAGGCCCTTCTTCATGTACTCGTCGTCGATCTCCTTCAGGAGCGGCTCGAGGGACAGGATGCCCTCGCGCCGGGCGCGGTTGGCGTAGTCCATGAACCGGGTGATGATCTCGCCCGGGGTTTCCAGCTGGGAGAAGATGGTCTTCTTGAACACGCCGATGACCCCGAAGACCTGGGTCAGGGGATAGTTGACCAGGGTCGCGCCGATGGTCCCGCCGAAGACGATGAGCATGGACGGCACGTCGACGAAGATGAAGATGCTCGAGCCGAGCATCATGGCCGAAACCACGAGCCCGAACGACAGCACTATGCCGATGATGGTCGCCAGATCCATAGCAACCTGCTCTCCTCAACCTCCCCGGCGGGTGCGGGGCAGCTTCCCGGACTCTCAGGAGGGCCGGGGTCCGAAGATTCGCGTGCCGATGCGCACGATGGTCGCGCCCTCCTCGATGGCCGGGACGAAATCCCCGGTCATGCCCATGGACAGCTGGGGCAGCTGCCGGCCGAGCCGCACCTGCAGCCGGTCGCGCAAGTCTCTCAGGGCCGCGAAATAGGGGCGGGACGCCTCAGGGTTCTCGTCGTACGGCGGCAGGACCATGAGCCCGGTGAGGTTCAAGTGCTCAAGCCCCAGCACGGTTTCGGCCAGGGCCTCGGCCTCGGCCTCGGCCACGCCGCATTTCTGGGCCTCGCAGGCCAGGTTGACCTGCAGGAGCACGTCCTGGACCACGTCCAGTTCCCCGGCCCGTTTATGCAAGCTCCGGGCCAGCTTCAGGGAGTCGAGCGAATGCACCAGGCTGAAGCGCCCGGCCACGAGCTTGGCCTTCCTGGTCTGCAGACCGCCGATGAAGTGCCAGCGCAAAGGCCGCCGGCAGGTCTCGATCTTTTCCAGGGCCTCCTGCACATAGGATTCGCCGAAGTCCGTCTGGCCGGCCTGCGCCAGAATCTCGACGGCAGAGAGCGGCTGGGTCTTGGACACGGCCAGGAGCAGCACCTCCTCCGGCCGCCTCCCGGCCGCCCGGGCCGCCCCGGCCACGGCCTCGCGGACCTCGGCGTGGCGTTTCAGAAGCGCTTCCCGCGCCGCCTCGTCCATGGCCGCTACTCCCCGAGCCCCAGGCTCTGCAGAAAGCCCACGTCCTCGGTCCAGTCCTCGCGGACCTTGACCCACAGCTCCAGGTAGACCTTCTTCTCCAGCAGCTCCTCCAGCTCCTGCCGGGACTCGGCGCCNNATGATCATGCCCTTGTGGTTGGCGCGCGCGCAGGTGATGACCGCGTGCACCCGGGCCAGGCGCTCGTCCTCCTCCCAGTGCTCGATCTCCACGGCCACGGAATAGGGCAGCTCATCCATCAGGGACAGGAAGAGCTTCTCGCGGATGATCTCGGCGGCCATGAAGCGCAGCGGCACGGTGGAGACCTGGTCCTCGGGGAACATGGCCTGCCCCTCGGGCAGGCGGGCGAGGATCTCGGCCATGAGCGGGTCCAGGCCGTCGCCGGTGAGCGCCGAGACGGGCACGATGGGCGCCTCGGGAAAAGCTTCGCTCATGGCTTTCAGCGTCGGCAGCAGGAGTGCCTTGTCGCGGATGAGGTCGACCTTGTTGGCCGCGACGATGACCGGCAGCCCGGTCTGGGCCACGGGCCGGATGAGGTCCGCGGCCAGGGCCGGCAGCCCATCGGGCCGGGTCGCGGCCTTGGCGGCGTCGAGGATGACCACCACCAGGTCCGCCCCGGCCAGGGCCTGCCAGGCCGACTGCAGGAGCAGCCGGTTCATGCGCCCGCCGTGGCGGTGCACCCCGGGGGTATCCAGAAAGACCACCTGGGCCTCGGGCCGGCTCAAGATTCCGGTGATGCGGTTGCGCGTGGTCTGGGGCTTGGGCGTGACGATGGCCAGCTTCTGGCCGAGCAGGTTGTTCAGCAGCGTCGACTTGCCCGCGTTGGTCGGCCCCAACAGGACCACGGCTCCAAATTTATGTTCAGACATGCATTTTCCTCCACTCGGCGTCCCGGACCTGCCCGGGCGCCCCGGGATACGGGCTTTCGGCTCCGCCGGCAAGGACTGCCGGCGGTCCGGTCCCACTTTGCCCGGCGCTTGCCAACTTTTCAACACATGACTATACGACCGCCTTAGTCATGCCCAAGAACCTGATCATCGTCGAGTCCCCGGCCAAGGTAAAGACCATCAAGAAATTCCTCGGCGCGGATTATGCCGTCGAGGCCTCGGTCGGCCATGTGCGCGACCTGCCCCAGAAGAGCCTGGGCGTGGACGAGGCCAAGGGCTTCGCCCCGG
>DIXN01000035.1:5260-6658 GCA_002428705.1 Desulfovibrio sp. UBA6079
CCATCGCCTGGCACGTGGCCGAGCTGATCAAGGACGCCGGCGGCGACATCTCGCGCATCCAGTTCAACGAAATCACCTCCCGGGCGGTCAAGGAGGCCTTGAGCCACCCCCGCCCGCTGGACGAGAAGCTCTTCCACTCCCAGCAGACGCGGCGCATCCTCGATCGTCTGGTGGGCTACAAGCTCTCCCCGCTCCTGTGGAAAAAGGTCAAGAGCGGCATCTCCGCCGGCCGCGTGCAGTCCGTGGCCCTGCGCCTCATCGTCGAGCGCGAGAAGGAACGCCAGGCCTTCGTGGCCGTGGAATACTGGGTCTTCAAGGCCGAGCTGGCCGCGGACGAGCCGCCGGCCTTTGTCGCCGAGCTGAACAAGGTCGACGGCAGGAAGGCCGAGATCGGCGACGGCGCCACGGCCATGGCCCTCAAGTCCGAGGTCGAGAACCAGCCCTTCGTGGTCGCCGAGGTCAACGAGAAGGAGCGCTCCCGCTCGCCTCTGCCGCCGTTCATCACCTCCACCCTGCAGCAGGAGGNNCATCACCTACATGCGCACCGACTCCGTGCGCGTGGCCGACGAGGCCCGCGACGCGGCCAAGGATTTCATCTTCTCAAGCCTGGGCGCGGACTACTACCCGGACAAGCCGCGCGTCTTCAAGACCAAGGCCGGCGCCCAGGACGCCCACGAGGCCGTGCGCCCCGTGGACGTGCGCCTGACCCCCGACGAGGTGAAGGAGTTCCTGCCGCGCGATCTTCTGCGCCTCTACACCCTGGTCTGGCAGCGCTTCATCGCCTCGCAGATGGCTGCCGCCCGCTTCCACGACACCACGGCGCTCATCCAGGCCGGCCGCACCCTCTGGCGGGCCAAGGGCGAGCGCCTGCTCTTCCCCGGCTTTCTCAAGGTCTACGGCCGCGACGAGGACGAGCAGACCAGCCAGCTGCCCAAGCTCAGCCCCGGCCAGACCCTGACCGTGAACAAGCTCGAGACCGAGCAGAAGTTCACCCAGCCGCCGCNNGCATCGGCCGGCCCTCGACCTACGCAGCCATCATCTCCACGCTCATCGACCGCGACTACGCCCGGCTGGAGGAGAAGAAATTCGTGCCCAGCGAGCTCGGGACCACGGTCTCGGATCTGCTCTCCACCCACTTCACCACCCTCATGGACGTGGGCTTCACCGCCAACATGGAGGAGCTCCTCGACCAGGTGGCCGAGGGCAAGCAGAACTGGGTCGAGCTCCTGAAAAGCTTCACCGGCGACTTCTACCCCACCCTGGCCAAGGCCCAGGACGACATGGCCCGGGTCAAGGGCGCGGGCAAGGAAACCGGCATCGCCTGCGAGCTGTGCGGCAAACCCATGGTCATCCGCTTCGGCCGCATGGGCGAATTCCTGGGCTGCTCCGGCTACCCGG
>DIXN01000035.1:6678-8427 GCA_002428705.1 Desulfovibrio sp. UBA6079
CCCCCAATGCGGCCAATCCCTGCTGCTCAAACAGTCGCGCACCGGCAGCCGGTTCATCGCCTGCTCCGGCTACCCCGACTGCACCTACACCGCGCCCCACTCCACCGGCTGCCCCTGCCCGCGCGAGGGCTGCAGCGGCACCCTGGTGGAGAAAAGCTCCAAGCGCGGCAAGGTCTTCTACTCCTGCGACACCTACCCCAAGTGCGACTACGCGGTCTGGGACTGGCCGGTGAACGAGCCCTGCCCGGAATGCGGCGGCAAGATCCTGACCCGCAAGGGCGGCCGCCTGGTCTGCCCCAACAAGGCCTGCCGCTACTCCCGGGACGAAGCTCCCGAAACCCAGGAGCCCTAGCGCCCGCCTTCCCCGGCAAGCCCCTTGCCGAACTGCTTGAACAGCTCGTAGAAGAAAAATACCGGCATGTCCTGGCCGCCGAAGTGCAGGCGCTCCAGGCAGGCCACCTGATTGCCTTTGGGCGTGCGCCGGGCCTTCAGCTCGATGACGTGACGCCGCTCGCGCTCCGGCTGGCCCGGGTACTCGCGCAGGCCGAGCTGCCAGCCGCCCTTGGCCCCGCGCTTCCAGGACAGCGACAACGAGCGCTCGGATACGCCCCGGGCCTCGATCAGGCCGAGAAAGTCCTTCAGGCTGAAATGCTTGCGGGCCTTGTCCGAGACCCCCAGAAACTCGCCCTTCTCCGACTTGAAGACCAGCGGCAGGCTCAGTAACTCGTCCGACGGCCCGACCACGTCGGCAAGCTCGTCCAGCCTCCGCTCGAAGCGCAGCTCAAGCTCCGCCTTCTCCCGCCTGAGCGCCTGGACCTCGGCCGCCAGCTCGCCCAGACGCTCCTCGGCCCCGGCCTGCGCAACCCGGGCCTCGGCCAACTCCCGGCGCACCTCCTCGAGCCCCGCGCCCAGGGCCTCATATCCCCCGGGCACCGCCCGCCAGCGCTTGTACTCGCGCCACAGGATGGCCACCGTGCTCCTGACCAGGGCCTGGTCCCTGGCCAGAACCTCGCAGCGCTCCGCCAGCGACGGCCCGATCTCCCTCCCGGCCGCCACCACCGCCCCCTCCAGATGCCGCCCGACCTCCCCGTGCAGCCGGGCAAAGACCTCCTCGGTACCCAGTCCCTGGCGGTAGAAACCTGCGATCTGCGCCAAAAGCGCCGCGGCCTCGCGCGGATAGCGCCGCGTCCGGCCGAACTGCCGGGCGCCGAAGAACTCGTCGAACAGCCGGACATAGCGCCTGGCCGTGTTCTCCGGAACGCCGGCCTCCTCGGCCAGCTCGGCTATGCCGTAAACCGCCTCGCGCTCCACCGCCACCCCGCAGTATGACCGATTTCCGGCCATGGTGCAGCCCTTGGCACCCGGTGTCAAGTCGGCGCGTGGAGGCCTCCGGCGGCCAGGGGCTCTGNNTCTGCCCCTGGACCCCGGCAAGGGGGATGATCCCCCTTGCATCCCCTCAGTCTGCGGGCTGGGGCCGGTCCGGGAAAGACCCGGACCGGCCCCAGCCCGCAGAAGAGCGTATACACGAGGACATCATCGACCCTGACGGGATGTCCAGGAAACCCGAGGGGGAGCGAAAATCACAACGGCCGCCATGAAGGTGAAGAAGTGCGGCGCGGGCCGGATGTGCGGTCCCTCGATCTAATGTCTTCTCCGGTCCGGGCTGTCTTCACCCTCACCGGCCGCCTTGATTTTCTTCACAGCTTCGCGTTCCCAGCCCCACAGAGGGACATGATCCGCCCTTCGCCA
>DIXN01000035.1:8436-118950 GCA_002428705.1 Desulfovibrio sp. UBA6079
TTGCGGGGTGCAGGGGCAGCGCCCCTGCCCGCCGGAGGCGATTACCGCCCTACCATTTGACCGGCAGCCGGACCAGGCGGCCGGCCTTGTTGGTGAACAGGAGGTAGCCCTTGTCGCGGCCGTGGAGGTAGAGGTCGCGGGTGATGGTCACGTCGGCCTGGCAGTAGGTGGCGATCTTGTCCATTTCGCCGGCCTGCCACCAGGCCAGGGCCTGCAGGCCGTCGGCGGTCTTGGGGGCATTGAGCGTCGCCCGGGCCAGGCTGTCCAGCGACAGGCGGTAGCCCAGCACGTTGCGGATGGCTTCCAGCATGTCCAGGGTCGGCAGGCGGGAAAAATCGAAATCGCAGCAGCCGGCCAGGACTTGGTAGTCGAAGCGGCGGATGTTGAAGCCGACGATGAGGTCGAGGCCGGACAGGCGTTCGGCCAGGCCGGGCAACTCGTCCTGGGTGAAGGTGGTGAAGGCCTCCTGGCCGGCGTCGTAAAGCACGGCCACGGACACGCCCATGCGCGAGGCCAGGTGCCAGCCGCCGACCTCCTCGGCCGAGCGCCGGGTCTCGACGTCGAGCACGCCGAAGCGCGCGGGGCGGGCCGGGGAGGCGGGGGAGGGCGGGGGGCAGGCGGTGATGCGCGGCATGGCGACCTCGGAGGGTGGGCTGGTTGGGCTGGTTGGCGGTGGACAGATGCCGCCGAGGAGTCCGTCGAGGACGTAGAGGGCGGCGTCCTTGGCGATGGGCCGGTTGCCCGAGCCGCACTTGGGCGAGTGGACGCAGGACGGGCAGCCGAGCTCGCAGGGGCAGTCGGCGATGGCCCGGCGGGTGGTGGCGAGCAGCTCCGGGGCCTTGGCGAAGGCCAGGCGCGAGAGTCCGACGCCGCCGGGGTAGCCGTCGTAGATGAAGACCGCAGCGTGGCCGACCTGGGGGTGCATGGGGGTGGAGATGCCGCCGAAGTCGTCGCGGTCGGCCAGGACCAGGAGCGGCAGGATGCCGATGGCCGCGTGCTCCAGGGCGTGGATGCCGCCCATGAAATGGTGGCGGGCGTCCTCGGCCGCGGCCTGGACCTGGGGCGGTATCTCGAACCACAGGCCTTCGGTCTCGAAGGTGATCGGCGGCATGTTGAGGGGCACGATGGTCAGCAGCCGGCCGCCGGAGACGTTGCGCTTCTCGTAGCCGGTGATGGTCTCGGTGACCCGCAGCCGGCCGAGGTGCACGCGGGTGGAGCCCACGGTGCGGCTGGCGAAGACGTCGAGGATCTCGGTGTCCTTGGAGCCGCGCACCCGGGTGTAGTAGCCGACCCGGGCGGCTTCGGCGGTGACGCTGCGGCCGGGGATGTCCAGGCGGGTGATGACGTAGGTCTGGCCGCGGTGGAGGTAAACCGCGCCCTCGTGGGTCTCGCGCATGGCCCGCATCTCGTCCACGGTGCCGATGGCCGCGCCGCTGCCCGCGTCCTCGATGACCATCTGTCCGCCGGCGCCGCGCAGGTCCACCTCGTGGTGCGGGCGCTTGCGCGGGGAGACATACTCGCGTCCGTCGGCCGAGAGGTAGAGCTCGCCCCGGCCGGCCATGGCTGAAGCCTCGGCGGCCACGGGGGGCTCGGACAGGAAGGGCTCGGACAGGCGCAAGGGCAGCTCGGCCGCGGCGCAAGCTAGGTGGCGGGCCATGATCACCGGGTTGAACGGGTTCAGGACGGCGGACTCGGGCGGGCGGGAGAAGAAGTCCTCGGGATGGCGCATGAAGTATTGGTCGAGCGCGTCCTCGCCGGCCACCAGAATGACGGCCGCGTCCTGCTCGCGCCGCCCCACCCGGCCGCCGCGCTGAAGCGTGGCCATGACCGAGCCGGGGTAGCCGACCAGGATGCAGACGTCGAGCGCGCCGATGTCGATGCCGAGCTCGAGGGCACTGGTCGAGACCACGGCCAGCAGCTCGCCGGAGGTCATGCGGGCCTCGATCTCGCGCCGCTCCTCGGGCAGGAAGCCGGCTCGGTAGGCGCTGATTTTCTCCTTGAACTCGCCGGACTTTTCCGCGGCCCAGATGCTGATGAGCTCGGTCATCTTGCGCGACTTGGCGTAGACGATGGTTTTCAGGCCCCGGGTGAGGGCCGCGCGCAGGAGATGGATGGCCGCGGTGGCCGGGCTGTCCAGGGGGTTCAAAAAGACCACGTGCCGGGCGCCCTGGGGCGCACCGCTGGCGGTGATGACCGAGGTTTCAAGGCCGGTGAGGTCCTTGGCCAGCTCGCCGGGGTTGCCCACGGTGGCCGAGCAGAAGACGAAGGTCGGGTTCGCGCCGTAGTAGGCGCACAGGCGCTTGAGGCGCCGGAAGACCATGGCCATGTGCGAGCCCATGACCCCGCGGTAGGTATGCACCTCGTCCACGACCACAAAGCTTAAAGAGGCCAGGAAGGGTGCCCAGGTGCCATGGTGGGGCAGGAGCGAGAGGTGGATCATCTCCGGGTTGGTCATGATGACCTGGGGCGGGTCCTCGCGCAGCTTCTTGCGGCGGTGGCCGGTGGTGTCGCCGTCGTAGATGGCCGCCCGGGGCCGGACGTTTCGCGGCAGGGGGATGCAAAGCTCGTCGAAGGCCCGCAGCTGGTCCTGGGCCAGGGCTTTCAAGGGATAGATGTAGAGCGCCCGGGACTCGGGGTTGGCCAGGGCGCCCTCGATCACCGGCAGGTTGTAGGCGTGTGTCTTGCCGCTGGCCGTGGGCGTGGCCAGGACCACGTGGCGGCCCATGCGCGCGAGATCGGCGGCCTCGGCCTGATGGGTGTAGAGTTTGTCGATGCCGCGCGCGGCCAGAAGGCCGGTGATGCTCCGGGGCCAGGGCCGGGCCGGGTCGGCGAAGCGGGCCGCGCCCGGGGGCAGCAGCTCGTGGTGGACCACCTGGTCGCCGAGCTTGGGGGAGGCCTTCAGGGCCGCCAGGTATTCCTCTATCCGTCCGTCCATCCGCTCGGCGGCAATCCTCACGGCACGGAGAGGCCGTACTTCTTCAGCTTGTACTGCAGCAGGCTTTTGGACACGCCCAGCGACTCGGCGGCCTTGACCTGGACGAAATTGGAGCGGACCAGGGCCCGGCGCACGAGCGCGGCCTCGATCTTCTCCAGGGTCTCGGAGAGGTTGATGGTGGCCGGCAGGAGGTCCACAGCCGACTTGTACTGGGTCTCCTCGTCGCGGATCTCCGGGGGCAGGTCCTCGACGCCGATGGTCTCGGTGTCGGAGAGGACCACGCAGCGCTCGACCACGTTCTCCAGCTGGCGGACGTTGCCCGGCCAGTCGAAGGCCGAGAGGTAGTCGATGGATTCGGGGCTGAAGCCCTTGATCGGCTTCTGGTTTTCGGTGGCGTACTTGTCGAGGAAGTGGGCGGCGAGCAGCGGCACGTCCTCGCGCCGCTCGCGCAAGGGCGGCAGCTCGATGCGCACCACGTTCAGGCGGTAGAAGAGGTCCTCGCGGAAGGAGCCATCGGCCACCGCGGCCTGGAGGTCCTTGTTGGTGGCCGCGACCACCCGGATGTCGACCTCGATGGGCTCGACCCCGCCGACGCGCTCGAATCTGCGCTCCTGGATGACGCGCAGGAGCTTGATCTGCAGGTCGTGGGACAGCTCACCGATCTCGTCGAGAAAAAGCGTGCCGCCGTGGGCCAGCTCGAAACGGCCGCGCTTTCTGGCCACGGCGCCGGTGAACGAGCCCTTCTCGTGGCCGAAGAGCTCGGATTCGAGCACGCCGGGGTTGAAGGCCATGCAGTTGACCGAGATGAACGGCCCGTCTTTTCGCGGCGAGGAGAAGTGGATGGCCCGGGCGACCAGCTCCTTGCCCGTGCCCGACTCGCCGGTGATGAGCACCGTGGACTTGCTCGGCGCGGCCCGGTCGATCATCTCCAGCACCCGGTGCATGGTCCGGCTGCGGCCGATGATGTTGTGCCGGCCGTAGCGCTCCACGAGGGTCTCGCGCAGGATGCGGTTCTGGCGCTGGGTGGAGGCGAACTGCATGGCCTTGGTCACGGACAGGATGAGCTCGTCGTTGGAGAAGGGCTTGGCGATGTAGTCGAAGGCGCCGATCTTCATGGCCTCCACCGCGGCCTCGATGGAGCCGAAGGCGGTCATGATCAGGACCGGGATGTGCGGGTAGTTGCGCCGCACGTGCTCCAGGACCTGGCGGCCCGAGAGCTTGGGCATCTTCATGTCGGTGATGACCACGTCGACCTCGGACTCCTCGAGGAAGTCGAGCGCCGTCTCGGGGTCGGACAGGGCGGTGACGTTCCAGCCCTTGTCCGAGAGCAGGGCGTCCAAGATGAGCAGGTAGTTCTTCTCGTCGTCGATGATCAGGATTTGCTCGGCCACTCTTGAAAGCTCCTTGGCCCGCTTACGCGGTCTCTGCCGCCGGGAAGCGGATGGTCACCAGGGCGCCGCCCTCGGGCCGGTTGCCCAGGAAAAGCTCGGCCCCGTGGCCCTTGAGGACGGTATCGACGATGGCCAGGCCGAGGCCCGTGCCCGTGTCCTTGGTGGTGAAGAAGGGATCGAGCACGTCCTGGAGGAGCTCGGCGGCGAAACCGGGGCCGCTGTCGGCGAAGGTGACGACCGTCTCTCCGTTCGCGCGCTCGGCGGACACGACGATCTCCCCCGCTCCGCCCATGGCTTCGAGCGAGTTGGCCACCAGGTTGTAGCAGGCGCGGTAGAGCAGATCCTTGTCGCCCTTGACCATGATCCGCTCGGGCAGGCGGCGGCTGACGTTCACGCCGAGCTCCCGGCACTTGGGCTCGAGAAAGACCAGGACCTGGTTCACGACCGCGGCCAGGTCCACGTCGTCCATGCGCGGCGGCTTGGGCCGGGCGTAGTCCAGGAAGTCGTTGACCGTGCGCGACAGGCGCTTGGACTCCTCGAAGATGGCCTGGAGGATGCGCGTGTTGGGGCTCGCCTCGGCCTTGGCCTTCTGGAACAGGAGCTCGGCCGAGGAGCGGATGATGCCGAGCGGGTTTCGTATCTCGTGGGCCACGCCCGAGACCATGCGGCCCATGGAGGCCATCTTCTCGCTCTGGTGCAGCTCGCGCTCGAGCTTCTCCTTTTCCAGGGCGCGCTCCGCGGCCATCTGGTCGGCGCGCTTGATGATGAAGACCAGGACGAAGAAGAGCATGAGCGAGGAGACGACGGTGGAGAGGATGATCAGGCGCTGGAAATTGATGACCGTCTGGTAGTCCTCGGTGATGTCCTGGGAGAACTCGAGCACGCCCATGACCGGGCCCGAGGGGCCGCCCGTGCGGTCCAAGCGGCGGTCGGCGCGCAGGGTGTAGATGGTTTTGAGGACCACGCTCTCGGGTTCCTGCTCGAGTTCGAAGAAGGAGAGCCAGGCCGGGTGCTTGCTGATGATCTCGTACTCTCCCCGCCCGTCTTTCAGCGCCGCGGCCACGGCCGGGCCGCCCAGGTCGGTCTTGCTGACCAGCTCCTGGTTGGTGGAGTAGGCCACCATCTGGTCGAAGTCGTAGACGCGCAGCTCCAGCACGTGGAAGCCGTGGACCGTGGACTGGATGACCTTGTCCAGGTGGTCGTACTGGGCCTCGTTGGAGAGCTGGATGCGGCCGAAGCCGATGAGGGTGGGCATGGTGAAGCGCTGGAAGACTTGGTGGTTGATGTTCTCGGCCAGCAGGGCGGCGTACTGGCGCTGCTTCTCGAGGAGCGTCTGGCGGGCGAAGTTGGCCAGGAAGATGGACAGGACCAGGTTCGAGCCCAGGATGAGCACGAAGAAGCTCCAGGAGAGGAGCTTCGCCAGGTGGAAGGGCTTGGCGGAAACGCTGGGCTTGCCGGACATGGGGGGATGGTCGCTCCAGGCTGGTCGGTTGCGCGGGGGATGCCGGCCTTGGAATATAAGCCCCCGGGGACGGAAGTAAAGCGCCGCCGGACGGGGCCCCCGGGACCGGCGCGGCCGGCCGCGGAAAAACGGCTACCTGCCGGCGAGCACCCGGCCGATCTTGTCCAGGGCCTCGGTCAGGGTGCTCTCGTCCACGGCGTAGGAAATGCGCACGCAGCCGTCGTCGCCGAAGGCCGCGCCGGGCACCAGGGCCACCCCAACCTCCTCCAGCAGGCGCGCACACAGGCTGGTCGAATCGGGCGTGGCCGCGGTGTAGCGGGCGGCGACGTTGGGAAAGACGTAGAAGGCGCCGTCGGGCCGCGGACAGACCACGCCGGGCCAGGAGGCGATGACCTCCATGACCAGGTCGCGGCGGCAGGCGAAGCTCGCGCGCATGGCCTCCACCACCTGCCAGGGGCCGGTCAGGGCGGCCAGGCCGGCCAGCTGGGTGATGGTGCAGATGTTCGAGGTCGACTGACTCTGGATCTTGGCCATGGCCTTGATCAGGTCCGGATGGGCCAGGCACGAGCCGAAGCGCCAGCCGGGCATGGCGAAGGTCTTGGACAGGGCGCCGATGATGGCCACCGACTCCGGATGGCTGGCCCACCAGCCGCTCAAGGTGGACGGCCTGGCGGGCGCGAAGACGAGCTGATCGTAGACCTCGTCGGAGACGATGAACAGCCCCTTGGCAATGGCCCAGTCGGCGATGGCGTCGAGCTGGGGCTGGGCGTAGTGGCAGCCCGTGGGGTTGGAGGGCGTGTTCAGGATGATCGCCCGGCAGCTCGGGGTATAGGCCCGCTCCAGATCATCCACCGTGACCAGGAAGCCGGCCTCGGCGGATGCCGGCACGACCCGGACCGCGGCCTCGGCCATGGCCACCATGTCCGGGTAGCTGACCCAGTAGGGCGCGGGCAGCAGGACCTCGTCGCCGGGATTCAGCAGCGCCTGGAAGAGGTTGTAGAGGGCGTGCTTGCCGCCATTGGTGACGATGACCGCCTCGCGCGGCGCGGTAACCCCGTAGAAGCGCCCGTAGTAGCCGGCCACTGCGTCGCGGACCTCGGGCAGCCCGGGCACGGCGGTGTAGCGCGAGGAGGAGTCCACCGCGGCCTTGGCCGCCTCGCGCACGTGCGGAGGCGGGGCGAAGTCGGGCTCGCCCACGGCCAGGCTGATGATCTGCCGGCCCTGGGCTCTCAGCTCCTGGGCCTTGGCGTTGATGGTCAGGGTGGCCGAAGGCTTGATGCTCGCAAGGCGCTCGGCAAGACGCATGTCGTGGCCTCTTCTCGGGCTTTACGTGGGGATTTCCGGGTCGGCGCCGCGACCCTCGCGTCGCGGCGCATCCGGCTTGGGCCATAGCCCAAAAACATACCGAGGTCGAGCAAAACCGGCCCTTGCCAAGGGCATGGGCTGCCCCTACAGTCCGGCCATGGCCCCTTCCGCCCTGCTCGCCGCCCTGCCCCCCCTGCCCGCCTGCCCGGACGGCCTGCTCGCGGGCTTGCCCCGGCTGGTCCCGACCTGGGTGCTCGGCCTGGACGAGCCACGCACG
The DNA here is from genome assembly GCA_002428705.1 of Desulfovibrio sp. UBA6079. GTDB lineage: Bacteria > Desulfobacterota > Desulfovibrionia > Desulfovibrionales > Desulfovibrionaceae > UBA6079. The sequence goes on from DIXN01000035.1 coordinate 15,807, forward strand.
CTGGCCGGCCTCGGCCGCGCCCTGGTCGATCTCGCCCGGCGCGACACGCGCTTTGTCCCGCTGGTCGCCGGCCTTTGCACCTGGGCCTGGCAGTGGCGGCCGCTGTCGAAAGAGTTCACCGACCTGCTCCTGACCGCCGACGCGCTCTCCCCCTTCCTGCCGGCAAAAGCCCGGGCAACGGCCGCGGCCCTGGCCGCCCGCCTGCCAAAGGACCTGCCCGAGGCCGCCTGCCGCGAGATCGTGACCAGCGGCGAGCCGCGGGCCATCATCCGCAGCCTGCTACCCCGGATCAGCGACCCGGCCGAGGGGCTCGGCTGGCTGGCCGCGGCCACCCCGCTCTTGAACGCCGCCGGCCGGCCGGAGCTGGCCGCGAGCCAGGCCGCGGCCCATCCCTGGCCCGAGGCCCTCGCCGCCCTGCCCGCGCGCCTGGCGGCCGAGCGCGCCTTCCTGTTCGAAGCTCCGGAGGCGGCCCGGAGCGCGGTCCTGGCCATGTACCCGGATATCTTCGGCCTGCTGCGGACCTATCTCCTGGCCGAGCTGGCCGCGCGCCAGGGCGAGACCGGGACGGCCGCGACGCTCCTCGCCGGCCTGCTCAAGCGCCTGCCCTGGCAGGTCAACCTGACGCTGAAACTCGCCGCGCTGGCCGCTCCGCCGGCAGCGGTCGCGGATGTGCCCGGAGACGCTGCCGTCTGCCTCTATTCCTGGAACAAGGCCGCGCTCCTGGACCAGACGCTGCACAGCCTGGCCGCAAGCGAGCTCGGCGGCGCGCGCCTCTTCTGCCTGGACAACGGATCGAGCGACGCCACGCCAGAGGTGCTCGCGGCCTGGACCGGGCGCCTGGGCAGCCGCTTCACCCCGGTGCGCCTGCCGGTCAACGTCGGCGCGCCCTCGGCCCGCAACTGGCTGCTGGCCCTGCCCGAGGTGGCGGGCGCGGCCTGGGTCGCCTTCCTCGACGACGACGTCATCCTGCCTCCGGACTGGCTCGCCCATCTGCTGGCCGCGGCCCGATCCAGGCCCGATGTCGGCGCCGTGGGCTGCCGCATCACCGCCGGCAGCCAGCCATTCGGCCTGCAGAGCGCGGACTACAACCTCCTGCCGCCGCCAGGCAGGGAGGCCTCCGAGCGCCTGCTGGTCTTCGACAACTGCGCCGGCCAGCTCGACTTCGGCCTGTTCAGCTACGCCCGGCCCTGCCTCTCGGTTTCTGGCTGCTGCCATCTTTTGTCCCGAGCGAGCTTGACAGCCGCCGGCGGCTTCGACCTGCGCTTCACCCCGACCCAGTTCGACGACCTGGACCGTGACCTGCGCTGCCTGCTGGCCGGCTTCCCGGCCTTCTACGAAGGCCGTCTGGCCGTGCGCCACGTCCAGCATTCGAGCCTGGCCAAGGCCCAAAGCCCGGCGGCCGTGGGCAACGTGCTCGGCAACCGGGTGAAACTCGAGGGCAAGTACACGGCCGAGGAGGTGAACCGCCTCCACGCCGCGAGCCAGGAGCTGCTCTGGGCCGATTTCAAGGCCGCCTGCGCGAGCGTCTCCGAGCTGGTCCGGACGGCGCCATGAGCGGGGAGCTGCACCTGGTCTTCGTCTACGGGACGCTGCGCAGCGGGCACGCCAACCATCGCCTGCTGGCCGGAGCCCGCTACCTGGGCCGGGCCGTGACCAAGGCGCGCTACGCCCTGGGCGAGGAGTGCGGGCCGGAGCCCGTTCCTTACGTGGTCAAGGAGCCGCCCCTGGCCCGGATCGCCGGCGAGGTCTACGAGGTCGGCGCGGCCATGCTGGCCGACCTGGATGTCTTCGAGGAGCATCCCGGCGTCTACCGCCGCGAGGAGGTCACGGTGCTCCTGGAGGGCAGCACGGAGCGCAGGGCCTGGCTCTATTTCGCCAGGTCCCGGCACGGCCACCTGGTGCCCGGCGGCGACTGGCTGCTCTGGCGCCGGCACGAGGCCTGAGGTGCCCTTCTTCGGCGCGCACATGTCCATTGCCGGGGGCCTGGCCAGGGCCATCGAACGCATCCGCTCCGTTGACGGCGAGGCGTTGCAGATATTCACCCGCAACCAGCGCCAATGGCAGGCACCGCCCCTCGCCGCGGCCGAGCGCGAGGCCTTTGCCGAGGCCTGGCGGGACTGGAATCGTCCGCACATCGCCAGCCACGGCTCCTACCTGGTCAACCTGGCCTCGCCCGACCCGGCGCTGGCCGCGCGTTCCACCGCCGCCCTGGCCGAGGAGCTGGGCCGGGCCGAGGCCCTGGGCCTGCCCTGGCACATCATCCACCCCGGCGCGCACCTGGGCCAGGGGCCTGCGCAGGGCATCAAGGCTTGCGCCGCGCGCCTGGACGAGGGGCTGACGCGTTCGGAAACAACGAAAGTGATGCTTCTGCTGGAGAACACCGCCGGCCAGGGCACGACGCTCGGCGCGAGCCTCGACGAGCTGGCCGGGATCCTGGCCGCCTCGAAGCATGCTGAGCGCCTGGGGGTCTGTTTCGACACCGCCCACGCCCACGCCGCCGGGTATGACCTGGTCACGCCCGAGGGCTACGCCGCGACGTTCGCCCGGCTGGAGGCGCTCATCGGGCTATCCCGCCTGCGCGTCTTCCACGTGAACGACACGGCCGCCCCACGCGGCTCGCGCAAGGACCGCCACGAGCACATCGGCCGCGGACTGATCGGGCTGGCCGGCTTCTCGCTCCTGGTCAACGACCCGAGGTTTGCCGGCCAGCCCATGATCCTGGAGACGCACAAGGCGGAGAGCCTGGCCGAGGACCGGCTGAACCTCGCCGCCCTGCGCGGGCTCATGCGCTCCGGTGGCCGGCCCTAGGCCGGGCGGACGCCGTCCTGGACCGCGATCTTCTCCTTGGCCTGGTAGCTCTTGGCAAAGGCGATGGCCTCCTCGCGGTTGGTCACCTCGCCGGCGATCTGGGCCTGGAGCAGCGCGTCGCGGATCAGCCCGACCACCGGGCCGGGTTTCAAACGCGTGTGGGTCATGATCTCGTTGCCGTTCAGGAGCGGCTCGAGCATCTCCTCGGGCATGTCGGCCCGCTCCAGGAATTTCATGTTGTGGTTGAAGGCGTTGTAGTTGCCTTCGCGGGCCTTGATGTCGGCCCGGGACATCTCGATCAGGCGCGGGTACTCGTCGAGCGCCCGGAAGCGGCGGATGCCCTTGTCCGTGAGCATGACCGAGAAGTGGCGGTTGTGGCGCACGAGGTGGCAGATGAGGTCCATCTCCTCGGGCGGGAAGCGCAGGCGGTGCAGGATCTTGCGCGTGACCTTGGCGCCCACGCGGTAGTGCTGGTAGAAGACCCAGCGGCCGTCCACGAACTCGGCCACGAAGAGCTTGCCGACATCATGAAACAGGCAGGCCATGACCCCGTACCAGTCGAAGGGCAGCTCCTCGGGATAATGGCGCATGACCGCGAGCGTGTGCTCGTAGACCGACTCCTCCCGCCCCGATTCGTTCTTCACGTGCCGCACCCGGGACAGGGCGGCGACCTCGGGGATGAGCCCGTGCAGGAGCTGGGCGTCGAAAAGCATCTGGACGAAATTCCAGAGGTTCTCGGCCTCGACCTTGCGCCACTCGTCCATGACCTCGGAGATGGCCACGTAGTCGAGCATGCGCTGGGAGGCGCGGACGATGGCCATCCAGGAGTTGGGCTCGATGGCCAGCTGGTAGTTGGCGGCAAAACGCAGGGCGCGGTAGCCGAGCAGGTAGTTGCGCCGGAGCGTCTCGTCGGGCAGTCCCTGGAGGCGGATGGTCCCGGAGGAGAAATCGGCGAAGCCGTCGTGGAGGTCCGGGGCCTTGGGCAGATAGGGGCAGGCGAGGCTGGCCATCTCGGCCTTCTGGGCCAGGTGCGGCAGCATGCGCGGCGTGACCCGGGCCACGGTGGTCTCGGGGTGGGAGGCGTCGATGATGTCGGCCAGGTAGAAGCGGAAGGTTATCCCGCCCTCGGTCATGGCGCCGGTCACGCCGGGCTCGGCCGAGGCCTCGACGTTCTTGAACAGCCGGCCGAGCTCGGACAGGCCCATGTCCGTGGCGATGTCGATCTCGCGTGCGCCCTCTTCGGTCACCAGGCTTTCGGTCAGCGCGGGGTTGATGATGTAGGCGTCAAAACCGTTGCGCAGGATGGCCTTGCACAGCGAGACAGCGTCCTTGAAGGCCTGGGACATGGTCGGCTAACCTCCTTGGCGGGGGCGGGGTTCGAGGTCCGGCTCAAAGACGCCAGGATAAAGGCACTCCTCCCCTTCGGTCAATCAGCCGCAAGGGGAATTCCCGCCAAATAAGGAAACGACCGCCGGCTACTCGTCCAGCAGCAGGCCGAGGGCCGCGGTCGGCAGGCCGCCCGGGCCGGCTTCGGCGCGAAAGCCGATGGTCGTGGCCACCGTGTCCAGGCTGATGTCGTCGATCCGGACGCCGCTGGCCGCGCCGTCGTAACCGCTGCTGGCCGGCGCCGTGTCCGGGCCGAAACGGCTGCCGGCGCGGTAATAGTCGCCGGCGTCGGCCCCGCCGCCGGCTTCGATTTCCTCCAGGCCGTCGGCCTCCATCAGGCGCAGGAGTTTGTGCCCGGCATAGGAGTTGTCGAAAAGATAGTCCCAGCCGTCGGTCTGGGCGTCCACGTGCCAGACGGTCAGGCCGTCCGTGGGCAGCGGCGTGTCGTTCTGCACCCGCCAGCGGTTCTGGACCAGGAAGTATTCGCCGAAGGGCTGCCCGTCGGCCTGGGGGAAAAGGATGAGGGCCTCGGGCTGCTCGCCGCTCGGCGCCAGGCTGACGGCGCGCCGGCCGCGGGAGAGCACCGCGGGCGTCAGCCAGTCCAGCACGAACTTGGAGAAGGCGTTGTGGTCGCCCTTGTTGGCGTCCATCATGTCCAGGCCGCCCACTCCGCCGTCCGGGCCGGTGTTGCCGTCATAGTCGTAGTAGTCGGGCAGGCCCAGGGCGTGGCCGGTCTCGTGGATGGCTACCAGCGGGGTGTAGCTGCCGCTCGGCCAGCTGTAGAGCTCCCACTGCCAGGAGTAGTCCCCCAGCCTTTTCCCGTCCACGGAGTAGCTCGTGGCCCAGAAGCTCGTCTGGTAGCCCCACCAGAACGAGGCCCAGGCGCCGTGCTCGCCGGTCCAGTAGACCAGGATGTAGTCGATTCGGCCGTCGCCGTTGTTGTCGTACTGGCTGAAATCGTGGCCCAGGGCGTCGTAGTGGTCCAGGGCCTCCTCGATGAGCTCCTCGCGGCCGGCGGTGGTCTCGGTCACGGCGCTGCGGGCGTTGCTCGTCGTGTACCAGCCGAGGACTTCGCCCTCGATGTGCAATTTTCCGTAGGAGGCGCGCTCGTAATATGCGCTCAGGCTTTCGTAGGGGAAGCCCGAGCCGGTGCCGGCGCCGTAGAGCTTGGAGCGGATGGTCTCCACCGGGGTCACCGGGGCCTTGTCGGCAAAGGCGATGCACACGGCCAGAACCTTGACCGTGCCGGTGGTCGGCATGCCCCGCCAGGCGGCCGGGGGCGTGTAGACCTCGGGGTCGAGGGGCGCGAGCCCCTGGTTCTGCCGGGACAGGTTTTCGGCCTTGAACCTGGCGCGCTCGAGGAGCTCGGGGCGCATCAGGTGGTTGCCGTACGAGCGGGCCTCCGCGGCCCGGGCCGCCAGGCTGGCGTCATCGAGATAGGTGGCCAGCTGCTCGGTCGTGGGCGGTTGCATGGCCCAGGCCACGGCGCCCAGGACCAGCCAGAGCAAGGCCCCCAGGACCACCAGGAACGGAACGAGGATGCGCGACGCGACGCGGCTCACGGATGCCATGGTTTCTCTCTCGCGGACGGATTACCCCACGGCGAACCAACAGCCGCCGACGCCCCCCCGGGCGACTCCAACCTTGCGAAATCCATGCCTCATCTGGACAACGCTCGGCCGTTCGTGCCAGTGTCCGGTTTTGGCCGCAGTCTCGGCCACAGATTCAGCCAGTCGCGGAGGCAAACGACCTGTGCGCAACAAGGTCATCGTCTGGACGCTCTCTGCCCTCGCCGGGGTCGCGCTGCTCTTCGCCGTCAGCCTGGACACGCTCATATCCCTGGGCGTGGAGGACGTGGTCGGGAGCATGACCGGAGTGGCGGTGCGCTGCGGCCCAACCGACTTCTCCCTGCTCGAGGGCCGGGGCGCGGTCTCGGGACTGGCCATCGAAAACCCGTCCGGCTTCTCCGCGCAAAGGGCGGTGAGCATCGCCAGGACGTCATTTTCCGTGGACAAGTCCACGATTTTTTCCCGGGCGGTGGTCATTCCCGAGCTCGTCCTCGAGAACCCGCTGATCCTCTTCGAGCCAGGGCCGACCGCCGGACAGGCCAACGTGGACGCGCTCCTTGCCCATGTCCGGGCCTCGGCCGCGCAGGCCCTGGCCGGCCGGCCGGCCCACGACATCCGGCTGGCCATCGGCGAGCTCACGGTGCGCGGGGCAAGGGTCAAGGTCGTCATCGCGGGGCTGGCCGAGCCCGTCCCGGACATCGCGGTCCCGGACATCGTCCTGACCGGGCTCGGCACCGACACCGACGGCATCAGCGGCGAGGCGGTCTTCGAGATCGTGTTCAACGCCGTGCACGAGGCCGTCAGGCGCCAGATCGAAAGCTTCATTCCCGGGCTGGCGGCTCCCGACAGCCCGGCAGAAAGGGACACGCCATGAACGAAAACCTTGCTCCCGGCCTGTGGCGGGAGACCGTGCGGGTCCGGGTCTTCGAGACCGGCCCAGACGGGCTCCTGACGCCCGCGGCCCTCATGAACCGCCTCCAGGACGCCGCCGCGGTCCACGCCACGGCCCTCAGCTTCGGCGGGCCGGACCTCGGTCCCCGCGGCCTGGCCTGGGTCCTGGTGCGCCTGTCGCTGCGCATTGAAGGCCAGGTGCGGGCCGGCGAGACCCTGGACATCCGGACCTGGCCCTGCCGGCCGGAAACCCGCCGGGCCGGCCGCAATTTCCTGGTCCACTCGGAAAGTGGCGAGACCCTGGCCCGGGCCGCGACCGACTGGATGATCATCGACGCCGTCAAGCGGGCCATGGTGCACATCCCCCCGGACCTGGCGGTCCGCGTGCCCGAGGATGTCCCGCCGCCCCTGGCCGTCGAGGCCGCCACACCGCCGCGCCTGGCCGAGGCCGGGCACGAGGCCCTCATGCACGTGCGCCGCGCGGACCTGGACGAGAACGGCCACGCCAACAACGTCCGCTACCTGGAATGGGCCCTGGAAGCCTTGCCCGACGAACTCATAGCCGGGCACCGGCTCGTCGCCGCGGACCTGTCCTTCCGGGCCGAGGCCCGGCGGGGGCAGGGCGTGCAGTCGCTGTGCGCAGTGGAAACCGACGGCGAGGGCTTCACCGCCATCCACGGCTTGCGCCGCGCGGACGACGGCCGGGAGCTGGCCAGGGTGCTGACCTCCTGGACGCGAAAGGATGGCTAGGCAATCCGGAGGGCACGGCGACGCAAGCGCACTCTTGCCATAGCGTCGCCTTTTGAGCTACATCTGACAGCATGGAAAAAGCCCATCGATAACAAGGGACCGTAGTCACGTCCGAACAGAAGGAGAACCCCATGGCCAAGAAGACCTACGGCGACGAACTGGCGGTCGAGATGAACGAAATCATGCGTCACGCCCAGAAGCTCATCGACGCCACCTCGGACAAGATCGACGACAAGACCAAGGAGGCCCGGGCCATGCTCGAGGCCAGGCTGGCCCAGGCCAAGGTGAAATACGGCGAGTTCGAGGACCGCTTCCGGGAGAAGGTCGAGGCCACCGACGTCCTGATCCACGAGAAGCCCTACCACGCCATCGGCGGCTCCTTCCTGCTGGGCCTGCTGCTCGGCTGGCTCATGTCCAGGAAGTAGCCATGGGCTTGAATCTGCCGGGTCTCTCGGACCTGGGCGACGAGGCCAGGCGCACCGGCCGGGTGCTGCTCTCCGTGCTGGCCGACCGGGTGGAGCTCCTGGGCCTGGAGCTGCGGGAAGCCAAGCTGCGCTTCCTGAGCGCCCTGGTCCTCTCCTGCCTGGCCATCCTCTTCGGCCTTCTCGCCCTGGTCACGCTGGTCATGCTGGCCCTGGAACTCACCCCGGCCGAGGCCCGGATCTACGTGCTGGCCGGCATCGTCCTGGCCGCGCTGGTCCTGGCTGGAGCGGCCGCACTGGCCGTGCGCCGCGGGCTCGGCAAGCCGTTGCCCTTTGCCCAGACCCTGGCCGAACTCGAGAAGGACAAACGATGTTTCTAGCTGGCCCCTTGCGTCGATTGGAGGCCGAGAAGGCCAGGCTCAGCCTGCGCAGCGACTTGAACCGCCAGCTCCTGGTGCTCGAGCTGTACGGCCTGAAGGCCGAGGCCCGGCACTTGGTGGGCGGCCTGCGTTCGGCCATGTCGCTCCTGAGCGGGATCGTCGCCGCCTGGCGCCGGCCGCAGCGGGACTAGCTCCCGGTCTGGGCAGTCGGGTCGGACGGACTTTCGGCCAGGGCTGCGACCTTGGCCCGCTGCCCGTCCAGCGCCCGGTTCAGGTCCCCGCTCTTGGCGCCGAGCCGCGCCAGGCGCTCGGCCCGGCTTTCCAGGCTCTCGAAGTAGGGCGCGAAGGCCATCTCGGCGTCGGCGTAGACTAGGCGCACCTGGGCCATGAGCTTGCCGCCGAGGTCGGTTTCGAGCTGGGCCCGGCCGGCGGCAAAGCCCTCGCGGAAGCGCCTGACCACCGAACGGCGCTTGAGGGCCAGGGTGTTCAGGGCCACCAGCGCGCCGATGGTCGTCAGCACGCCGCCGGTCACGTCAAAGACAACGGTGTGGGTGGCCGCGGCGATGACCGCGCCCACGGCGGTGATGAAGCCGCCGATGACCGCCTGGTCGCCCATCTTCTCCAGGCCCTGGGGCCGCATCTTGTCGGCCAGCGCCTCGCCCGCGAGCAGTGCGCCGAGGTTTGCGACCACCTGGTCGATGACCGCGAAGCGCTGGCGGGTGAGCGCGGGGGGCTGAAGCCCGGAAGGCGCCTGGTCCCGGCCGCGTTTCAGCTCGTCCAGCAGGCGCTCCATGGTCAGGGCCACGCCCTCGGACAGGGTGGCCGCGGCCTCCTTCGACAATCCCTCGGCCCGGCGCAGAAAGGCCTCGCTGAAGCGCGCGTTGACCCCGGCCAGCCAGTCCTTCAGCGCATTCCTGCGCCGAAAGAACCCGGCCACCGAGGTGCGCACCAGATTGCCCACGGACAATCCGGCCTCGAACTCGGCCACGGTCTCGGCCACGCAGGCGTCGTAGGCCGCGAGCAGCCGCGCCCGGACCACCTCCACCTCGCGCTCCGAGGCGCCCCGGCCGCGGGCCATCAGACGCTCGATGCGCTCCGCCTCGGCCCGGTCCGCCTCGAGCAGCACGGCCTCGCGCGAAAGCGCCGCGCCCAGGTCCGCGGCGACCTTGCCGGCGGTGGCCAGGAGCGACTCCATTTTCAGCAGGTAGTGGCGGCCGCCGGTGACCGTCTCGCGGATGTAGCGCCAGATGGCGGCCATGCCGCTGCCCTCGGCGTCGTCCCAGGAGCGCTTGGCCGAGACGGTGAAGACCGTGGGGCTCGCGAGCCCGCGCGCCCGGGCATACTCCACCACCCGGGCCGCGCCCACGGACAATTCCTCGGGGCTGGCCCGGTCGGCCTGCTGCAGGACGAAGATGACCTTCTTGCGCCAGGTCTCGTGGACCAGGGCGAAAAGTTCCCAGGCGGTGTGGGAGTAGGGGTTCTGGGCCGGAAAGACGAAGATGACCAGGTCGCTCTCGGGGATGAAGCCCTCGGTGATCTCCTGGTGGCGCTCGATGATGGAGTTGGTGCCCGGGGTATCGACGATGGCGATCTCTTTCAATATCTCGGCCGGCCGGCCGAGCTCGGCCACCTGGTCCGAGACCGGGCGCTCGTAGTTCTCGGACGCGTAGACGATCTTCTGGATGCGGTCGGTGCAGGGGTCCGGGGCCACGGCGCAAATGTTCTCGCGCAAGAGGGCGTTGATGAAGCTCGACTTGCCGGACTTGACCTCGCCCACGACCACGAACAGAAACGGGGCGTTGATCCCGGACAGGAGCCCGGCGGCCACCTGCTTGTCCGCAGGAGCGCCTGCCTCCACGGCCAGCTCGTGGAGAAGGGCGAAGACCGTGGCCACCTCGGCCTTGAACTGGCTGAACTCGCGCTTGATCACTTCCGGCCGCACATCACGCTCCTTGCCTGGCTTTTCCCATCCTCTACCCCAGAACGTCCGGCCTTGCCAGCCGCGCGTCAGTCCTCCACCGCGTAGCTCACCACGTCCATCCGGCCGCGCTCGTCCAGGACCACCAGGCGGTGGCGTCCGGGCCGGGGGATAAGGAAAAGCCGGGCTTCGGACGGCCCCTGGGCCACCAGCCGGCCGTCCTCATACCAGGTCAGGCTGCCTGCGTCCGGGGCGGCCCGGGCGGACAGGCGCAGTTGCTGGAAGTCGAGCGGGGCGTCGCGGCGCAGGCGATACGGCGTGGCCGGGCTGGGCGAGACGATGGCCGGCGGCTCGCCGTCGCCGGATGCGGCGCAGAGCGGGCTCGGCGCCGGCAACCCGGGCACGTCCTGCCCTTGCGAGCGCCAGAAGGCGGCCAGCTCCGGCGGGTAGACGCAGACCACCCGGCTCACGGCCGGCTGCTCGGCCAGGCAGTCGCCGGCCAGGCGCTCGCCGCTGGCGGCGTCGACGAAGATACGGCGGTGCAGCCGGCAGCGGGGGAGCGGAGCGCGGCCGGCGAGGATGGGCACGCGGATGCGTTCGGTGCAGTCCGGGCCTGGCAGCTCGCGGCTTTCGGCGCAGACCTCGACCAGGGCCAGGTCCGGGTCGGCATGGTGGGCCAGGGTCGCGCCGCTCGGCTCCACGGCCCGGAAGAGGTCGAAAAGCAGCGGCCCGGCGTGGTGCGCGCCGGAGATGCCGGCCACCGGCGTGCCGTCCAGGTTGCCGACCCAGACGCCGACGGCGTAGCGCCCGGAGAAGCCGAGCGCCCAGGCGTCGCGGTGGCCGTAGGAGGTGCCGGTCTTCCAGGCCACGGCCGGGATGTCCCGGGTCAGCTCCCAGGCCTGGGGCAGATCGGGCCGCTCGACCCCGGCCAGGATGCCGGAGAGGAGCTCGCAAGCCCCGGGGGAGAAGATGCGCGCCGCCTGAGGGTCCTCGGCCGGGCTCAGGCGCGGAGCGAGGTACGTCCCGCCGCGGGCGAGCGCCGCATAGGCCGCGGTCAGCTCCAGGAGCGTCACCTCGCCGGCGCCGAGGACCAGCGGCAGGCCGTAGCTGCCGGGGAGGCGGTCGAGGCTGGAGAGCCCGGCGCGCCTGAGCAGGGCCAGGAACTCGGGCACCCCGACCTCGGCCAGCAGGCGCACCGCCGGGGCGTTCAGGGAGCGGCGCAGGGCCTCGGTCACGGTCACCCGGCCGGCATAGGTGCCGTCATAGTTTCTGGCCGTGTAGCCGGCGAAGTCCGTGGGCAGGTCGAGAAGGAAGCTCTCGGGCGAGAGCCGGCCCTCCTCGAAGGCGTAAGCATAGAGGAAGGGCTTCAGAGCCGAGCCCGGCGAGCGGCGAACGGTGGCGGCGTTGATGAAGCCGTGATGTGCGCCGTCCAGGTAGTCGGCCGCGCCGACCATGGCCCGCACGCCGCCGCCGGCCAGATCGACGACCACGGCCGCGGCGTTCTCCAGGCCCTGCTCCCGCAAGAAAGAGACGCGGCGCCGGAGCAGGCTCTCGGCCCGGCGCTGGAGGTCGGCGTCGAGCAGCGTGCGCAGGGTCCCGCCCCGGCCCAGGCGCGTGGCGGCCAGCTCGCAGAAGTGCGGGGCAATGAGCGGCAAGGGGGAGAGGCGCGTCGGCAGGGCCTGGGCCTGGGCCCGGGCCACTTCCTCGGCCGTGAAAACCCCGTCGGCGGCCAGGCGGTCGAGCAGGCCGTCGCGGGCCGCGCGGGCGGCTGCCGGCCGGCGGATGGGATCGAAGCCGCCGGGCGCGCGGGGGATGACCGCGAGCAGCGCGGCCTCGCCCAGGGACAGGGCGGCCGGGGGCTTGCCGCAGTAGAACCTGCTGGCCGCGCCCAGGCCCTCGATGTTGCCGCCGAAGGGCAGCAGATTCAGGTAGCGCTCCAGCAGCTCGGCCTTGGGGTAGCGAAGGGTCAGCTCCAGGGCGCGGCCGGCCTCGATCAGCTTGGCAATGATCGTCCGGGGCCTGGGCTCGGCCAGGCGCGAGACCTGCATGGGGATGGTCGAGGCGCCGCTGACCACGCGTCCGGCGGCGAGGTTGGCGGCTACGGCCCGGGCCAGGGCCAGCGGGTCCACGCCCGGATGCGACCAGAAGCGTTTGTCTTCGGAGGCGACGAAGACCCGGACCACGGGCTCGGGCACGTCGGCCAGGCGCACGGGGAAGCGCCAGGCCTCGTCCGGGGCCAGGAAGAAGCGCAGGGGCTCGCCGCGCGCGTCCACGACCATGGTCGCGGCCGGACGGGTAAGCGCCCCTTGCGGGAAGGGGAAGAGCGCAGCCAGAGCCGCCAGGACGAGCGCCGGCACGGCAGCGGCCGCGAGGGCCGCGAACCCGGCCGGCCGCAGCCGGCGCCACCAGGACGGACCGAGCCGCACCGCCTACTCCCGGGGCAGCACGGTCAGGCGGCTCAGCTCGCCGTCGGCGTAGAGCGCCGGGTCGTACATGGCCTCGACGCGCACCGGCGGCAGGACGAAGCTGCCCGCGGTCACGGCCCGCAGCAGCGTATACTGCGCAACCTCCTTGTCCGCCGGCAGGTCGGCGAAGAACAGCACCCGGTCGTCGCGAAGATCCTGGTAGGCGGCCTCGAGCAGATTGTCGCCCATCCAGGGCAGGCGCTCGGTAGTGGCCAGGCGCGGGTTCTCGACCTCCAGCCCGACCGGCAGCAGGTTCTGGATGACCACGTTGGCCACCGGCCCGGCGGCGCTTCTCACGCTCACGCGCGCCACCAGCAGGTCGCCCTGGCGGACCTTGGAGAGATCCAGGGCCGCGCCCTCGCGGGTCAGGAACTCGCGGCGGATGGAGAGGCCCTGGGCACCCGGCTTGTAGTCCGCGACCGCCGGCGCGCCGCGGGTGGTCACGGCGTAGAACACGGCCTCGGGCGCGCCCTCTTCGAGCGCGACCGTGAGCGGCTCCTCGCCGGCGATCTCGCCCAGCACCAGCTCGTGCTCCTGGTCGAAGCGGCCGAGGACCGTCTCGCCGCGTTTGAGCGTGCCGGCGAACGGCCCCTTGTCCGTCTGGACGGCGACAAAGCGGCCCAGGGCCAGGAAGCCGAACGCCGCCTCCTGGGTGCTGACCCCCGGGGCAGCGGACAGCTCGCGCGACAAGGCGTCGATCATGCCCGGCAGGCGCGGGTCCTCGGGTGCGGCCTGCTCCAAGGCCAGGGCCGTGAGGGCCAGGCGGCGCAAGGGCGAGTCGAAGGTGCCGCCGGTTTCGCGCACCGGCGGCCGGCTGGCGGGATCAAAACCGAGAAGAGCCCCGACATTACCGTCCTGGCCGGCCAGCACGTAGGCCGCGGCCAGGAGCGCGCGCTCGTCGTCGCCGAGGGAGGCGAGCAGGCTTGAGCGGACGAAGTCCATGGAGCCGAGGTCGGCACGGCCGGCACGGGCCAGGACGAAGAGGGCGTAGAGGGCCGTGCGCCGCTCATCCGTTTCGGCCCCGGGCCGGATCTTGGCCAGGCCGGCGACGAAGTCCAGCGCCCGCTCGCGCATGGTCTCGTCCACGGCGTAACCGGCGTCCCCGGCCTCGACCAGGAAATGCGCGGCGTAGACGCTGGCCCAGGGTGCGTCCTCGGCGCCGCCCGGCCACATGGCGAAGCCGCCCCGGCCGGTCTGCATGGAAGACAGCGCGCGCAGGGCGGAGATGACCATGCCCGGGGCCGAGCGCGCGGCAAAGAGCTCGGGCTCGAGGGCCTTGGCCAGGTCGGCGAGATGAAGGAGCGGGAAGGCCCGGGACACGGTCTGCTCCGCGCAGCCGTAGGGATAGCTGAGCAGCTCGGCCAGCTTGCCGGCAAAGGGGATGAGCGGCAAGGCCCCCAGGCGCACGGAGCGGGTGACCGTGACCGGGATGAGGCCCTCGGCCTTGGGAGCGAAGCTCGTCTCGGCCCCCGCCAGCCGGCCGGTCTCGATCCGGCGGGCATAGGGCAGGGGCGAGCGCACGGGCACGTCCGCGCTGGCCGTGGAGGTCTCGCCGTTGCCGCCGGCGGTCAGGACCAGCTCGGCCACGCCCGGGGCCTCACCGGCGCCAAGCTCGAGGTAGGCCGTGGCCTCCTTGCCCGGCTCCACGGCCAGGCTGGCCTCGGGCGTCGCGGCCGAGGCCGCGCCCTTGGCCGCGAGGGTGATCCGGAACTCGCCGGCCGCGCCGGTGTCGTTGCGCAGCGTCACCGGCAGGCGCAGGCTCTCGTTCAGGGCCATGAAGCGCGGGAAGGTCGGCAGCAGGACCAGCGGGCTCTTCACCCGGACCACGGCCTCGTCCGCGCCGAAGCTCCGGCCCTCGCCGGCCACGGCCATGACCCGGACCGCGCCCTGGAACTCCGGCAGCTCGACGGCGAAGCCCGCCTTGCCCGCGGCGTCGGCGGTGAGCACGCCGGACCAGAAGGCCACGGGTTTCTTGCGCCGCATGCCCTCGGTGGACAAAAACTGGCGCAGGGCGGCCAGCTCGTCGCCGCCGCCGGCCTGGGCCTTGCCGGCCAGCTTCGCCTCGGGGAAGAGCAGCGAATGGATGTCGAAGGTGGTCACGCCGAGCGCGCGCTTGGCGTAGAAGAAGCCGAAGGGGTCGGGCGTCTTCTGGGCGATGAGGGATAAGATGCCCTCGTCGACCACGGACAGGGTCAGCTTGGCACCGGGGGCCGTGGTCGCGGTCAGCGTGAGGGTCGTCCCGGGGCGCATCTCCTCGGGCGCCGTTACGTCCACCGCCAGCCGGTCGGCGGCCTGGCCCACGGGCAGGGCCACGGCGCCAAAGGCCCGGGCCGCGGTGCCGGGTTCGAGGTCTCCGGCCGCGCGCACGAGCAGCGCAGTGACGTAGACCGTGGGCGCATGGCCGGCGGTCAACTTGAAGCTGACCGTGGCCGTGTTCCCGGGCACGTCCACCACCTGCGTCTCGAGCACGCCCTCGCGCTCGAGTGTGACCAGGGCCTTGCCCGGATAGGGCGCGCGCAGTTGGACGTGGGCTTCCTCGCCGGCCAGGTACGCATTCTTGCCGGGTTTCAGCTCCAACCGGCCCGGGTGCTCCACGGCCCAGGGGCTGTAGCCCGCGCCGGAGACGAAGAAGGAGAGCTGACTTTTCGCCCCGGTCTCGGGGTCGGAGAGGACCGCGCGGTAGCTGCCGAAGGCCGGCGGGGTGAAGCCGAAGCCGCCCGCGGCCTGGCCGGCGGGGAGGTCCTGGCTGGACACGACCTCGGCGTCGCGCACAGACTCGTAGCGGAAGGACCCGTCGGGCGTGCGCCTGAGCACCGTCTGCCAGCGGTCGCGCACCAGCTCGGCGACCAGCCGGCCGCCGGGCGTGGCCGCGCCCTCGGGGCTGACCACGGCGAAGGTGAACTCGACCCGGGCGTCGAGCGGCACGTCCTCGCGGGCAAGCTTCTTCAGGCCCACATAGGCCGGGTAGGCGTGGACCGGGATGGTGCGCATGGCGGTCACCCCCCGGCCGCCCTGCTCGCTGACCCGGGCGCTGACCACGGCGGCCAGGCCCGCAGGGGGCTTAAGCCCCGCCGGCAGGGCCACGCCGAAGGCGGCCTCGCCGGCCTCGTTCAGCTTCTCCTCGCCGCTGAAAACCTCGCGGGTCTGGAACGAGCCCTCGGGGTCGCCGAAGACGTAGTCCTCGAAGCCCGGAAAGCCCACCGGCGCGGGTTTGAGGGTTACGCTCAGGTCGGCCGGCAGCCCGGCGGCCGGCGGACCGAAGAGGTAGCGCGAAGTAACGGTCAGGCCGAGCTCCCGGCCGGTGAGGCCGAAGGGCGCACCTGGGGTCAGGCCGACCTTGATGCGGTCCGGCACGAACTCCTCGAGCTGAAAGCGGTACTGGCCGACCACGGATTCGCCGGCCAGGAGCTCCAGGGTGTAGTTGCCGGTCAGGGCGGAGGCCGGCAAGGGGTAGCTGAAGGTCAGCCAGCCCGCGGGGTCCAGGGGCGTCACCCGAGTGTCCACTTCCTGGCCGCGCGGGTCGGTGAGACGCAGGCGCAGGGGCTGCTTGCGCGGCAGGCTGAGGTTTGCCGCGCGCACCAGGCCGGCGCCGGTCACGGTCTCGCCCGGCCGGTAGAGGTCGCGCTCGCCCCAGAGAAAGGCCGTGAGCCCGGCCGGAGAGACGGTCGCGCCGCCCACGTCGAGCCCGGCCATATCCGTGGCGAAGCGGTCGAAGACGAGAAAGCTCGTCTCCTTGTCTTTATGCGCGAGGATCATGTACGGCCGATTTTCGGCGATGGCCGGGCCCAGGTTCGTGAAGCGCACCAACCCCTTGGCGTCGGTCCGGCCTCTCGCCAGGACCTGGTTCTGGTCCGAGACGAGGGTCACCTCGGCCCCGCCCACGGCCGAGAGGTCGGAGAAGCGGCTGGCCCAGACCAGCACCTCGTCCTGCCCCTTCTTGGCCACCAGGCCTAAGTCCGTGACCAGGACGTAGCGCTGCGAGCCCTCATAGCTGCCGGGCGCGGTGAGCATGACCCGGTAGAGCCCCGGGGAGGCGGTATCGAAGAAGTCGCCGAGTTTGAGCGCCGTGTCCACCGGCTTGTTTTGCGGATGGCGCAGGGCGAGCGAGGTCTCAAGCAGGCGGTCGCCCATCATGTGGCTGAGCTCGCCGGCATAGTCCGTGTCGCTGAACATGGACCAGGAGTTGTACTGCAAAAAGAAGAAGAGGTTGTTGAGATAGACCTTGTCCACGGTCAGCCCGGCCTCGGCCAGGTTGACCGAGGACACGGCCAGGCTGCGCGCGCCATTGGGCGTGAGGAACATGCCCGGGTCCTTGAAGCCCACCCGGGGAGAAAGATCCGGGAAGACCACCTGGCGGCTGACGCCCTCGGGCAGGATCGCGCCGTCCAGGGCCGCCAAGCCCTTTGCGAGCGTCAGTTTGTAGCCCGCGCCCGGGGCGAAGGCGCCGGAGAGGCTCAGCTCCTGGCCGTCGGCACGCAGCCGGTAGGCCACCTTGGGCTCCACGCTGACGAACCCGGCCGCTGCCTCGGCCGCCACCGGCGCGGAAAAACGCAAGGAGATGGAGCCCTCGCCGGCCTCGCCGACGACCGGGGTGAGGTTCTCGAGGCCAAGCCTGGTGTCCAGGACCACCCGGATCGGCCAGGTGCGTTCCTTGCCCAGCCGCGCCGGACCCTCGGCCGGGGTCAGCTCGCCGGACAGGACGAGTTTGAGCTCCCGGGCCGCAGCCGTCTTGACCACCGGCTCGGAGCGGAAGGACAGGCGCCGGCTCTGGTAGGTGGTGGTCAGACTGAGCGGCACGTCGTGCGCGGTGCCGTCGGCCGGATCGACCAGGGTGAGCGCCCTGGCCAGGGTTTTCGGGTCCACGTTCTGGCTGAAATGCAGCGTGCCTTCCAGCCGGACCCGCGGGCCGCCGTCGAAGAAGCCCTGCTGCTGTACCTCCTCCAGGTCCACGGTGAAGGGCGCGGCGCTCAAAGTGTAGGTCGTCTCGCCGGCCAGCGTCGCGCCGTCCAGGGGCAGGCGGGCGGGATCGAGGGTCAGGGCGTAGCCGCCGCCCTCGGGCAGGGGGGCGCTGGGGCTGAAGCGCAAAACGAAGGGGCTGACCCAGCTCCAGCTGCCGGCCACGGGCGGGGCGAGCGTGGCCGGGGCCTCGCCCTCGGGCACCGGGCCCTGGCGGTCGGCGCCGATGGCCGTGTTGAAGGTGACCAGCGCCCCGCCGGAACGCTCCGGGTCGGCGAACACGCCGATGATCTGGACCTTGTTCGGGACCGGCACCGGGGCTTCGGCCTGGGGCGGCGTGGGTGTGGGCGCGGGTTCCGGAGCAGGGCGGCTGACGAGCAGCCAGAACTGGACGGCGACGACGACGCAGAGAACGGCGATGATCAGGTTCCTGGCCTTGGACGCGCCAGCGCTCCGACCCTGGTCCATGACTCTCCTCCTTGGATGGTCCGCACGATTCCGGCTCCCGGATAGCATGAATGCCTCACGGCAGGAAGGCGTCATACGCCAAGGGGCGCGCCTTCGGCCTGTTCGGGCTTGCCAGCCGAGCCGCCGCTGCCCTATGAGAGGCAGGCAAACGCGCCGCACAGGAAAACACCGTGGAACGATACGTCCTCGCCGTCTTCGCCGTGGTCTACCTCGGCATGGTTCTGGGCCGCCTGCCGGGCCTGGCCCTGGACCGCGCCGGAGTGGCCGTGCTCGGGGCCATCGCGCTCATCGCCGGCGGCGCCCTGAGCGCACCCCAGGCCTGGGCCGCGGTGGACGTGCCGACCATCTCCCTGCTCTTCGGGCTGATGGTCGTCTCGGCCCAGCTCCGGCTCGGCGGCTTCTACACCTGGCTCACCCGGCACATCGGCGCCGTGCCCTGTCAGCCCGCCGGGCTCCTGGCCCTGGTCATCGCCGCGGCCGCGCTCTTGTCCGCGCTCCTGGCCAACGACATCGTCTGCCTGGCCATGACCCCGATCCTCGTCGAGGGCTGCGGCCGCCGGGGCCTCGCCCCCATGCCCTATCTCCTGGGGCTTTCTTGCGCGGCCAACATCGGCTCGGCCGCGACGCTCATCGGCAATCCCCAGAACATGCTCATCGGCCAGGTCGCGGCCCTGCCCTTCGGTCCCTTCCTGGCCGACGCCGCGGCGCCCACCGTGGCCAGCCTGGCCGCGGCCTGGGCGATCATCGTTTTCCTCCATCGCGGCCGCTGGACAGCCCCGGCCCGGGATTTCTGCGTCGAGGCCCCGGACTTCAACCTCTGGCAGTCGTCCAAGGGCCTGGCCGTGCTGGCCGTGCTCGTGGCCGCCTACCTGGCCGGCCCCTGGCCCCGGGAGCTGCCGACCCTGGCCCTGGCCGGGGTGCTGCTCCTCTCCCGGCGCATGACCTCGCGGCGCATGTTCGGCCTGGTGGACTGGCAGCTCCTGCTCCTGTTCATGGGATTGTTCGTGGTCAACCACGCCGTGGCCGAGGTCCACCTTCTGGACCGGCTCTACGCCGAGCTCTCCGTCCTGGGCCTGGACCCGTCCCGGCCCGTGACGCTCTACGGCCTGACCGTGGTCCTCTCCAACCTCGTCTCCAACGTGCCGGCGGTCATGCTGCTCCTACCCGCGGCCTCCTCGCCGCAGGCCGCGCTGCTCCTGTCGCTGGCCAGCACGCTGGCCGGCAACCTGCTGCTGGTCGGCTCCATCGCCAACCTGATCGTGGCCGAGCAGGCCCGGCCCTTCGGCATCCATCTCGGCTGGGCGGCGCACGCCCGGATCGGACTGCCGGTGACCATTGCCAGCCTCGTCATCACCGGCGCCTGGCTCGCCTGGCGCTGGGACGCCCTGGCCGTCTCCGCGATTCGCTGATAGGAGGGATGCATGCTTGAGCTTCTGACCTTCGAGAACCTGGTCGCCTTCCTGACCCTGACCGCCCTGGAGATCGTCCTGGGCATCGACAACATCGTCTTCGTCGTGGTCATCACCGGCAGGCTGCACGAGAACGTGCGCGACAAGGCCCGGCGCCTGGGACTGGCCATGGCCATGATCACGCGCATCCTGCTCTTGCTCGGCATCAGCCTGATCATGCGCCTGACCGCGCCGCTCTTTTCGGTCTTCGAGCACGCGGTCACCGGCCGTGACCTGGTGCTGCTCCTGGGCGGGCTCTTCCTGGTGGCCAAGGCGACCTTCGAGATCCACGACAAGATCGAGGGCACGGGTGCGGCCGAGCTGCCGAAGAAGGCCGCGGCCTCCTACCTCACGGCCGTAGTCCAGATCGCCATCCTGGACATCGTCTTCTCGCTGGACTCGGTCATCACCGCCGTGGGCATGGTCCAGTACGTGCCGATCATGGTCCTGGCCATCGTGGCCGCGGTGGCGGTCATGCTGCTCTTCTCCGGGCCGGTCAGCCGCTTCGTCAATTGCCATCCGACCATCCAGATGCTGGCCTTCTCCTTCCTCATCCTGGTCGGCGTCTTCCTGATGGCGGAAGGGCTGGGCAAGCATATCGACCGCGGCTACATCTACTCGGCCATGGCCTTCTCGCTGCTGGTCGAGCTGCTGAACATCCGCATGCGCAAAGTGGCCGGCTAGGCCGGACCGAGGCGGCAGCGGCGCACGGCCAAAACGGCCTTGAGCGCCACCACCCCGAGGACGACGGCTCCGCCGATCAGGGCGAAGCCTCCGGGCCGCTCGCCCATGGCCAGGAAGACCCAGACCGGATTGAGGATGGGCTCGGCCATGAGGATGAGCGTCGATTCCATGGCCTGCACCCGGCGGATGGCAAAGGCGTAGAGGAGGTAGGCGAGCCCGGTCTGGAAGACGCCCATGAAGGCCAGCAGGACAAAGCCTTCTCCGCCGGGCGAGCCGGAAAAGACGAACGGCAGGCAGCACACGGCCACGAGCACGTTGCCCAGGACCACCGAGTCGGCCGGCCGGGCGACCTTCTGGCGCCGCAGAAAGATGATCAGCAGGGCGTAGATCAGCCCGCTCAGCACGGCGATCAGGTTGCCGGCCAGCCCGGCGAAATCCAGGTCATCGAGGAAGAAGAGGACCATGCCGCCCAGGGTCGCGGCCGTGGCCAGCCAGTCGCTCAAGGTCGCCCGCTCGCCGAGCAGCCGCGGGCCGAGGAGCGCGATGTAGATCGGCGCGGTGTATTGCAGCAGGATGGCGTTTGCCGCGGTGGTCAGCTTGGTCGAGGTGATGAAGCAGACCACCTCCAGGGCATAGAGCACCCCGGCGATGAGCAGGTCGCGGCTGAGGGTGAGGCGCAAGGTGCGCAGGCAGAGGAGCTGGAAGGCTGCGGCGACGGCGCTGCGCACGCAGGCGATGGCCAGCGGATTCCAGTCGATGCCCTTGATGAGAAGCCCGCCCAGGCTCCAGAGCACGGCAGAGACGAAGAGCAGGCCCACGGCCCCGCCCCGGCCTTCGCCCACGGACCGGATTGTTTGCGCCACCTGTGAACCTCCGGCAGGACGGCCGGGCATACACCCGGCCGAGGCCGAAGACAAGAGCCGCGGTCCGCCTAGCCCTTGCGCCGCCCGCCGACGACGTAGACCGGGTCGGAGATGGTGATGTCCCGGGCCTGGCGGTCTTCGCGCGGGCGCTCCCAGTTGCGCACCGAGAGGGTGAACAGCTCCTCGAAGGCGCCGCTGCCGAGAAGGTAGTCGAGCACCAGCCCCAGGCGCTCGAATTCATGCAGGAAGGTCCAGAGCGCGGTCACCTTGGGCGGGAACCAGCGGTTGGAGAAGCCGACCAGCATCACTCCCCCGGGCGCGAGCACGCGGGCGGCCTCGGCGAAGACCTCGCGGGGCCGGGTCAGGTATTCCACGGACAAGGACAGGACCACGGCCTCGAAACTCGCCTCCGGGAAAGACAGGATCGGCTGCGCGTTCAGGTCGTGGACTAGGTGCCCGGACAGGCGGGGGTTGGCCGCCATCTCCTCGGCGTTCAAGCCCAGACCGGTGACGGTCAGGTCGGCCGTTTCCGGCAGATGGGACTGCCAGCCGGACATGAGGTCGAGGACACGCATGCCGGGGCGCAAGCGCTCGCCGTAGGCTCCCTTGAGGTGAGCGTCGGCCCGTGCGTCCACGTGGCCGACCAGGCGCGGCCGGGCATAGAAGCCTGCGTCGGGCGCCCCGTCCTGACGCAGGCAGGCATAGGACTCGCTGAAATCCGTGGGAAAGCCGGCCCGGGCCTCAAGCCCCGGCCCGTTGGCGGCCAGCTCCTCCATCCAGGCCCTGGGCTCGCCGGCGGGATCGGACACTGCCGGCCTCACCTCGCGGACCACGGCCGACAACGTCAAGTCATGGCGGGCCAGGGGGTGGTTCAGGTCCACCACCATGCGCTCGTCGTCCACGGCCAGGATGCGGCAGGGGGAAACATCCTGGGGATAGACGCCGGAGACGCCGGAGATCATGCCCCGGGGATAGAAACGGCCGGGCTTGGGTTCCACCCGGCAGCCATGGACGGTCCGCGCGAGGAACTGCCGGCGCTCAAGGCGCAGGACGTCGGCCGGCTCGAAAGGCGGCACGGCAGAGCCGGCCTCGTAGTCGAGGGATACGGCCGCCCCCTGGGCGCGGCCCAGGAGGGCCTCCTTGAAGCCCCAGGGGAAGAGGTCGTGGCCGAGCTGGACCCGGCGGGCGAGGAAACGTTCGGTATGGGCCGCCTCGGCGCTTTTCCAGCGCAGGGAAAGCTCCAGTGTGGCCAGACTGGCGTCTTCGATGATCTGCATGGCGCGTCTCTCCCTTCGTGACAGCGCCCCCCTATCTGCCCTCCATCTTAGTAACGCAACGAATCAGGATGTCAAACTTTATTGAAGATTCTCTAAGCCAGGACCTCGGCCAGCCAATCGAAGGCCACCTGGGCGAAGCGCTGCAGGTTGCCCACCTGGCAGTGGGACTCGGCCCCCCAGTCGGCGTCGAAGACATGGCTGGTCACCGGCCCGCCGGAGGCCTTGGCGAAAGCCTCCCACTGGCGCCTGGGCTCCGCGCCCTCGCCGGCGCCCAGGCAGGCCAGGGCCGGGCAGGTCACGGCCGCGATATCCTCCGGCTCGAGCCTGAAACGCGCCAGGGCCTCGAGCAGGGCCTTGAAGGAGCGGCCATCTGGTCCGCAGTAGCGCCGGAAGAGCTGCAGGAGGTTCCGGCGCAGTGGCGACGGCAGGGCCTCGTCCGGCATGGCCCGGACCTCGTCCGGGCCGAAATCCGGGCCGTCGGTCGTGCCGGGTGGAAAGAAGGCTGCGGTGTAGCTGAAGATGTCGAGGATCGGCGTATTCAGGATCAGGGCCGCGAAACGCGGTTCGTGGACCGCCGCGCGCAGGGCGAAGTGGCCGCCCAGGCTTAAGCCCAGGAGGGCCAGGCGCGAGGGGTCGGCGCCCAGGAGGTGGACCGCGGCGTCGGCCACCGCGGCCAGGACGGCCTCGGTGTCGGGCCGCAGGGTGAGCCCCGGATGGGTGCGCATAAGGCCCGTCTGGCCCGGGCCGTCGAAGGCCAGCACCGAGAAGCCGCGCTCCACGGCGCCAAGCCCGTGAGCGAGGATCAGCTCCTCGGCCGAGGAATCGAAGCCGCCGTAAACCAGGAGCGTGCCCTTGGGCCGGCCCGACGGGCAGACGAAGTAGCCGGGCAGGGTGAGGCCCTCGAAGGGGATGTCCACGGGCTCGACGTAGGGCGTCATGAGCGGGGCCGCTGATCGGAAGCATTCGGCGCTGGCCAGCCCCAGGGTGCGGTGGTTTTCGTCCGCGATGTCCTCGAAGTACTCGGCGCTGCGGTAATACATGCTGGCCCGCAGGAGCAGATCGCGGGCCGAAACCTCGTGGCCAGCGGCCATGGCCGCGCCGGCCTCGGCCGCCAGGCGGTCGGCCATGGCGGTAAAGCCCTTGACCCAGCCCCCGGCGTCGCCGTCCTCGACCTGGCCGCGCACGGCCAGGCACTCGCCCAGCGCCCCGCCGCCGGCAAAGACCACGGACAAGGCCCGCAGGAACTGGAACGCCATCTCCGGCTGGGCAAACCCCTCGATGGGGGTCGCGCTCCGGAATATCTCGGCCATGGGCTCACCTCCCGACCGGCAAGAATCTCATTGCCGCACAAGGAGATATACCCTTCAAGCCGGCCTGGTCGTCAAGGGGAATGAAAAAGCCGCGGCCCCTCTTGCGGCGGTCGCGGCTTCGAGAGAGGCTTCCCGCGCCCGGGCTAGGCCAGGACGCCCGCCGGAACCGCCGCGGCCCGGGCCGTGCCGGTCAGGATCATGGCCGCGGACAGCTCGCCGCGGAGCTGGTCGAGATACTTTTCCACGCCCTCGGCTGCGCCGCCGATGGCGGCGATGGAGAACGGCCGGCCGATCATGACCGCGTCGGCGCCCAGAGCCAGCATCTTGAGCACGTCCACGCCCGTGCGCACGCCGCCGTCCACCAGCACCGCGATGCGGCCCTTGACCGCGGCCGCCACCCCGGCCAGGACCGCGGCCGTGCCCGGGGTGTGATCCAGGACGCGGCCGCCGTGGTTGGAGACGACGATGCCCGCGGCGCCCACGTCCGCGGCCAGCCGGGCCTCGTCAGGGGTCATGATGCCCTTCAGGATGAACTTGGCCGGGGTGCGGCCGATGATCTCCTTCAGCTTCTTCGGCGGCTTGGGGCTGACCGGCCGGCCCATCTTGCGCAGGGTGACCAGGCCGGCGGCGTCCACGTCCATGCCCACCACGCCCGCCCCGGTGGCCAGCGCCTTGTCCAGCTTCTCGAACAACTCGGCATCCTCCCAGGGCTTGATAAACGGGATGCCCCGGCCGGAGAGCCCGGCGATGGCCGTAAAACCCGCCTGGTGGATGAAGTCAGGCACGCCGTCGCCGGTGCAGCCCAGGGTTCCCTTGGCCGCGCAGCCGCCGAGCACGGCGCGGACGTAGTCCTCCTCGCCCATCTTCCCGCCCATGTTGAAGGACACGCCGCCGATGGGCGCGGCCAGGACCGGCAGGGCCAGGTCGAGCGCGAGGGCGGGCAGGGAGACAGCCAGCTCCGGCTCGGTCACGTCGTGCAGCAGGCGCATGTTGAGCCTTAACCGGGAGAGGTCCTCGACATTGGCTTTGAAGGCCGAGCCCGTGCCCAGGCCGCCCATGCCCGGCACCTCGCCGGCGCAGGCGCGGCCGTCGCAGACCGCGCAGACCCGGCAGTATCCCGACATCAGTTCCTTGGCTTTCTTGCGGACGTCTTTCATCGGCGCACATCCCTGTTTGGTTGTTCAATCGCTCGCTTCGCGGTTATGAAACGAGCGGCCCGCGAGGTCAACCGCCGGGATGCCTTCCGGGCGGCGACCGCGCGGGCCGCATGACAATCAGATCAATCCCGGACGTTCAGCTCATTTCACCTGCTCGACCAGCAGCTCGGCGATGTGCTTGACCTCGAAGCGCTTGCCGCTCTTTTTCGCTCCGCCCCGCAGCTGCATGACGCAGCCCGGGCAGTCGGTGACCAGGAGCGTGGCCCCGGTCTTCTCCACGTTGTCCAGCTTCTTGGACAGGAGCTGCTCCGAGACTTCCGGGAACTTCATGGAGTAGGTGCCGCCGAAGCCGCAGCAGACCTCCTCCTCGTCGGCCATGGCGTACTCCGCGGCCGCGTTGACCAGCTCGCGCGGCGCCTGGCGCACGCCCATGCCCCGGCAGAGGTGGCAGGGCGCGTGGTAGGCCACCTTGCGCAGGCTGCGGCTGAAGTCCGCGTCCTTCATGCCCAGCACGTCGCGGACAAAGGAGCTGAAGTCGATGACCTTGTCCGCGAACTGGGCGGCCTTGATGCTGCCCTCGTGGCCCTCGGCCAGGAGCTTCGGGTAGGCGTGCTTCAGATGGCTGGCGCAGGAGGCGCACATGGTCACGATGTAGTCGTAGTCCGCCGGGTCCATGGCCCGGACGTTCTTCAGGGCCACCTCGCGGGCGGCCTCGACCTCGCCCATCATCATCGCCGGCAGGCCGCAGCAGCTCTGGTCCATGGGGAAGTCGAGCTTGGTCTTGCCCTTGGCCATGACCTTGACCGCGGCCTCCATCTGCTCGGGGTAGACGAAATCCTGGACGCAACCCGAGAACAGGGCCACCTTCAGGCCCCCCTCGGCGGCCTTGGGCCTGATCTTCTCCCAGCGGTCGCGGAAGGGCTTGGCGGCGATGGCCGGCAAGGCCCGGAAGTTCTGCTCCTTGGAGAAGATCATGGGCAGGTGGCGGATGTAGCCGGCGCTGGTCACCGGCTTCTGGGCCAGGCTCGCGGTGCGCAGGAGCGTATGGAAGAGCCTGCGGTTGGAGAGCACGAGGCCGAGCATCTTGCTCTGCAGCGGATGGCCCTCCTCGTCCTGGATCTGGGCATGGACCTTCTTGATGATCTCGGGCAGGTCGATGCCCGAGGCGCAGACGGCCTTGCAGGCCTGACAGTTGATGCAGTTCTGGATGAGGTTTCTCGCCTTTTCCCGGCCGTGGAAGAAGTAGGTCAGGATGAGGCCGATGGCGCCGATGTAGACGTAGCCGTACTTGTGCCCGCCGACCAGGCGGTAGACCGGGCAGACGTTGGCGCAGGCCCCGCAGCGGATGCAGCGCAGGATGGGGGCGTAGTTCGGGTCCTTGGCCATGGCGCTGCGGCCGTTGTCGAGGAAGACGACGTGCATCTCTTTCTTGCCGTCCGGGCCCACGGCGCAGGGGTTGGCGCCGGTGATCCAGGTGACGTAGGAGGTGATGGCCTGGCCGGTGGCGTTGCGCGGCAGGACCCGGTTTATGACCAGGGCCTCGTGCAGCGAGGGCAGGAGCTTCTCCAGGCCGACCAGGGCGACGTGCACCCGGGGCAGGGTGGTCACCAGGCGCATGTTGCCCTCGTTGGTGACGATGCCGAGCGTGCCGGAGTCGGCCAGGGCGAAGTTGGCCCCGGAGATGCCCATGTCGGCCTCGACGTATTTGGGCCGCAGCTCGCGCCGGGCGACCTTGACCAGGCGCTCGATGTCCGAGGGCTGGGTGTTGCCCGTGACCTTGGTGAAGAGGTCGGCGACCTGGTTCCTTGAGAGGTGGATGGCCGGCATGACCATGTGCGTCGGCCCCTCGTGGCGCAGCTGGATGATCCACTCGCCGAGATCCGTCTCGGTCACTTCAAAGCCCAGGGGCTCAAGGTGCTGGTTCAGGTGCGTCTCTTCCGCGGTCATGGACTTCGACTTGACGATCTTCTTCACCCCGTTGTCGGCCGCGATCCGGGCGATGATCTCGTTGGCCTCGCGGGCCGTGCGGGCCAGGTGCACGTGGACCCCGGCCTTCTCGGCGTTCTTCTTGAACTCCGCATAGAGTTCCATCATCTGCGCCGCGGCCGCGTCCTTGACCGCGGCCACCGCCTCGATCAGGCCCGGCACGTCCAGGCCGGCAAAAGCCTTGGCCCGGCCCAGGGGGTAGGCCTGGGCGAAACGGTCGAGCGCTCCGCGCTGGAACTCGTTGGCCAGCGACTCGCGCAGCTCCTCACGATAGTCCTTGAGTTCCTTGACCTCGTGCATCACTTGTCCTCCAGAAGCAGGATGTGCAGCTCAAGCGGGCCGTGGACGCCGATGGCCAGCACGCGCTCGATGTCGGCGGTGCGGCTGGCGCCGGAAATGAAGGCCAGGTAGCTCGGGCCGTTCTTCATCCTGGCTGTAAGTTCCGTCTCGAGGTCAAAGGCCGTGGCCGCGAGCTTGGAGAGCGGCACCACGGCCACGTGGATCTCGCTGATCATGGTCGCGAGCCTGAGCTCCTCGCTGGTCGAGTCGAGAACCAGGCTGCCGGTCTCGGCGATGGCGTAGTCGGCCACGGTGAAGCCGATGTCGATGCCGCCGAGGCGCTCGCGCAGGCCGCCGTCCGTAAGGACGATGCCCTGCTCGGCGCAGAGCTTGCCGAGCGCGGCGTAGTCCTTCTTGGCCAGACCCGGCGCGGCGATGATCTTGGTCGCCTTGGTCTCGCAGAGATCCTCGGCCTTGGGCGAGAGGGCCTCTTCGCAGCCCGAGACAAGGAGCTGGCAGGCCTCCTTCTTTGCGCAGATGTCGAGGGTGTAGGCGAAGGCCTCCTTCAGGCTCTTCACCGGAGTGACGACGGCCGAGACCGCCCGGGCCTTTTCCGTGAAAAGATCGACGACTTCAGGTGCAACCATACCCGCTTCCCCATCCGGATTGGGGCGCCGCCCGGGCCATTACGGCCCGGCCCGGACGGCGTCCGGTTAGACGTCTATGTTCCCAGGGCCTTGATGACGGCCTCTGTCTGCTTGGCTATGGCCAGCTCCTCGTTGGTCGGCACCACCAGGACCTTGATCCGGCTTCCCGGCGCGCTGATTTCGCATTCCCGGCCGCGCGGGGCGCTGGCATTGGCCTTCTCGTCCATGACGATGCCGAGAAACTCCAGGCCGGCGCAGGCCTGGGCCCTGGCCTCGGAGTCGTTCTCGCCGATGCCCGCG
The DNA here is from genome assembly GCA_002428705.1 of Desulfovibrio sp. UBA6079. Lineage (GTDB taxonomy): Bacteria > Desulfobacterota > Desulfovibrionia > Desulfovibrionales > Desulfovibrionaceae > UBA6079. The sequence continues at coordinate 43,770 of DIXN01000035.1, forward strand.
GTGAAGACGATGGCCTCGCACTCGCCCATCACGGCGAGGTAGGCGCCGATGTAGTGCTTCACCCGGTAGCAGAACATGCGGAAGGCCAGCTCGGCCCGTTCGTCGCCCGCCTTGCGCCGGGCGTGGATGTCGCGCATGTCGTTCACGCCGCAGATGCCCTTGAGGCCCGACTCCTTGTTCATGAGCGTGTCGAGCTCCTGCATGGACAGCCCCTTGTTGGCCGCCAGGAAGGGCAGGATGGCCGGATCGATGTCGCCGCAGCGCGTGCCCATCATGAGCCCGGCCAGCGGGGTGAGGCCCATGGAGGTGTCCACGCAGCGCCCGCGCTTGACCGCGTCCATGCTGCAGCCGTTGCCCAGATGGATGGTGATGACGCTGGTCTCCTCCATCTTGCGGCCCAGGAATTCCGCGGCCTTGCCCGCGACATAGGCGTGCGAGGTTCCGTGGAAGCCGTAGCGGCGGATGCGCAGCTCCTTACACAGATCGTAGGGCAGGGGGTAGAGGTAGGCCTCGGGCGGCATGGTCTGGTGGAAGGCGGTGTCGATGACCACCACCTGCGGCACGCCGGGGAAGAGCACCTTGGCCGTCTCGATGCCGGCGATGTGGCCGGGGTTGTGCAACGGGCCGATGGGGATGATCTCACGCAGCTTCTCCACCACCGAGTCGTCCACCAGGGTCGGGGCGCTGAAGTAGGCCCCGCCCTGGACGATGCGGTGGCCGATGGCCTTGATCTCCGAGGCGTCGGCGATGACGCCGGTCTCGGAGCCGATGAGACGATCGACCACCAGCATGAGGGCGGCCTTGTGGTCGGCCACGGGCATCTCGGCGGAGAAGGACTCTTCCTTCTGCGTGCCGGGCCAGCGCTTGTGCTTGATGGCCCCGACGGATTCGGCGATGCGCTCGACCAGGCCCGAGGCGAGCACCTCGCCCGAATCCATGTTGAAGAGCTGGTATTTGACCGAGGAGCTTCCGGAGTTGAGTACGAGTATCATCATGACTGGAGTGCTCTCTTTACTTGATGGACTGGGCCTGGATCGAGGTGATGGCCACGGTGTTGACGATGTCCTCCACGCTGCAGCCGCGCGAAAGGTCGTTGACCGGCTTGTTCAAGCCCTGGAGCACCGGGCCTATGGCCACGGCCTGGGCAGCGCGCTGCACGGCCTTGTAGGTGTTGTTGCCGGTATTCAGGTCCGGGAAGATGAAGACCGTGGCCCGTCCGGCCACCTGGCTGCCGGGCATCTTGGTCCTCGCCGTCTCGGGGTCGATGGCCGCGTCGTACTGCAGCGGGCCCTCGAGCAGCAGGTCAGGTTTCATCTCCTTGGCCAGGCGCGTGGCCTCGCGGACCTTGTCCACCTCCTCGCCCTTGCCGGACTCGCCGGTGGAGTAGGAGAGCATGGCCACCCTGGGCTCGATGCCGAAGACGGCCGCGGTTTCGGCCGACTGCAGGGCGATCTCGGCCAGCTCCTTGGCCGTGGGGTTGGGCATGACCGCGCAGTCGCCGAAGACCAGCACGCGGTCGGACAGGCACATGAAGAAGACGCTGGAGACGATGGACACGCCGGGCTTGGTCTTGATGATCTGGAAGGCCGGGCGGACGGTCTGCTGGGTGGTGGTGATGGAGCCCGAGACCATGCCGTGGGCCAGGCCCAGCTGGACCATCATGGTCCCGAAGTAGGTCGGGTCGGCCATCTGGTCGCGGGCCAGCTCCGGAGTCATGCCCTTGGCCTTGCGCAGCTCGTAGAACTTCTGGCTCAATTCATCGATCAGCTGCGAGCTGACCGGGTTGATGATCTGGGCGCCGTTCAGGGACAGACCCAGCTGGGAGGCCTTCTGCCGAACCAGGGTCTCGTCGCCGAGGATGGTCAGGTCGGCCACGCCGCGCCTGAGCAGGATGTCCGAGGCACGCAGGATGCGCTCGGAACCGCCCTCGGGCAGCACGATGTGCCGCTTGTCGGCCTTGGCCTTCTCGATCAGGCTGTACTCGAACATCTTGGGCGTGATGCGCGTGGACTTCTTGGCCGCCAGCCGGGCGCGCAGCTCGCCCGTATTGACGTATTCCTCGAAGGTGCCGAGCGCTGTGGCGATCTTCTTCTGGTCCTCGGGGTCGATGCGGCCGTAGAGGTCCATGAGCGTGCGCGCGACCTTGAAGGTGTGGCCCTTGGCCACCAGCACCGGCAGGGGGATGCCGGTCCAGCCCTCGATGAGCTTCCTGATGTTCTTGGCCGGTTCGAGGCCGCCGGTCAGGACGATGCCGGCCACGTCGGGATAGGCCGAGGACAGGCGCGAGGCGTAGCAGCCGAGAATGATGTCCGAGCGGTCGCCGGGGGTGACCACCAGGCAGTTGCGGCTCAGGTAGTCGAGGAAATTGCCGACCTGCATGGCCGCGACCAGGTAGTCGTCGATCAGCGTGTCCAGGTGCTCGCGGCCGTAGATGACCTCGGCGTCGAGCCACTTCTGGACGTCGGCCAGGGTCGGCTTGCCCAGGGTGCCGACCTCGGGGATGGCGTAGGCCAGGCAGCCGATGGAGGAGGTGTACTTGCAGGTCAGGGCGGAGAGGATGACCTCCTTGTCCGCGACCTCGGCCCGGTTGATGATCGTGGCCAGGATGTCCAGGCCCTTCTCCTCGAAGGAGTCGATGGCCATCTGGGACAGGCTGATGATGTCGTCCGGGGTCTTGCCCTGGCCGTTGGTCACCAGGATGACCGGGGCCCCCAGGTTGGCCGCGATCTCGGCGTTGATATCGGCCTCGAAGGCCGGATCGTGGCCGAGGAAATCGGTGCCCTCGCAGAGCACGAACTCGTATTTGGCCTCCAGGGCCTTGTAGCGGGCGAGGATGTTCTCGACCAGGACCGAATGCTTGCCCTTGTTGATGAGGTCGCGGGCCTCGCTCAGGGTGTAGGCGTAAGTGTCCTCGTAGCGCATGTTGAGGTAGTAATGCGAAAGGATCAGGTTGATGTCGTGATCCTTCTTGCCTGGCTGGGTCTCGCTGATGATGGGCCGGAAGAAGGCCACGTTGCGGATGTCCTTCAGGAGCATCTGCATGAGGCCCAGGGCTACCGCGGACTTGCCGCTGCGCGGCTCGGTGGGGATGATGTAGAGATTCTTGGCCATAAAGATTTCCGGATTCTGCCCCGCCCGGCGGTTTCGCGCCGGACGTCGAGGTTGTCAGAGGGGGCCTTGGGTCGGGCCGGGAGCCGGGGCGGGACGCCCGGCCCGCGACAAGGCCGATGTATGTCGCGCCCCCTTATGCCCCGGACGCATAGAGTTGTAAAACATGTTTGACCGGAATCTTGGCCCCCTTCTGCGACAGCATGTCCGTCAGCTGCAGCATGCAGGCCGGGCAGGAAGTGGCCACCAGTCCGGCTCCGGAGGCCACGACGTTGTCGGCCTTGCGTCCGCCGATGGTCTTGGACAGCTCGTAGTGCTTCAGGTTGAAGGAGCCGCCGCAGCCGCAGCAGGTGCCGGCGTCGGTCATTTCTTTCAGGGCGTATCCGGCCGCGGCGATGACCGTTCGCGGCTGGGCCGTGATCCCGAGCGAGTTCTTCAGGTGGCAGGGATCGTGGTAGGTGACGCTCGGCGCGCCGGCCTTGAGCGCGGCGGGCTTCACCCCGACCACGTCGACCAGGTACTGGGAGACGTCCATGGTCTTGTCCGCCAGCCTGGCCACGGCCTCGGCCAGCTCGGGCTTGCGGGCCATGGACTTCCAGACTTTCCTGATGGTCGAGGTGCAGGTGGCGCAGGCCGTGAGCAGGTGGTCGAAGTCGCCGCCGGCGAAGACCTCCAGGTTCTGGGCTATGAGCTTCTCGAAGGTCTTGACATCGCCGCCGGAGATGGCCGGGATGCCGCAGCAGGCCTGGTTCTCGGGCAGGAAGACGGCCACGCCGTTCCTTTTCAGGGCCACGAGCGCGGCCTCGGCCACCTCGGGGAAGACCTTGTCCAGCACGCAGCCGACGAAGAAGGCCACCTTGCGGCCTCCCTGCTGGCGCGGCTCGTCGAGCTTGGCCACGATCTTGTGGAAGGGCCTGGCCGCCAGGCGCTTGAAGTGCCGGTCGCCGATGAGCGGCGAGTTGAAGCGGGCGCAGGACGAGCCGAGCATGTCGTCCACGGGCTTGGTGAACAGGCCCTGGAACTTGGCCCCGATGCCGAGGAGCGTGTTGAACAGCTTGGGGTTGGCCAGCAGCCCGCGGAAGATGGCCTTCTGGGCCGGCGGCAGGCCGAGGTAGCCGGTCATGATCGCCCTGGCTTTCAGGAAGATGTCCAGGACCTTGACCCCGCTCGGGCAGTTGGCCTCGCACGTGCCGCACAAGAGGCAGCGGTTCAGGCGCTCGTTGACCCCCAGCGGGTCTTTCAGCATCTCGTGGGTCAGGCCGTCGAGCAGGGCCAGCTTGCCCCGGGCCACGTCGGCCTCGCGCCCGGTCTGGGCAAAGAGCGGACAGACCGCCTGGCACATGCCGCAGCGCATGCAGGTCACGAGCTGATCGTCCAGCTCCTGCATCATGCCGACAAGGCGCTTGAGGTCAGCCATTTTTTCCCTCCGCCCCGATGATCTTGTCCGGGTTCAGGATGTTCTTGGGGTCGATGGCCTTCTTCATCTTGCGTGAGAAGGCGATGGTGCCGCGGCTGGTCTCCTGGACCAAGTACTTGGACTTGGCCATGCCGATGCCGTGCTCGCCGGACAGGGTGCCGCCCAGAGCCAGCGCCCGCTCGAAGATCTCGTCGATGGCCTTCTCCACCCGCTCCCACTCGTGCGTGTCGCGCTTGTCGGTCAGGATGGTCGGGTGCAGGTTGCCGTCGCCGGCGTGGCCGAAGGTGCCGATGGTCAGCTGATACTTCTTGGCGATCTCTTCCAGGATGGCCATCATGGCCGGAATCTTGGAGCGCGGCACGGTGGCGTCCTCGAGGACCGTGGTCGGCCGGACCCGGGCGAGCGCCGGCAGGGCGTCGCGCCGGGCCTGCCAGACGGCGTTTCTCTCGGCCGCGTCCTTGGCCACGCGCACGCTTTTGGCCTTGTGCTCCTTGCAGATGGCCTCGACCTTGGCCGCGTCCTCCTCGACCATGGCCGGATGGCCGTCGACCTCGATGAGCAGCAGGGCCTCGGCCTCGACGGGCAGGCCGGCGTGGCGGAAATTCTCCACTGTGCGGATGGTGAAGTTGTCCAGGAACTCGAGCGTGGCCGGCACGATCTTGGCGGCGATGATCGCGGCCACGGCCTCGCAGGCGGCGATGACGCTGTCGAACACGGCCATCATGGCCTTGGCCGCCTTGGGCGGCGGGACGAGCTTCAGGGTGATGGTGTCGAAGACGCCGAGCGTGCCCTCGGAGGCGACCATGAGCCCGGCCAGATTGTAGCCGGTGACGCATTTGACCGTTCTCGATCCGGTCTTGATCAGCTCGCCGTTCACGTCGAAGAAGGACAGCCCCATGACGTAGTCCTTGGTCACGCCGTATTTGAGGCCGCGAAGCCCGCCGGCGTTCTCGGCCACGTTGCCGCCGAGCGTCGAGACCGCCTGGCTGCCGGGGTCGGGCGGGTAGAAGAGCCCGAGCTTGGCCACCTCGGCCGCGAACTTGGCGGTGACCACGCCGGGCTCGACCACGGCGTAGAGGTCGGCCTCGTTGATCTCCAGAATCTTGTCCAAGGCCCCGGTCAGCGCGACCACGCCGCCGGCCTTGGGGATGGTGCCGCCGGAGAGGTTGGTCCCGGCGCCGCGGATGGTCAGGGGCAGGGCGTTGTCGTTGCACAGCTTGACGACCTTGCCCAGGGCCTCGCGGGTCGTCGGGCGCACGGCGATGGCCGGCGACTGGGAAGGCAGCACCGCGGCGTCATAGGCGTAGCTGTGCAGGTCCGACTCCTGGGTCAGGACGTTCTCGGCGCCGACGATGGCCTCGAATTCCTTGCTCAAAGCCTTGGTGGTCATCTCGCACCTCATGTTTCGCTATTATATTGTGAAATCCTGAAGGAGGCCCCCGGAGGACCGGGGCGGATCCGTCCGGGGGCCTGGGGTCGGGCTATCCGATTAGGGCAGCATCCACTTGAGCGCGTAGGCCTGGAGATAGGTCAATGCGCTGATGAACAGGAGCATGGCGATGGAGTGGGGCAGGGTGAAGCGGAAGATGTCGCCCTCGTGGCCGACCATGTTCGAGGCCGCGGTGGCCACGGAGATGGACTGCGGGGAGATCATCTTGCCGGTGACGCCGCCCGAGGAGTTGGCGGCCACGGTCAGGGCCGGGTCCACGCCGATCTGCTGGGCGGTGGTCTTCTGCATGCTGCCGAAGAGCGCGTTGGAGCTCGTGTCGGAGCCGGTCAGGAAGACGCCGAGCCAGCCGAGGATCGGGGCGAAGAACGGGAACAGGGCGCCGGTCTTGGTGAAGGCCAGACCCAGGGTCGCGCTCATGCCGGAGTAGTTCATGATGTAGGCCAGGCCAAGGATCATGGCGATGGTCACGATGGGGAAGCGCAGCTGGCGCAGGGTGCGGCCGAAGCAGGCCACGGCCTTGCCGAAGCCGTACTTGGGCATGAGGAACACGGACAAAATGCCGGTGAAGAGCAGGGCCGTGCCGGCGGCGGAGAAGAAGCTGAAGCCGTAGACCGCGGCGTAGGGGGTATCCTTGGCCACGATGGGCACGGTCTTGAGCACCAGGTTGTGCAGGCCGGGCCACTGGAAGGAGACGGTCCAGATGGCGGTCAACGCCTTCTTGACCGGCCCTAAGCCCCACAGGAAGACCATCACCGCCAGGATGACCCAGGGCATCCAGGCGCGGATGACCTCACCCGAGGAGTAGGCGCAGCTCGCCCGGGAGGTGGTCACGGCCGGCTCGGAGGCGAAACGCCAGATGTTCTTGGGACGCCAGACCCGCAGGAACAGGTAGAGGCCGACGATGGTCACGATGGCCGAGATGATGTCCGGCAGGTAGGGGCCCATGAAGTTGGAGACGAGGAACTGGGAGCCGGCGAAGCAGATGCCGGCGACCATGATGGCCGGCAGGACCTCCATGGAGCGCTTGAAGCCGCACATGGTCACCGACAGCCACAGGGGCACGATGATCGACAGGAAGGGCAGCTGGCGGCCGACGATCTGGCTGATGTGCATCATGTCCAGGTCGGTGACCTGGGCGGCCACGACGATCGGGATGCCGATGGCGCCGAAGGCCACGGGCGCGGTGTTGGCGATGAGGCAGAGGCCGGCGGCGTAGAGCGGGTTGAAGCCCAGACCCACGAGCATGGCCGCGGTGATGGCCACGGGCGTGCCGAAGCCCGCCGTGCCCTCGATGAAGGAGCCGAAGGCGAAGGCGATGAAGATGGCCTGCAGGCGCCTATCCTCGGTCACGCAGGCCAGCGAGTTCTTGATGATCTCGAACTCGCCCGACTCCACGGTCATGTTGTAGATCCAGATGGCGGTGACCACGATCCAGACAATGGGAAAGATGCCGTAGAGGGCGCCGTTCAGCGTGGCATTGATGGCCATGCCGGTAGGCATGCCCCAGACGGCGATGGCCAGAATCACCGCCGAAGCGGTGCCGAACAGGGCGGCCCAATGGCCTTTGGCCCGGCGCACGGCCAGCATGTAAAAAAGAATGATGAGCGGAATGGCCGCGACCAGCGCGGAGAACAGGATGTTACCCAGCGGATCATATACCTGTAGCCACGTCATGCCTCAATCCTCCCACGAATCAGGTTGTTGTTGAAGCGGGCTGGGCGCCGGGATCGGCCCGACCTCGCACCCGCGAGGCCGGCGCCCAGCCCGCTTTCAGGCTATTTTCCCGCCCTCCCGTCGTCGCAGGGCTGGTCGGGGTTTTCACTCCGGGCGTGCTCGCCCACCTGGGCCAGGGTGCAGACTTCCTCCTGGCCGGTCCCGGCGGTCAGGCCGGGCGTGGCGGCCATGGTCTCGAGAATGTGCCAGCGGCGCCAGACATCGGCCTCGATCTCGACCCGCAGCCGCTTGGACTCGCCCGCGTACATCTTCTCCAGCGCGGCGTAGCGCGTCTCGCCGGAGAGGTACTCCTGGAGCGTGCCGTCGGGCGCCTTGGAGTCGAGCTGGAAGGGGTTCTCGCCCTTCGCCGCCCGGCGCGGATCGAAGCGGAACAGCGGCCAGTAGCCCGAGGCCACGGCCAGCTTGGTCTGCTCCTGGGTCTTGCCCATGCCCTTCCTTATGCCCTGGTTGATGCACGGGGCGTAGCAGATGACCAGCGAGGGGCCCTTGTAGCTCTCGGCCTCGGTCAGGGCTTTCAAGAGCTGGCGCTTGTCCGCGCCCATGCCCACGGCGGCCACGTAGACGTAGCCGTAGGTCATGGCCATGCGCGCCAGGTCCTTCTTGGCGGTCTTCTTGCCCGTGGCGGCGAACTTGGCCATGGCCCCGGTCGGGGTGGCCTTGGACGACTGCCCGCCGGTGTTGGAGTAGACCTCGGTGTCCAGGACCAGGATGTTCACGTCCTCGCCCGAGGCCAGCACGTGGTCCAGGCCGCCGTAGCCGATGTCGTAGGCCCAGCCGTCGCCGCCGATGGTCCACATGCTCTTCTTGGTCAGCATGTCGGCCTGGGCTTTCACCTCGGCCAGGGGGCCGTCGCTCACGCCGGCCAACAGGGCCTTCAGCTGATCACCGTAGCGTTTGGAGCCCGCAGCGTCGTCGCGGCTCCCCAGCCAGCCGGAGAGCACCTCGCGCAGCTTCGGGTCCGGGCAGGACTCGCCGGCCAGGGCCGCCTCCATGATCGCGGCCAGCCGGTCGCGCCGGGCCTTGATCGCCATGTGCATGCCGAAGCCGAACTCGGCCGCGTCCTCGAAGAGCGAGTTGCCCCAGGCCGGGCCATGGCCGTCCTTGTTCACGCAGTAGGGCGTGCTCGGCGCCGAGGCGCCCCAGATGGAGGTGCAGCCGGTGGCGTTGGCGATGATCATGCGCTCGCCGAAGAGCTGGGTCAGGACGCGCACGTAGGGCGTCTCGCCGCAGCCGGCGCAGGCCCCGGAGAACTCCATGAGCGACTTCTGGAACTGGCTGCCCTTGACCGTGTCGCGCGGCAGGATCCGGTCCTTCAGCGGCACGCCGGCGGCGAAGACGAAGTTCGGCACCTGGGCCTCGGTCTGGCTGGCGATGGGCCGCATGACCAGGGCCTTCTCCTTGGCCGGGCAGATGTCGGCGCAGTTGCCGCAGCCCATGCAGTCCAGGGTGTCGATCTGGATGCGGAACTTGAGGCCTTTGAGCTCCTTGCCCTTGGTCTCCAGGGTCGTAAACCCGGCCGGGGCCCCGGCCAGCTCGGCCTCGGTGGCCAGAACCGGCAGGATGGCCGAGTGCGGGCAGACGAAGGCGCACTGGTTGCACTGGATGCAGTTCTCCTTCACCCACTCCGGCACGTTGATGGCCACGCCGCGCTTCTCGTACTGCGCGGTGGCCGTGGGGAAGATGCCGTCGGGGGTGAAGGCGCTGACCGGCAGCTTGTCGCCATTCTGGGCCAAGATCGGGCGCATGACGTTCTTCACGAAGTCGGGCACGGTATCGGCCTTGGCCGGCTCGGCCGCGGCCTGGGCCCAGCTCTCCGGGTAGGCGACCTCGCGCAGGTTGGCCAGCGTCTGGTCCACGGCGGCGATGTTCATGTTGACGATCTTCTCGCCCTTCTTGCCGTAGGCCTTGTGGATGGACTGCTTGAGCAGGTCCACGGCCTGCTGGAAGGGCATGACGCCCGAGAGCTTGAAGAAGGCCGTCTGCATGATCATGTTGATGCGCCCGCCCAGGCCCGCGTCCTGGGCGATCTTGACCGCGTCGATGGTGTAGAACTTGAGCTTCTTGGCAGCGATGGTCCGCTTCATCTCCGCCGGCAGGTTGGCCTCCATGTCCTCGGGCGCGAACGGCGCGTTCAGGAGGAAGGTGCCGCCGGTCTTGATGCCCTCGAGCACGTCGTAGATATGGACGTAGGCCGGGTTGTGGCAGGCGATGAAGTCGGCCTGGTTGACCAGGTAGGTGGACTGGATGGGCTTCTCGCCGAAGCGCAGGTGGGAGACGGTGATGCCGCCCGACTTCTTGGAGTCGTAGGCGAAATAGCCCTGGGCATAGAGGTCGGTTGCGTCGCCGATGATCTTGATGGCCTGCTTGTTGGCGCCCACCGTGCCGTCCGAGCCCAGACCCCAGAACTTGCACTGGACCGTGCCCTTGGGCGTGGTGTCCGGGAAGGACTCGTCGAGCGGCAGGCTCAAGTGGGTCACGTCGTCATTGATGCCCACGGTGAAGTGGTTCTTGGGCGAGGGCGCGGCCAGGTTGGCGTAGACCGAGGCGGCCATGGCCGGGGTGAACTCCTTGGAGCCCAACCCGTAGCGGCCGCCGACCACGGGCAGGGTGAGGCCCTGCTCGGAGAGCGCGGTGCAGACGTCGAGATAGAGCGGCTCGCCCAGGGCGCCGGGCTCCTTGGTCCGGTCGAGGACGCCGAGGTGCTTGACGCTCTTGGGCAGGGCCGCGGTGAAGGCGCCGAGGTCGAAGGGCCGGAAGAGCCGGACCTTGACCAGTCCGACCTTCTCGCCGGCGGCCATGAGGTGCAGGACGACCTCCTCCAGAGCCTCGCAGGCCGAGCCCATGGACACGACCACGCGCTCGGCCTCGGGGTGGCCGACGTAGTCGAAGAGGTTGTGGGTGCGGCCGGTGGCCTTGGCGACCTTGGCCAGGGCCTCGGCCACGATGCCCGGGACCCGCTGGTAAGCCGGATTGCAGGCCTCGCGGTTCTGGAAGAAGATGTCCGGGTTCTGGGCCGTGCCCCGCAGCTGCGGGTGCTCGGGATTCATGGCCCGGCCGCGGAAGGCGGCGATCTTGTCCATGTTCACCAGGGAGGCGATTGTGCCGTAGTCGAGCAGCTCGATCTTCTGGATCTCGTGGGAGGTGCGGAAGCCGTCGAAGAAGTGCAGAACCGGCACGCTCGATTCGATGGCCGCGAGGTGCGCGGCCAGGGCCATGTCATGGACCTCCTGGACCGAGGACGAGGCGAGCATGGTGAAGCCGGTCTGGCGGCAGGCGTAGACGTCGGAATGGTCGCCGAAGATGGACAGGGCGTGGCTGGCCAGGGCCCGGGCGGTGACATGGAAGACGCAGGGCAACAGCTCGCCGGCGATCTTGTACATGTTGGGGATCATGAGGAGCAAGCCCTGGGAGGCGGTGAAGGTCGTGGTCAGGGCGCCGGCGGCCAGCGCGCCGTGGACCGCACCTGCGGCGCCGGCCTCGGACTGCATCTCGCGGATCATGACCTCTCGCCCGAAGATGTTCTTGCGACCCTGGGCCGCCATTTCATCGGCTTCCTCGCCCATGGGTGACGAGGGCGTAATGGGGTAGATGGCGGCCACCTCGCTCAAGGCATAGGCCACATGGGCCGCAGCCGAGTTACCGTCGATGGTCTTTTTCAGCATTGCCATCCGGAATTCTCCTTGTCCGTGAATCGTTACTGGATTCCGGCCGCCCGGGGGCAGCCGACCTTTGCCAAAACAAGACACGTGCCAACACGCATCTTTTTCAAAAAGATTAACAATTCAATGTGGTTATGTAAAAGAGCCGGAACTCCTGCAGATTCGGCCGCCCGGATTTGTCCGAAAATTCAGACGCGAAACCCGGGTCAGCCGTGGAAGATGGACCTGCGGGCGGTCGATATCGACCGCATGACGGTCCCGTGACGCCGCCGTGACGGCTCGGGTGGCGAAGGATAGCGTATCCGAAATTCCGGACGCTGTCGTCCGAATTTTCAGATTGTCCAAAAAAAGACGAAGTTTTCCCCTCCTTAAGGGGTCATTTCGTACTTTTTCAGCAGGGCGTAGAGGTGGGAGCGGGACAGCCCGGAGACGTCGACCATCCGCCCGACATCGCCCGCGGTGCGGGTGATGAGCGCGGCCAGGTAGGTCTTCTCCGCCTGGGACTTATAGTCGCGCAGGGTGGGCAGGGTCTCGTCGCCGGGCAGGACGCAGAGCACGGCCTCGGGCTCGGCCTGGCCCAGGCGCTGGCAGCGTTCGATCTGGGCCCGGGCGGCCTTGACCCGGACCTCGTGGGGCAGGTGCAGGCTGTAGAGGGTGGATTCCCGGCCCGCGGCGACCACGGCCCGCTCCAGGACGTTGAACAGCTCGCGTACGTTGCCCGGCCAGTCGTAGCAGGCCAGGACCTCGAAGAAGTCGGCGGCGAAGCTCTTGGGGGGCAGTCCGTAGCGCTCGCACAGCCGCTCCACCTGGTGCGTGGCCAAGGGCTGCAGGTCTTCCCGCCGTTCGCGCAGGGGGGGAAGGTTCAGGTGGATGGTCTTCAGCCGGAAGAAGAGGTCCTCCCGGAACCGGCCGGCCGCGACCATGTCCGCCAGATCGCGGTTGGTGGCCGAGATCAGCCGGAAATCGCTGGCCACTTCGCGGGTTTCGCCCACGGGCCGGAAGCGGCGCTCCTGCAGGACGCGCAGGAAGGCCCTCTGGGCCGAAAGCGGCAGCTCGCCGACCTCGTCCAGGAAGAGCGTGCCCAGATCGGCCAGCTTGACCAGGCCCGGGCGGTCTGACTGGGCGCCGGTGAAGGCACCCTTCTTGTGGCCGAAGAGAGTTGATTCGAGCAGGGATTCAGTCAGCGAGGCGCAGTCCACGACTACGAACTCGTGCTCGGCGCGGCGGCTGTTGGCGTGGATCAGGCGGGCCAGGCGCTCCTTGCCCGTGCCGGTCTCGCCGGTCAGGAGCACGCCCGCTTCCGAGGCCGCGGCCTGGGCCACGCGCTCGAAGAGCTCCTGCATGGCCGGGCTGACCCCGACCACGCTGTCCAGGCTCAAGGCCGCGGGCAGGGCCTTGCCCCGTTTCTCCTCGCGGTAGGCCAGAGCGCGCTTGAGCGTCAGGCCGATGTCCTTGACCGAGCTCGGCTTGACCAGATAGTCCCAGACCCCGCCCTGGATGGCCAGCTCGGCGCCGTCGGGGTCGCCCTGGCCGGTCAGGATGATGACCTCGGGCGCGCCCTGGGCCTCCTTCAGCTCCGGCAGCAGGCTCAAGCCGTCGCCGTCGGGCAGGCGGATGTCGAGGAAGACCACGTCGCTCGGCGAGGCCAGGCGCACTCTCGCCTCGGCCAGGCTGCCGGCGGTCAGGCAGCTGTGTCCCTGGCGCACGACCAGGCTCTCCATGGTTTCGCGTACTTCGGCGTCGTCGTCGATGACCAAGATGGTGGACATATCGGTTTTCATGCTCCTCAGGCCGCCAGCGCCTGGCGAATGGCCTGGGAGAGGTTCTCCTTGGTGTAGGGCTTCATGACCACCCCGGCCACGTTGGCCAGGCTGGCGGCCTCGGCCGGGACCTCGCGGCCGGAGACGATGATCACCGGCAGGCCGGGGAGCATGTGGGCCACGCTACGGGCCAGCTCCAGGCCGTTGGTCTCGGGCATGTCGAAATCGGTGACCACCAGGTCGAAGTCGTCGCCGCCCTCGGCCAGGAGCTTCAGGGCCGCGGCCGGATACTGGCTGGCGGTCACGGCATAGCCCAGGCTCTCCAAGAGCCGCGGCGTGGTCGCCAGCTGATCGACGTCGTCCTCGACGAACAGGACCCGCTCCCGACCCGGGGCCGCGGCACCGGCGTGGCTCACCGGCTGCGCCTGGTCGCCATGGCGCAAGGGCAGGAAGATGTCAACCGCGGTGCGCTCCCAGGGCACGCTGGTCAGGCGCACCGCGCCCTGGTGGCCCTTGACGATGCCGTGGACCACGGCCAGGCCCAAACCCGTGCCCTCGGTCTTGTCCTTGGTGGTGAAGAAGGGGTCGAAGACCTTGTCCGCGATCTCCGGCGGAATGCCCGGACCGTCGTCGGCCACGCTCAGGCGGGCGTAGCCGCCGGCTTGCAGGCCGAGCACGCTGGCCGCCTCCTCGTCCAGCCACTCCCGGGCCAGGCCGACCTCGATCCGGCCGCCGGTTTCGCGCAGGGCCTGGAAGCTGTTGGTGCACAGGTTCATGACCACCTGGTGGATCTGGGTCGGGTCGGTGTGCAGGCTGATCGGCCTGTCCGGGATGTCCGCATGGATGGTGATGTTGCGCGGCAGGGAGGCCTCGACCAGGCCCAGGGCCTCGCGCACCGGCTCGCTTGCGTTGACCATGGCGAAGCCCTCCTGCGAGGGCCGGCTGAAGGTCAGGATCTGCTTGACCACCCGGCTGCCGCGCGAGGCGGCTTTCAGCACCCGCTCAAGGTCACGGCTGGTCATGGTCTCGGGGGTGATGTCGCCCAGGGCCAGCTCGGTCGAGTTGATGATCGAGGTCAGGATGTTGTTGAAGTCGTGGGCCAGGCCGCCGGCCAGGGTGCCGATGGCCTCCATCTTCTGCGACTGCACCAGCTGGCGCTCGAGGCTGACCTCGCGGGTGACGTTGTCCGCGGTGCTCAGACTCCCCACCACCCGGCCCTTCTCGTCGCGCAAGGGGACCTTGGTGATCTCGAGCCAGGCGGCCTCGCCATTCGCGTCGCAAACTGTCAGGCGGTGCTTGAGGATGGGCCGCTCGGACTCGGTCACCTGGCGGTCCAGCGCCCCCACCTGGCGCACGAAATCCGGATCGAGCTGCATCTCGGCGTCGGTCCGGGAGATGAACTCCTGCGCGTCCTTCAGGCCGAAGAACTCGGTGAAGGAGCGGTTGACGCCCAGGTAGCGCTGCTCGCGGTCCTTCCAGCAGATGAGTTGCGGCAGGGTGTCCAAGAGGATCTCGCGGAAGGAGAGCTGGTCCTTGATTTTTTCTTCCACGGCCCGGCGCCGGACGATGTTGCGGGCGAGCAGAGCCAGAATGACGAGCATCAGGGCGAGCGAGACCATGATCGTCCAGAAGAGCTCCTTGTCCAGCTCGTAGAAGGCCCGGGGCTCGTTGATGAAGGAGCTGCCGGGGGGCAGCAGGGCGTGGTCGATGTGCAGGCGCTGAAGGACATTCCAGTCGAAGAGCAGCAGCGATTCGGCCTGGGTGTCGCGGATGATCGGGATGGAGGCGGCCTTCTCGCCGGAGAGCACGCGCAGCGCGAGTCGGGCCGCGTCCTGGCCGTGGCGCACTCCGGAGAGCAGCTTGCCGCCCACGGTGCCGTGGTCGAGCAGGAATTCCCAACTGGAATAGAGCGGCGCATTGGTCTCGGCGGCCACGCTCTCCAGGAGCTCCGCGGCCGAGTAGAAGGCACCGCCGATGTTCTGGTAGAAGGGGATGAAGTAGAGGAAGGTGTCTGCGGGCAGGTCCCGGACCTTGTCCAGGATGTGGGCCAGGTCGTCCTGGCTCCAGAACTCGAAGGCCAGGCGGCCGGCGAAGGCCGGGGCCACGTCCTCGATCTGGTGGCGGATGGCCCAGCCGGTGGTCGACTCGTCGCCGATGACGATCATCCGGCGCTTCTCCGGGTGCAGGGCCAGGGCGATGTCCAGGGTTTCCTTGGCGTTCAGGCTCTCCAGGACCCCGGTCACCTCCCGGCCCTCGATGCGCCGCTCCTCGAAGTCGTTGATGCCGCAGAAGACCACCGGCACGCCGGGGAAGAGCCGCGGTCCGTAGTCGAGGATGAAGTCGTAGGCGTCGTTGTCCGAGGCGATGACGGCGTCGAACTCCTCGCCGGCGTACTTGCGCGAATAGAGATCGAAGAGCTGCGGGCCCATGACCTTGGGCGGATAGCGCTTGGCGTCCATGTACTCGATCTGCAGCTCGATGGGATAGGGGCCGGCGAAGAGGACCTGGCGCACGCCCTCGACGATGTCGTCCGACCACGTGTAGCCATTGTGGTAGGAGTTCAGGAAGAATATCTTTTTCTTCTTCCGCTCGCCGGCGGCCGGAGCGCTGATGACCAGCAGCGCGGCCAGGGCCAGGAGCAGAAATCGCACAAGCTTGGGCATGCGTTATTTCCTCGACCGGGCCTTCAAGCCGCGGCCTTGATGCGTCTTTCGAAAATGCGACCGGGCGCGGCCCCCGTCAAGCCCGGAAGCCGTCCGAGCCCATGCAAGATGTCTGCCCGACCGCCACGGGCGGCTTTCCAGCCGGGCGCGTTTCGATTATGAGGCGGCCATGCCGCGCTTGAAGCTCACCCTGGCCTATGTCGGCACCCGTTTCTCCGGCTGGCAGATCCAGCCCCGCGCCCGCACGGTCCAGCTCGTCGTGGAAGAGGCCGTCTCGGCGATCGTCGGCGCCCCGGTGCGCGCCCAGGGCTCGGCCCGAACCGACGCGGGCGTCCACGCCCTGTGCCAGGTGGCCCATGTGGACGTGCCCGAGCGCTGCGCCCACATCCCCTGGCGCCGGGCCCTGAACGCGAAGCTGCCCGAGGACCTGGCGGTGATCGAGGCCGCCGAGGCTTCACCCGCCTTCCACGCCCGCTTCGATTCCATCGGCAAGACCTATGCCTACCATCTGTGGCTGACCCGGGACTGGGTCTATCCCCAGCGCCGGCCATTCGTCTGGCGCACCGGCCCCCTCGACCTCGACCTCATGGACCGGACCGCCGGGCTCTTCGTCGGCCGCCAGGACTTCGCCGCCTTCCAGAACGTGGGCACCCCGGTCTCCTCCAGCGTACGCACGGTCTTCTCCTTTACGCGAACGCCCGGCGACCATCCCGAGGAGATCGTCTGGCGCATCAGCGCCGACGGCTTCCTGAAGCAGATGGTGCGCAACATCATGGGCTGCCTGGTCGAGGCCGGCCGAGGTAAAGTTTCCGCGGACGCCGTCCGATCCTTACTGATGGGGCGGGACCGAACGCTCGCCCCGGCCACGGCCCCGGCGCGTGGGCTGTGCCTGGAGCGCGTGGACTACGGAGACGGCCCGAACGGTGACCAAATCGATCGACCTGAACACTCTGGCCAGCCATGAGCCGCTGCTCAAATCCGCAGGCCCTGCCGCTCCCGAGCGCGACGCCGCCCTCTGGCAGGCGGACTTGGCCGCGCGCTTCGCGGCCAGGCGCGCCGGCCGCCTCTCGAACCTCCTGGCCCAGGTTCTCGAAACCCGGTTGAAAAACCTCGCCTCGGCCATCGAGGCCGTGGCCTGGCCCGAGGCGTGCGGCCCTCTGGCCGTGGCCCGCTTGGCCGTGCCCGAGGACAGCCTGGCCGGGTACCTGACGGCCGAGGCCCGCAGTGCGGATGCGGCCATGCCCTACGACCGGCTGGCCTCGCGCGGCTTCTCCCCGGGTCGGAGCGCACCTGTGCCCGCCGGCAGCTATGCCCTGACGCTTGGCCTCGGCCGGGAGCGGGAAACCGTGCAGCTGGACGTGGCCAAGGGCGACACGGCCCGGGAGGTGCTGGCCGGCCTGGCCGAGGCGGTGAACGCAGCCAGGCTGCCGGTCGAGGCCCGAGTGCTGACCCAGACCAGCCCGGGCTTGCGCCTGCCCGGCTCCACCGGCCGCGGCGACCTGCTGGTATTGTCCGTGAACGAGGCCCGCAGCACCGAGGAACTCAGCGTCCGGGACGCCTCCGGCCACCTGGCCCAGGCCCTCGGCCTCGCAACCCTGCCGCCGGCCCGCGGCCCGGCCGCGCTCCGACGCTACGAGCTGGTCGGCTCCTCGCCGGCCAAGCCCACGACCTACGTCAGCCGCGATTTCGACCCCGGGGCGGTCACCGACCTGGCGGCCGGGACCTACACCGTCACCGTGACGCGAGGCAGCGAGTCCCGCGAGGTCGCGGTGCCGGTCAGCGCCGGCCAGACCTGGACCGAGGTCCTGGCCACCCTGGAGAGCCGCCTCAACTCGTCCCAGGAAATGGCCCGGGCCGAGCGTGCGCAGGTCGAGCGGCCCTACTACGATCCGCGCCTGGCGGACATGGTCTCCCGGCGCCGGGTGGAGCTGAGCGTCACGGCCGCCCCGGCCCGCCCCGGAGAGCGCCTGCGCCTGAGCGAGGACGCGAGCTCGAGCCCGGACGGCGTCACGGGGCTCCTCTCCCGGCTCGGCCTTACTGCCACGGCCACGCCCGGGGTGGATGGCCGGCTTACGGTGAATGGAGATACGTTCGTCCGCTCCCCGGGTAACTTCGAGCGCGACGCCGGCCGGCTGGCCATGGACCTGGAACAGGCCTTCGGCGACCGCCGGACGCTTACGGTCGAATCCCTGAGCCAGGCGTTGCCCCAGGCCCTGCAGGCGGTCTTCACGGCCTACGGCGAGCTGACCGGCCTGCTCGGGCAGGATGCGGAGCTTTTCGGCCAGGAGCTGGCCGCCAGCTTCACCACGCCGGCCGCGGATATCTCCACGGAGCTTGCCGGCGACGGCATTACGGTCCTGGCCCAGGGCCGGGCCGTGCGCTTTGATCCCTGGCGGTTTCTCACGGCCCTGGCCGCCGACCCCGAAGGACTGCGTGCCCGCCTGCTCGGAGCGGACGGCCTGCTCAGCGCCTGGGGCGCATCCGCGCGCCGGGCCCTGGCCGCCGGCGCGAAGAGCCTCCTCGCCCCGGCCTCGGCCTTCACCGCCCGCCTCGGCCGGGCCGAGGCGGCCCTGGCCAACGACCTCTCGGCCCTGCTCCTCGATCTTCTGGGCTAGCTTGCCCCCGTGCGCCCGATGGGGTAGGCAGGGCTGCCGGAGGACTCAGCGTGGACATCATCACCGATCCGTATGCGCTCCAGGCCCAGTGCCTGGCCTGGCGCCAGCAGAACGTGCGCGTCGGCCTGGTGCCGACCATGGGCTACTTCCACCGCGGGCACCTCTCCCTCATGGACGCGGCCCGCGGCCAGGCGGACAAGGTCGTGGTCAGCCTGTTCGTCAACCCCACCCAGTTCGGGCCGAACGAGGACCTGGCCAAGTACCCGCGCGACCTCGAGCGCGACCGCGCGCTGGCCGAGGAGCACGGCGTGGACCTGCTCTTCGCGCCGGAAACTTCCGCCATGTATCCGCCCGGCGACGACACCCGGGTGGAGGTGCCCACACTCGCCCGCGGCCTGTGCGCGAAAAGCCGGCCGGTGCATTTCGCCGGCGTGGCCCGGGTGGTGACCAAGCTCCTGAATCTCGTCCAGCCCCACGTCGCGGTCTTCGGGCAGAAGGACTGGCAGCAGCTGGCCATCATCCGCCGCCTGGTCACGGACCTCTTCCTCCCGGTCACCATCCTCGGCCACGAGATCGTGCGCGAGCCCGACGGCCTGGCATTGAGCTCCAGAAACGTCTACATGACGCCCGAGGAGCGGGCCCAGGCCCCGGGGCTGCAGCGCGGGCTGCAGTCGGCCAGGGCTTTGGTTTCAGCCGGCGAGCGCTCGGCAAAGGCGGTCAGGGAGCACATCCTGGCCTACTACGCCGCGAACGTGCCCGTGGGCCGGGTGGATTACGTGGAGATCGTCCACCCCGAAAACCTCGAGCCGCTGGTCGAGATCGGCCCGGCGGCCCTGGCCGCGGTGGCCGTGCAGCTCGGCCGGTCGCGGCTTCTTGATAATTTGCTCTTGACGACGTAAAGTATTTGCCCTCTAAGCCGAACAGTGCCCATCGTCCCCAAGGAGGAAAGCCCATGATCCAATGTAAAGGCCGTTATCTGTTCACCTCCGAGTCCGTGACCGAAGGTCATCCGGACAAGGTCGCCGACGCCATATCCGACGCCGTCCTGGACAGCCTTATCGCCCAGGACCCCAACTCGCGGGTGGCCTGCGAGACCCTGGTGACCACGGGTATGGCCATCATCGCCGGCGAGATCACCACCACGGCCTGGGCCGACCTGCCCGGAATCGTGCGCGAGACCATCAAGGGCATCGGCTACGTGAGCTCGGACATGGGCTTCGACTACAAGACCTGCGCCGTGCTCTCCTCCATCGACAAGCAGTCCCCGGACATCGCCATGGGCGTGGACCGGACCAAGCCCGAGGACATGGGCGCCGGCGACCAGGGCATGATGTTCGGCTTCGCCTGCACCGAGACCGAGACGCTCATGCCCGCGCCCATCTACTATGCCCACAAGCTCTCCCGGCGCCTGGCCTACGTGCGCAAGGAGGGCATCCTCGACTTCCTGCGGCCCGACGGCAAGACCCAGGTGGCCATGGAATACGACAACGGCAAGGTGGTGCGCATCGACAACGTCGTGGTCTCGGCCCAGCACGATCCGAACATCGCCTACCAGGACCTTGTCGAGGCCATCAAGAAGGAGGTCGTCCTCCACACCCTGCCGCCCGAGCTGGTGGACAAGAAGACCCGGATATTCATCAATACCACCGGCCGCTTCGTCTACGGCGGACCCATGGCCGACTGCGGCCTGACCGGGCGCAAGATCATCCAGGACACCTACGGCGGAGCCGGAGCCCACGGCGGCGGCGCCTTCTCCGGCAAGGACCCGTCCAAGGTCGACCGCTCCGGCGCCTACATGGCCCGCTACATCGCCAAGAACATCGTGGCCGCCGGCCTGGCCGAGAAGGTCGAGGTCCAGATCGCCTACTGCATCGGCGTGGCCGAGCCGGTCAGCGTGCTGGCCTCCACCCTGGGCACCGGCCAGGTCTGCGACGAGACCCTGACCCAGGCCATCCGCGAAGTCTTCGACTTGCGGCCCTACTTCATCCTGAAGCACCTGGATCTCAGGCGCCCCATCTACCGCCTGACCACCAACTACGGGCACTTCGGCCGCGAGCTGCCGGAGTTCACCTGGGAGAAGACCGACGCCGCCGCCGACCTGCGCACGGCTTGCAAGGTCTAGCCCGCGCGGCATTGTCACCAGAAAGCCGCAGTCGGGACCACCGACTGCGGCTTTTTTCTTTGCCGTGATGTATGCTAGGGAAAGGCACAAGCACCCAAGACGGAGACACCATGACCACCGAGAAAGCCCAGGTCGGCACCGTAGCCGTGGATACGGCCATCCAGAACCTCGGCGAGGCCCGCCACGACAACCCCCTGTCCTACTGCCGCTTCGTGCCCGACCAGAAGGGCCGCAAGGTCCGCGTAGATCTGTCCGAACTCGACGAGTTCAGCCTGACCCCGCCTCGCCTGCCTTTTGAGGCCGCCGGCCCGCGGAGCAAGATTTTCTTCGACCCGCGCAAGACCAAGTGCGCCATCGTCACCTGCGGCGGCCTGTGCCCGGGCATCAACGACGTCATCCGCTCCCTGGTCCTGGAGGCCTACCACTCCTACAAGGTCGCCGCCTGCCTCGGCATCCGCTTCGGCCTGCAGGGCTTCATTCCATCCTTTGGCCATGACGTGCTGGAGCTGACCCCGGATACCGTGGCTGATATTCACAAGTTCGGCGGCACCATCCTCGGCTCCTCGCGCGGTCCCCAGCCGGCCGAGGACATCGTCGACGCCCTCGAACGCATGAACATCGACATCCTCTTCGTCATCGGCGGCGACGGTTCCATGCGCGCCAACCGGACGCTCGTCGAGGAGATCCGCCGCCGCGACCTGGCCATCGCGGTCATCGGCATCCCCAAGACCATCGACAACGACATCAGCTTCATCACCCGCTCGTTCGGCTTCGACACCGCGGTGGAAAAGGCCACCCAGGCCATAGCCTGCGCCCACGTCGAGGCCGTGGGCGCCTACAACGGCATCGGCATCGTCAAGGTCATGGGCCGCAACGCCGGCTTCATCGCCGCCCAGGCCGCCCTGGCCCTCAAAGAGGTCAACTTCGTCCTGGTGCCCGAGTACCCCTTCGAGCTCTACGGCGAGCGCGGCCTCATCCCGGCCCTGGAAGCGCGCTTGCGGGAGCGCCATCACTCGGTCGTCCTGGTGGCCGAGGGCGCCGGCCAGCACCTGCTGAACGGCAGGCACGAGACCGACGCCTCGGGCAACGTCCGGCTGGGCGACATCTGCCAGCTGCTCATGACCGAGATCAGGCGCAGCTTCGACCACATCGACCTGCCGCACACCATCAAGTTCATCGACCCGAGCTACATCATCCGCTCCGTGCCGGCCAACGCCAACGACCGCGTCTACTGCGGCTTCCTCGGCCAGAACGCGGTCCACGCCGGCATGGCCGGCAAGACCGCCATGGTCGTGGCCAGGCTCCAGGACCGCTTCGTCCATCTGCCCATGGAACTGGTGACCCGGGCGCCCAAGCGCCTGGACATCGGCTCGGGCTACTGGCGCGCGGTCATCGAGACCACCGGCCAGAACGAGATCACGCCCAACACCGGTCCCTACTCCGAGGCCTGCCTCATCGGCGCCACCCCCCGCTAGGCTCCGGTCCCAGCGGTCGCACCGGTCGCATCGCTCGCACCGGGCGGCGCGAGGGGCAGGCTGACGGTCACCGTGGTGCCCGCTCCGGGCGCGCTCGACAGGCTGACCGCTCCGTGGTGCTCCTCGACGATGCGCCTGGCCTTGGGCAGGCCGAGGCCCACCCCCCGGGCCTTGGTGGTGAAGAAGGGATCGAAGACATACGGCAGGTCGGCGGCGGCGATGCCCCGGCCGCGGTCGATGACTGTAAGCTCAAGTCGGGCCCCCGTATTCCTGGCCTCCAGCCGAATCTCCGGACGCTCGCCGGGCGAGAACTCCAGGGCATTGACCAGGAGCGCGCCCAGGGCCTCGGCCATGAGCGCCGGATCGACGGCCAGCTCGACGCTGGCCAGGCTTTCGCGCCAGACGAAGGCCCTTTTCAGCTCGGCGGCCCGGGCCTCGAGAATCCGCCTGGCGGCGCGGACCAGCTCGGTCAGAGACGTGGGCACCGGACTGGGCAAGGGCAGGGCGGCATACTCGTGCACGGCCTTGACCACCTCCTCCAGCCGCCTGGCCTCGTCGATGATCGTCGCCAGATAGCTCTGCAGGCGGTCGTCTACGGACAAGCGGCGCTGGGCCAGCGCGGCGAAGCCGCCGATGGACATGACCGGATTCCTGATCTGGTGGGCCACGGACAGGGCCAGCTTGCGCATGGACTCGACCCGCTTGAGCTCCACCCGATGCTGCTCCTGCATGAACTCCTTTTCGCGCAGGTGGGCCTCGTAAGCCTCGCTCACGTCCTCGACCAGCACGACCACCCCGGCCACCTCGCCGCCGTCGCGCAGGAACGAGGTGGTAATGGCCAGACGCTTGCGCCCCTCCTCCGGCGGGTCGTAGAAGACCTCGCGGGTGAGGTTGACGCTCTCCTGCTGGATGGCGTCCACGACAACCTGGTTGAAGTCGTCGTTTCGGGCGTTGTGGAACAGGAGCGGACCCCAGCCCTGGCGGCGGAAATCCGCGTCCGTGTAGCCGAGGAGGAGCGACAGGGCGGGGTTGGTGAAGACCACGCTGCCCGTGGAATCGATGACCGCGATGCCCACCGGCAGGCTTGCGAGGATGTTGCCGATGATCAGGTTCTGGCGGTTGTCCATGGCGCTCCCAGACGTGCCGACAAGGCCCCGGACACCATGCTATGGGCGCAAGCCGCAAGGCCGTCAAGAGCGCGGTCCGGCCGGCTCACTCCTTGGGCAGCTGGTCGAGCTTGACCTCAACCGCCTTGGGGTTGGGGTGGCTGGCCAGGATGCTCGTCAGGAGCGCGCGGGCCTTGGCCGTCTCACCCAGGTTCTGGTAGACGTCGGCCAGCAGGAAGGCGGCCACGCTGGCCTCCTCGCCGGCCGCGTCCCCGTCCGTGACCAGCGGCTCGAGCACGGCCCTGGCCTCCTGCCAGTTGCCGCTGAAGTACCAGGTCTGGGCCAGCTCGTAGCGGCAGGTCTGCCGGCAGGAGCCGTCGACGTCGGCCATGCAGCCATGCAGCCAGTCGCGGGCCAGGTCGTACTGGCTCAAGCTGCGGTAGGCCCGGCCCAGGCGCAGGAGCACCGCGCAACGGCCTCCCGGCCCCCCGGCCTCGCCCAGGCCCTCGGCCTTCTGCCAGGCCTCGGCAGCCTTGCGCCACTGGCTTTCCTGGGCGTGGATGTCGCCCATGCGCAGGAGCGCGGCGAAGACCCGCCGGGGCTGGCCGCCGAATTCCAGGATCATGGCCTCGAGCAGGGCCTTGGCCTTGTCGTTGTCGCCCTTGACCGTCTGGACGATGTCCAGGAGACGACTCCAGGCCTCCCAGCGCTCCGGGGCCGCGGGGTGGTGCTGAAGGTATTCCTCGTAGAGCCCCTCGGCCTCGAGATACAGGCCGCTGGCGTAGGCCTGCTGGGCTTTTTGCAGCAGGCCGTTCTCCGGCGGCTCCCCGTTGCAGGCCGCAAGGCCCAGGCAGAGGGCCAAAACGAGCACCGCGAGCGAGCGCATGGTCGGTCCCAGTGCGCCCTCCTCAGCTGACCGGGCCTATCTCGGTTTCGGCCACGGCGTCGAAACCGGCCACGGTGCCGCCGTTGTCCATGGTCACCACGCGCACGCCCTGGGTCGCCCGGCCGACCAGGCTGACCTCGGAGACGCAGAAGCGGATGATCTTGTTGCCAGAAGTCAGGAGCACGACCTCGTCCGAATTCTTGACCATGATCGCACCCAGGACCTTGCCGGTCTTGGGCGTGACCTTCATGTTGATCACCCCGCGCCCGCCGCGGGTCTGCACCCGGTACTGGTCGATCTCTGTGCGCTTGCCGTAGCCCTTCTCGGCAATGGTCAGGATCTCCTTGCGCTCACCTGTCGATATTTCGCCCTCAGGGCTCACGACCACGCCGGCCACGACCTTGTCCCCGCCGCGCAGGGCGATGCCCTTGACGCCGGCGGCGGTGCGGCCCATGGGCCGCACGTCGCTGACCGAGAAGCGGATGGCCGTGCCGTCCTCGGTGACCAGGACGACCTCGTCGCCCGGGGTGATCTCCTTGACCATGATCAGCTCGTCACCCTCGCGCATGGACACGGCCCGGATGCCGCTGGCGCGCACGTTACGGTAGAGCCCGACGCTGGAGCGCTTGACCATGCCGTGCTTGGTCACGAACAACAGGTAGGCGTCGTCCAGGAACTCGCGAAAGGCCAGCGCCGTGGCCACGTACTCGTCGCGCTCCAGCGGCAGCAGGTTGGCGATGTGCGCTCCCTTGGCGTAGCGCGAGCCCTCGGGCACCTGATGGACCTTCAGGAGGTGCATCTTGCCGAGGTTGGTGAAGAGCAGCAGGAACTGGTGGTTGGTGGTGATGCACAGGGACTGGACGAAGTCGCCCTCGCCGGTCTGCAGGCCGGCCACGCCCTTGCCGCCGCGGCGCTGCTGCTGGTAGTTCTCGAGCGAGACCCGTTTCACGTAGCCGCGCTTGGACAGGGTGATGACCACGTCCTCGTCCGGGATCAGGTCCTCGACGTCGATCTCGCCCGGGCTCTCGGCCAGCATGACCGTGCGCCGGGGCGTGGCGTAGCTCTCCTTGATCGCGGCCAGCTCCTCGCGGATGACGCCCTTCAGGACCTCGACGTCGCGCAGGATGCTGCTTAAGTACTCGATTTTCTTCAGCAGCTCGCGGTACTCCTCGAGGAGCTTGTCGATCTCCATGCCGGTCAGGCGCTGCAGGCGCATGTCCAGGATGGCCTGGCTCTGCACCTCGGACAGCGCAAAGCGGTCCATGAGCCGCTCCTTGGCCTCGATCGGGGTCTTGGAGGCCTTGATCAGCTCCACCACCTCATCGATGTTGTCCACGGCGATGCGCAAGCCCTCGAGGATGTGAGCCCGCTTCTCGGCCTTGTCCAGATCGAACCGGGTGCGCCGCAGAATAACCTCGCGCCGGTGCTCGAGGAAATACTCCAGAATCTGCTTCACGTTGAGGAGCATCGGCCGGTTGCCGACCACGGCCATCATGTTCACGCCGAACGAGGTCTCGAGCTGGGTATACTTGTACAGGGCGTTGATGATGATGTCGGGGATCGCACCCTTCTTCATGTCCAGGACGATGCGGATGCCCTTGCGGTCGGATTCGTCGCGCAGGTCGGCCACGTCGTCGATCTTGTGCTCGTTGACCAACTGGGCGATCTTCTCCACCAGGGTCGACTTGTTCACCGCAAACGGAATCTCGCTGATGACGATGGACTCGCGGTGGCCTTTGCGCTCCTCGACCTGCGCCGTGCCCCTGATGCGCACCGTGCCCCGGCCGGTCTCGTAGGCCTCGACAAGCCCCCGGCCGCCGTAACAGGAGGCGCCGGTGGGAAAGTCCGGGCCCTTGATGAAGGCCCGCAGGTCGGCCACCGTGCACTCGGGATTGTCAAGGACATGCAGGGTGCCGTCGATCAGCTCGCCCAGGTTGTGGGGCGGGATGTTCGTTGCCATGCCCACGGCGATGCCGCTCGAGCCGTTCAGGAGCAGGTTCGGCACCTTGGCCGGCAGGACGGCCGGCTCCTCCAGGCTGTTGTCGTAGTTCGGCCGCCAGTCGACCGTGTCCTTCTCGATGTCGGACAGAAGCTCCCCGCACAAGCGGGCCATGCGCACCTCGGTGTACCGCATGGCCGCCGCGGAGTCGCCGTCGATGGAGCCGAAGTTGCCCTGGCCGTCCACCAGCATGTCGCGCATGGAGAAATCCTGAGCCATGCGCACCAGCGCGTCATAGACCGCGGAATCGCCGTGGGGATGGTATTTGCCGATGACGTCGCCGACCACGCGCGCCGACTTCTTGTACGGCCGGCCGAAGGTGTTGCCGAGCTCGTGCATGGCGAAAAGGATGCGCCGGTGCACGGGTTTCAGGCCGTCGCGCACGTCCGGGATGGCCCGGCCGATGATGACCGAAAGCGAATACTCGAGGTAGGATTTGCTGATTTCCCGCTCGATGGAGATCTGTTCCGTCACGTATGGCTCCTTTGGCAGGGGAGAGGGGGAGTCGGGAGAGGGAACACCTTTTTGAAAAAAGGTGTTCCCTCTCCCGAACCCTCACCCTCCCCAAAAACTTCTGGCTTTACCCAAAGTTAGTCCAGCTTTACGACTTCGACTTCTCCGGAACACCCTCTTCTGGCCGGTTTGCCTCCGCCTGGAAGACAGGCGGAGGCAAACCGGCCAGACTGGTGGGGTCCGGGGGGAATCATTCCCCCCGGCCGCCGGAGGCATCTTCATCTTCTCTTCTCTTTTCCCCTCTCTAAATATCCAGGTCCTGCACGCTGAGGGCATGTCTTTCGATGAACTCCCGGCGCGGTTCGACCTTGTCGCCCATGAGCTTGGAGAACAGGTCGTCGGCCTCTTCGCCGTCGGACACGGTGACCTGGAGCATGGTCCGTTTTTCGCGGTTCATGGTCGTTTCCCAGAGCTGTTCCGGGTTCATTTCGCCCAGGCCCTTGTAGCGCTGGATGGTGAAGCCCTTGTAGGCCTCGGCGATGGCCAGGTCGAGCAGGGCGAAGGCGCCGGTGATTTCGGTCTCGCCGTCGCTTTTACGCACGGTGAAGGTCAGTCCGCCCCCGGCGGCGCCGGCCCGCAAGGCGGACAGGGCCTCGAAGGACTGTCGGTAGAGCTTGGAGTTGAAGAACTCGACGCCGAGGCGGATGTGCTCGCCGTTTTCGCGGCTGAAGACGACGAAGATGCGTTTCTCCACGCCGTCGTCCACGCTGTCCACGGCCAGGCCGAAGCCCTTTGCGGCCATGGTCGCGGCCAGGCCCTCGGGCATGCCGGTCTCGAAGGCCGCGGTATCGAGCTTCACGGGATATCCGGCGACGGCCAGGAAGAGGTCCTCGGCCACACCGTAGTGGGAGGCTTCCTGGGCCTTGGCCTTGAGGAAGGAGGCTTTGCCCAGGTAGTCGACCAGTTCCTGTCCGGTCATCTCGGCGCCGGTGGGAGAAACCACGACCAGGTCGGAGGCGGCCTTGTCCAGGAGGAAACGATTGAGCTCCTCTTCGTTCTGGATGTAGCGCTCCATCTTGCCCTTGTGCACCCGGAAGAGGGGCGGCTGGGCGATCCACAGGTGGCCCTTGTCGATGAGCTCCCGGTACTGACGGAAGAAAAAGGTCAGGAGCAGGGTGCGGATGTGCGCCCCGTCCACATCGGCGTCGGTCATGATGACAATGCTATGATACCGCAGCTTGGCGAGGTCCAATTCATCTTCGATTCCAGCGCCCATGGCAGTGATAAGTGCCCGGATTTCTTTATTGCCGAGCATCTTGTCCATTCTCGTTCTCTCGACGTTCAGTATCTTGCCTCGCAGCGGCAGAATGGCTTGCGTCTTCGGGTCTCGACCTTGCTTTGCCGAGCCGCCTGCCGAATCCCCCTCGACGATGAATAATTCCGATTCCCTGGGGTCCTTGGACTGGCAGTCGGCCAGCTTGCCGGGCAGGGAGTGGTCGGACAGGGCGCCCTTGCGGCGTACAAGGTCGCGGGCCTTGCGCGCGGCCTCTCTCGCCCGGGCCGCGTCCACGACCTTCTCGACGATGGTCTTGGCGTCGATGGGATTCTCGGCGAAGAAGGTCATCATCCGGTCGTAGACCAGCGAGGAGACGATGCCCGCGACCTCGCTGTTGCCGAGCTTGGTCTTGGTCTGGCCCTCGAACTGGGGGTTGGGGAGCTTGACCGAGAGCACGGCGGTCAGGCCTTCGCGCACGTCGTCGCCGGTCAGCTTCTCTTTGAGCTTCTTGGGCAGGTCCGCGCTCTGGATGTAGGTGTTGAGCGCCCGGGTGAAGGCGGTCTTGAAGCCGATCAGGTGTGTGCCGCCCTCGGTGGTCCGGATGTTGTTGGCAAAGGTCAGGGTGTTTTCCTTGTAGCCCTGGTTATACTGGAAGGCGAAATCGACCAGCACGTTGTCGGCCTCGCCGGTGCCGCTGATGATGGCGTGGGTCGGGTTCTGGCCCTCGTTCAAGTCCCGGACGAAGGAGCGGATGCCGCCTTCGAACTTGTAGCTCTTCTCCAGGTTGTTGCGCTCGTCCTTGAAGTAGATCTCAAGGCCGGGGTTCAGGTAGGCCGTCTCCTGGAAGCGTTTCTGGAGAACCTCGAAGTTGAACTGGTTGGTCTCGAAGATGTCCTCGTCGGGGCGGAAGCGAATGGTCGTGCCCCGCTCCTCGGCCGTGCCCAGGTCCTGGAGCCCGGTCACGGGCACGCCGCGCTCGTAGCGCTGGCGGTACTTGCGGCCGTCGCGCCGGACAGTGGCCTCGAGGTATTCGGACAGGGCGTTGACGCAGGACACGCCCACGCCATGCAGGCCGCCGGAGACCTTGTAGGAGTTGCTGTCGAACTTGCCGCCGGCGTGGAGCTTGGTCATGACCACTTCGAGGGCCGGCTTGTGCTCCTTCTGGTGCATGTCCACGGGGATGCCGCGGCCGTTGTCGGACACGGTCACCGAGTTGTCCAGGTGCAGGACGATCTTGATCCGGTCGCAGTACCCGGCCATGGCCTCGTCGATGGAGTTGTCCACGACCTCGTAGACCAGGTGGTGCAGGCCGCGGACGTCGGTAGAGCCGATGTACATGGCCGGGCGCATGCGCACGGCCGAGAGGCCCTCGAGAACGGTGATGTTGTCGGCGGTATATTCGTGATTGTTCGTCGGTTCGGCCATGGCGTTAGACGGCTTCCTCGGTGTAGTATGTTTCTTCCACGATCTTCATGGGCATGATGATGACCAGGTACTGGGGATCGTCGGCGCCGGTCAGGCCGCAGGGTCCGTCGGCACCGGTCAGCTTGAAGGCGACCTTGGCCGAGGCGAAGTGGCCGAGGATGTCCATGAGGTTCCTGGTGGGAAAGGCGATCTTGTCCAGTTCGCCGGAGAATTCGGCGGGCATGGACTCGCTGGCCGCGCCCACGTCCTGGCCCTGGGCGAAGAGCTCCAGCGCTTCGGTCCCGAAGCGCATGTTGGTGCAGCGGTTGCTTTCGGAGTTGAAGATGGCGATGCGCCTGAGTGCGTCGATGAGCTCCTGGCGATCGAGGCTCAAGCTCGAGCCGGGTGCGGCGATCTTGGCCAGGAAGGTGTTGTAGTTCGGGTACTGGTAGAAGGACTGGGGCAGGCTGAAGGTCTCGGTCTTGTCCGCGGTGCGGAAGAAGAGCCGCTTCTCCCCGAGCGACATCTCGATCTCCGTGGTCGTGAGCCACTTCTTCAGCTCCACCAGGTACTTCTTCTGGATGAGCACGCCGCCGTGGGGCAGCATGGCGTGGATGTCGTCGTTGACGAAGCGCAGCATGGCGAACTGGTGGCCGTTCATCCCGCAGGCCTCGACCACCTTGCCCCCGGATTTGTCCACCGTGGGCACGATGTTCATGCAGGCGATGGCCTCCATGGTGTCCTCCTCGGCGATGCAGAAGGCGATCTTGTCGATGATCTCCTGCAGGAAGTCGCCGGTCCAGAAGACCGAGGTGTTCTCGGGGTAGACCGAGAAGCTCTGGAACCAGGTGGGGTCGTTGGCCGGCAGCTTGTACTTGCGGCTGCCCTGCTCGACCAGGACCTGCTGCTTGCCGGGCTCGGCGGTGATGGCGATCTCGCCCGCCGGCAGCTTGCTGACCAGGTCGTAGAAGGACCTGCCCTGGACGCCGGCCAGGCCCTCGCGCTCGATCTGGGCCGGGTAGGCGCCGCAGAACTCGAGGTTCGAATCCGTGGACATGATCTTCAGGACCCCGGCCTCGGCCTTGAGCCAGATGGTGCGCAGGAAGGCCGCCCCGGTCTTGGCCGGGATGATGTTGGCCGATTTCTGCAGGCCATCGATGATGTCGTCGCGGAATACTCTTAAGAACATACTCAAGGCTCCTTGTCGTTGTAGAAGAGGCGCTGTTCGTCTGTTCCTATCTCAGATAGCATCATGAAATTATTCATTTTTTAATGGTTTTTCAGCTTCGGGCCAAGGCCGTTGTAGGCACATCCAGGGGCTCTCCGGCTCACTCCCGGCTGAGGCTCAGGCACTTGTCCTTGAGCGTTTGGATCAAGTTTTTCGTATCTCTGTTAACATTCTGTAATTCCTGGATTTTATTGACTCCGTAAAGGACCGTGCTGTGGTCCTTGCCGCCGAAGACCCGGCCCAGGGCCGGGTAGGAGATGCCGAGCAGCTGGCGGCAGAGATACATGGCCACCTGCCGGGCCTGGACCACCTTGTGGTGGCGCTTGGCGCTCTTCAGGTTCTTGGGGTCGAGCTTGAACTCACCGGCGACCACGCCGATGATGACTTCCGGGGTCAGGGCCGAATGGTTGCCGCTTTCGGTGTGGGCCAGGATGTGCTCGAAATCCTCGGAGCTGACGTCCTTGTTGACCAGCTCGCGGAAGGCCGAGAGTTTGAGCAGGATGCCCTGGAGGTAGCGGAAGTCCTGGAAGCGCTGGGCGAGGGAAAGCATCTGCTCCTTGTCCAGGCCGAGCTTCTTCTGCTTGCAGGACTGCTCGATGAAGCGCAGGCGGATATCGAGGTCGGGCTGCTTCAGGTTGACGATGAGCCCCCATTCCAGCCGGGATTTCAGCGTCGGGTCGAGGAAGTCGTAGCCCGCCAGCTTGTCCTGGCTGGCGAAGATGAGCTGCTTTTTGCGGTCGTAGAAGGAGTCGAAGACCAGGATGAGCTCCTGCTGGATGTCCGGGTAGCGCTTGATCAGGCCGAGGTCGTCGAGGATCAGGGCCTCGAAGCGCAGCAGGTTCTCGCGGGCGCGGTAGACCTGGTCCGGCGGCTGGGCGGTGAACAGCGCGTTCAGGTCCTCGACGGTGCCGAAGGACACGGCCTCCCGGCCGTGGCGCCTGGACAGCTCGTTGGCGATGGCCTTCAACAGGTGGGTCTTGCCCGAGCCGGAAGGCCCGCAGACCACGAAGGGGTTGTAGGTCACCTGCCCGGCCTTGGCCACTTCCCTGGCCGAGGCCAGGGGGAAGTAGTTCTTGTCGTTGGCCAGGAAGGAATCAAACGAGAACTGGTGGCCGAAGGGGAAGTCGATGCTCTTTGGGGCGAGCGCCGGCCGTTGCCCGGGGGCGGTCAGATGGCCGTCGGCAAGGTAGCCGATGACGTAGCCCGGGCCGAGATAGCGGCTCAAGCTCTCCTCGAAGCGGTCCTGCACGGTCTGGGCGAACCAGGTGGCAAAGAACGCGTGGGGGAAAAGGACCTCCAGACGCTTCTCGGCATCGGTCACGGCCAGACCCAGGGGGTCGAACCAGCGCTTGAGCTCGTCTTCGGAGAAGGCCTGTTCGAGGTGGCGGCGCAGGGTGTGCTTGAGCAAGGGCGACCAGTCTCTCGGGGTGTGCGTTTATGGACTAATTAGTTCAATGAATTCAATGTATTAAATTTCAACTTGCACCCCCTCAAAGCAGTCCATCCAATACCCTAAAAGGGGCTTCAGGCCAAGCGAAAAAAAAGCTGTGAAAAACAGCGTTAATTACCTTGAATATAATACTTTTTTTTGACAGTGAGGAGTCGGGCGGCCAGACCCGGGCCGCGGCCAGCCGCCCTCTGCCCTCTTGCCAATTTCAATGAACTGGGACAAGCTTCCCAGTTCTGGAGAACTGCTTGCTGGAGGAGCCCATGTCCGAGTCATACGAAGTGGTCAAGACCATCGCCGAGATCAACAAGCGCATCAAGGCCGGCAAGGCCGTGGTCCTGAACGCCGCGGAAATGGTCGACGCCGTCAGACGCCTGGGCAAGGTCAAGGCGGCCAAAGAGGTCGACGTGGTCACCACCGGCACCTTCTCGCCCATGTGCTCCTCCGGGCTTCTCTTCAACTTCGGCCAGCCCCAGACACCGCTGATCAAGGCCTCCAAGGTCTGGCTGAACGACGTCCCGGCCTATGCCGGCCTGGCCGCGGTGGACGCCTACATCGGGGCCACCGAGCCGCGCGAGGACGACCCCCTGAACAAGGTCTACCCTGGCAAGTTCGTCTACGGCGGGTCCCACGTCATCGAGGACCTGGTCCGCGGCCGGGTGGTGCGCCTGCGGGCCGAAGCCTACGGCACGGACTGCTACCCGCGCAAGGAGCTGGAGAAGGACATCACCCTGGCCGACCTGCCCAACGCCGTGCTCCTGAATCCCCGCAACTGCTACCAGAGCTACAACGTGGCGGTGAACCTCACCAGCCGGACCATCTACACCTACATGGGGCCGCTCAAACCCGACATGCGCAACGCCAACTTCGCCACGGCCGGCGAGCTCTCACCGCTCTTCAACGACCCCTATTGCCGGACCATCGGCCTGGGCACGCGCATCTTCCTCGGCGGCGGCGTGGGCTACGTGCTCGGCGCCGGCACCCAGCACAAGGAGAAGCCGCCCCGCAACGAGCGCGGCCTGCCCCAGGTGGCCGCCGGCACGCTCATGTTGAAGGGCGACCTGAAGCACATGAAGGCCCGCTATCTGCGCGGCGTGAGCATGGTCGGCTACGGCTGTACCCTGGCCGTGGGCGTGGGCATCCCCATTCCCATCCTGAACGAGGATCTGGCCTTCTTCACCGGCGTCTCGGACGAGGACATCACCATGCCCGTGCGCGACTACGGCCACGACTACCCCAACGGCGTGAGCAAGGTCCTGGCCAACCCGACCTTTGCCGAGCTGAAATCCGGTTCCATCCAGGTCCAGGGCAAGAGCGTGCCCTCGGTGCCCATCTCCAGCCAGGTCATGGCGCTCGAAATCGCCGACGAGCTGAAGAACTGGATCGTCAAGGGCGAGTTTACGCTGACCGAGGCCCAGGAGGAGATCGTCTCCTTGTGAACGCGGCGCCCTCTGAATCAGGCGGCGACCCTGGATATCGGCGCCTCGTTACGGAGCTGACGAGGCTTGCGCCCGGACTCATCGCCGTCTCCGGCGGGCTCGACTCGCGCTTCCTGGCGCATGTCGCCAGACGCCTGGGCCTGCCTTTTCACCTCCTGCACCTGACCGGGCCGCACATCCCGGCCGCGGAGTCGCGTGCGGCCCTGGCCTGGTGCGCGGGCCTCGGCCTGCCCCACCACCGGCTCACGGTCGATCCCCTGGCCCTGCCCGAGGTCCTCTCCAATACGCGCGAGCGGTGCTACGCCTGCAAGAAGCAGCTCTTCGCCGCGGCCATGGAGCTGGCCGGAAGCCTGGGCCTGGCAAACGTGCTCGAGGGCAGCCAGGCCTCGGATACAACGGCCTTCCGTCCCGGCCGCCGGGCTCTGGCCGAGCTCGGGGTGAAAAGTCCGCTGGCCGAGGCCGGCCTCACCAAGCCCGACATCCGCCGCCTGGGCGCGACCCTTGGCCTTAGCGCCCCGGACCAGCCCGCCCGGCCGTGTTTGCTTACCCGGCTGGACTACGGCCTGTCCCCCGATGCGGCCCTGCTCGTCCGGCTGGCCGCGGCCGAGGAGGCGCTTGCCGCCCTGGGCCTGGTCGAGTTCCGGTTGCGCCTGACGGCTGGCGGCAGCTGTCTCCAGATCGCCTCGGCCGAGGCGGAAAAGGCCCGGGAAAGAGCCGGCGAGGCGGCCGAAATTCTGGCCCGGCATGGTTTTGCCGCGGCGCGCATGCTATTGACCGAATCCGTGAGCGGATTCTTCGACAAACCCGACATGGGAGGCAGGCCGTGAAAAGCGATGTCTGGTTCTGGAACCTGCGGGCGAGCATGAAGGCGCCCTTAGCGGCCAAGATGGCCAGGCTCCTGAAATCCGCGGGCGCGGACAAGGCCGCTCAGGATGGCGACCTGACCGCGCTCAAGGTCCATTTCGGCGAGGGCGGCAACAGCCGCTTCATCTCGCCCCTGTGGTACAAGCCGGTCATCGAGTTCTACGCGAAACTCGGAGCCAGGCCCTTCCTGACCGACGCCAACACTCTCTAC
This sequence comes from Desulfovibrio sp. UBA6079, assembly GCA_002428705.1. Classification (GTDB taxonomy): domain Bacteria; phylum Desulfobacterota; class Desulfovibrionia; order Desulfovibrionales; family Desulfovibrionaceae; genus UBA6079. Next base: position 78,086 of record DIXN01000035.1, read on the forward strand.
GCCGGCAACCGCGGCAACTCCGTGGCCCATACGCTTCAGGCCGCGGCCCACGGCTTCGACGCCAACCTGCTCGGCGCGCCGGTGGTCATCGCCGACGGGCTGAAATCCCAGAACGAGGCCGTCCTGCCGGTCAAGGGCAAATACAACCGGGAGGCCTACATCGCCGGCGACATCGCGGCGGCCGACGCGCTGGTCACCCTGTCGCATTTCAAGGGCCACATCCTGGCCGGCTACGGCGGGGCGCTGAAAAACGTGGGCATGGGCTGCGCCACCCGCCGGGGCAAGATGCAGCAGCACAAGAGCCTGGGGCCCATCCTCCACGAGGACAAATGCGCGGGCTGCGGCTCCTGCCTCGAGGTCTGCGGCCCGGGGGCGCTCTCGCTCTCGGCCGAGGGCAAAATCCAGGTCGACCGGGCCGTGTGCGTGGGTTGCGGCGCCTGCTTCCACGCCTGCGCGAAGGGCGGGCTCGAGATCGACTGGAAGATCGACATCGGCGAGTTCCTGGCCCGGATGATGGAATACGCCGCGGCAGTGCTCTTGAACCGCAGGAAGCCGGCCTTCCACGTGAGCTTCGCGGTCCAGATCACCCCGGACTGCGACTGCGCCTCCTGGTCCGACGCGCCGCTCTGTCCGGATCTGGGCGTCTTCGCCTCCTTCGACCCCGTGGCCCTGGACCAGGCCTGTCTGGACATGGTCACGGCCGCGCCGGCCCTCTATCCCAGCCAACTGCCGGAAGGCCTTGCCCCGGGCGCGGACAAGTTCCGGGCGGTGAACCGGTCCGTGCCCGAGGACTACGGCCTGGACTACGCCGTCTCGCTCGGCCTCGGCAGCCGCGACTACAAACTGCACGCCATCAAATGAAAATGCGGGGGAGGTCGTCCTCCCCCCGCGTCCACAATCCTAGCTGGCTTTCAGCCTATTCCTGGGCCAACGGCTGGCCCTCCCCGTCGGTCTCCAGGGCCTCCAGGGTCACCTGCTGGTCACCCAGCAGGAGCAGGTAGATGGCCGCGAGGCTCGTCGTCCCCTGCTCGAACTGGGCCACGATTTCGTGGTCCGCGGTCACGTTGGCGAACTGGTAGCTCGTGACCTTGCCCACATCAATGGTGTCCACCAGCACGGCCGTCACTCGATGGCCGGGGTTCGGGGTGATGGTGAAGGACTGCGAGGCGCCGTAAGCCACCTGGACGGAACCGGAAGGCGAGATCTGCCCCATGTTCGCCGGGGTGACCGAGGCCGTGATGGTCTGCATGATCGGGGTGAAGGTGGCCGAGATCGAATGGTTGGCCTGGATGTCCGTGAACGTGTAGCCGGTGATCGCGCCCTGGCTTACCCCGTCCACGAGCACGTCCAGCACCTGATAGCCAGAGTCCGGGGTGATGGTCACGGGGAAGGAGTCGCCGTAGTTCACGGTCCCGCCTGGGGTTATCGTGCCGTGGCCACCGGGTGTCGAGGTGCTGATGGTGAAGGTCTGCTGGGTGAAGCTGGCAGCAATGGTGTGGCCCTCGGTGACGTCGTTGAAGGTGTAGCTGCCGACAGCCCCGACGCTCGATCCGTCCACGAGCACGTCGGCGATGTTGTAGCCCGTGCCCGCAGTTATGGTGAAGCCCTGGTCCGCGCCCCAGTTGACACTGACCTCGCCCTCGGGGCTGATGGACCCGCCGGTCCCGGCCGAGGCCGTGATGGTGAAGGTCTGGAGCTGGAAGGTGACGCTGATGGTGTGGTTAGCGACGACGCCAGTGAAGTCGTAGCTGGTCACCGCGCCCACGGATGAGCCGTCCACGAGCACGTCGGCGACCTCGTAGCCATCGGCGGGCGTCATGGTGAAGGTCTGGCTGCCGTTGTAGTTCACCGTGACCACGGTGCTCGGCGAGATGGAGCCGTTTTCGCCGGCCGTGGGGGTGAGGGTGAAGGTTGCGACCTTGAAGGTGGCGCTGATGGTGTGATCGGCCTGGACGTTGGTGAAGTCGTAGCTGGTCACCGCGCCCACGCTCGATCCATCCACGAGCACGTCGTCCACGACGTAGCCGGTGTCCGGGGTGATGGTGATGGTCTTATCCTTGTCTTCCTGGACCTCGGTGGAGGCGGTGATGGTGCCGCCCGTGCCGGCCGAGGTGGTGATGTCCAGCATGTGCAGGAAGACCTGGATGCGGTCGTTGTGCGAGTCGACCACGTAGACCCGGCCCTCGGGGTCGAAGGAGATGCCGCGCGGCCAGTTGAACTTGCCCTCGCTGTTGCCGGTGCTGCCGAACTGCGAGGCGTACTGGTAGCCGGTAACCGTCTCGCCGGTCTTGACCGGGGTGAACTTCTGGACCCGGTCGTTCTGCAGGTCGGTGACGTAGATATTGTCCTGGCCGTCGATGGCGATGTAGCGGGGGTAGTCGAACTGGCCGTTGCCCTGGCCGTATCCGCCCCACTCGAAGTCGAAGGAGCCGGCGGAGGTGAATCTCTGCACCCGGTTGTTGCCGGTGTCCACGACGTAGATGAAGCCCCGGCTGTCGATGACCACGCCGCCCGGATCGTCGAACTGGCCCGGATCGTCGTGGCCGTCGCCATCTCCAGATGTGCCGAACTGCGAGGCGTAATTATAGGCCGTGACGGACCCCGGCGCGCCCACTGGGGTGAACTTCTGTACGCGGTCGTTGCTGACGGGATTGCCGCCGTCGGCCACGAAGACGTTGCCGTCGGCGTCGAGCACCAGGCCGCAGGGCGTGGCTAGCTGGCCGTCGCCGCTGCCCGCGCTGCCGAATTCCAGGATGAAGCTGCCGTTGGCGTCGAATTTCTGGATGCGGCTGTTGCCGCCGTCGGCAACGAGGATGTCGCCGGAAGCGTCACGCAGCAGGCGGCCGGGTAGATAGAGCTGGCCAGCCGGGTCTCTGCCGGCGCTTTCTGTGCCATCCCATTGCGAAGCGAAGGCCGCGTTCAGCAGCGTGCCGTCGGGATTGAAGGTCAGGTCGAATTTCTGGATCAAGCTATTGTAGCTGTCAGCGACGTAGGCGTGGCCGGTGTCGTCGAAGGCCACGTCGCCGGGCTCGTTGAAGTACCCGCTGCCCTGGCCGGCGCTGCCCCAGGCGGTGAAGGTGCCGAAGGTGGTGTCGGATTTGATTATGCGGTCGTTGTTGGTGTCCGCTACCCAGAGGTTGCTGCCGTCAATGGCCAGGCCGCCGGGCTTGATGAACTGGTTGTTACCGCCTCCGATGATGCCGAACTTGCTGGAGTAGACGCCCGCGGAGGTGAACTTTTGGATGCGGTTGTTGTTCGAGTCGGCCACGTAGATGTTGCCGAGGGTGTCCACGGCGACACCCTTGGGGGCGGCGAACTGCCCGTCGGCGGTTCCGGACGTGCCGAACTGGGAGGCGTAGGCGCCGGTGTTGTCCAGCTTCTGCACGCGGTTGTTGCCGGTGTCGGCCACGAAGATGTTGGCCGAGGTGTCCACTACCAGGCCGGCGGGGGAGGCAAACTCGCCGTTGCCCGTGCCGGCGCTGCCGTAGGTGGCGAGATGGCCGCCTGTCGAGTCGAACTTCTGGATGCGGTTGTTGCCGGTGTCGGCCACGTAGACGTTGCCGGAAGTATCGACGGCGATGGCGGCGGGAGAGCTGAATTGGCTGTTGCCCGTACCGGATGATCCCCATTGAGTCAGATAGGTCCCACTGGAGTCGAATTTCTGGATGCGGTTGTTGCCGGTATCCACGACGTAGACGTCGGTTCCGGAAACCGCCACGCCTTTCAAGCCGTTGAACTTGCCGTCGGCCGAGCCGAAGCCGCCCCAGGAAGTGACGAAGCTGCCGCTGGAGGCGTCGTAGACCTTCACCTGGTTGTTGCCGCCGTCAGCCACGTAGACGTTGCCCGAGCCGTCCACGGCCACCCCCCCGGGCTTGTCGAAATACCAGCTGTTCGGGTTCGAGGGCCACATGCCGGAGAAGGCGTAACGCTCGGCTTGTGCGGCGGAAGCCATCAGTAAAACAACGAAAATAAATGTTACGCCACAAAACAGTGAACTATTTCGCCTGGTCATCTCCCACTCCCGGACTCATGTCCTTAAAACATGGCCAAACAGATTGGCGCGTTATGCATGAATACTTGGGTTATATCTGTTTCACACGGAGCGGGATTATTGTCAATGCATAACTTGGTACGATGTATGTAGCGTATTACAATACACAAATAAGATTACAAACAGGCCCGGCGTCAATGATCAGAGCGACGCCGGGGCATCGTCGCGCCGTGACGCATGGCGGAAGGAGAGGATGGCGGGAAAAGCCGACCGGCACCCGCGTCAAGGCTTGTGCCAGCGCGGGCCGATCGAAACGGGGGGAGCCCTGCGGCGCAGGGCTCCCGGGATGGTCAGTTGGCGGTCTTCTCGTCGCGCTCGCGGATCTCGGCGCGCTTGATCTTGCCGCTGATGGTCTTGGGCAGCTCGCTCACGTATTCGATGATGCGCGGGTATTTGTAGGGCGCGGTCACGGTCTTCACGTGGTGCTGCAGGTCCAGGGTCAGATCCTCGGAAGCCGTGAAGCCCGGGGCCAGGACAACAGTGGCCTTGACCGCCTGGCCGCGCACCGGGTCGGGCACGCCGGTCACCGCGGCCTCGACCACGGCCGGATGGGTGATGAGCGCGCTCTCCACCTCGAAGGGTCCGATGCGGTAGCCCGAGCTCTTGATCAGGTCGTCGGTCCGGCCCAGGAACCAGAGGTAGCCGTCCTCGTCCATCCAGGCCTTGTCCCCGGTATGGTAGAAGCCGTTGCGCTTGACCCCGGCGGTCTTCTCCGGTTCGTCAAGGTAGCCGGTGAACAGGCCCGGCGGGAGTCCCTTGGCCAGGTCGATGCAGATTTCGCCCTCCTCGCCGGGCGGGCAGGGCTGTTCGTTCTCATCCAGGAGCGAGATGCGCCAGAGCGGCGAAGGCTTGCCGATGGAGCCGGGCCTGGGTTCCATGAAGGGGTAGGTGGCGACCTGCAGGCAGGTCTCGGTCTGCCCGTAGCCCTCGTAGATGGACAGGCCCGTGGCCTTCTTCCAAGCGTGGAACACGCCGTCGTTCAACAGCTCGCCGGCCGTGGTGCAGTGGCGCAAGGAGGACAGGTCGAAGGCCGACAGGTCCTGGCGGATGAGGAAGCGGTAGACCGTGGGCGGGGCGCAGAAGCCGGTGACCTTCTGCTCCGCGAGGACCTTCAAAAGGTCGGCCGGCTCGAACTTGCCCCGGAAATCCCAGGTGAGGACCGTGGCCCCGGCCATCCACTGGCCGTAGAACTTGCCCCAGACGGCCTTGCCCCAGCCGGTGTCGGCGAGCGTCAGGTGGATGTCGCCGGGCCTCAGGTCGTGCCAGTGGACGCCGGTGGTGTAGTGGCCGAGCGGATAGCTGTGGGTGTGCTCGACCATCTTGGGCAGGCCGGTGGTGCCGGAGGTGAAGTAGATGAGGAATGGGTCGTCGCCGCCGGGGCTGTCGGGACCCTTAACCAACGGCTCGGCCGCGGCCGCGATCTCCTCCAGGGCCAGCCAGCCAGGCGCCGCTGGCGCGGAGCCGACGCGCACCAATGTGGCCAGGCTCGGACAAGTTGTCCGGGCGGTCTCGATGCGGGGCACGATGGAGTCCTCGACGATGACGCCCTTGATGTGGGCGTAGTTCACCCGGAACTCGATGTCCTTGGGGGTGAGGAGCGCCGGCGAGGGCACGGCCACGGCGCCGAGCTTGTGCAGGGCGAGCATGGACAGCCAGAACTCCACCCGGCGGTAGAGGATGATCATCACCCGGTCGCCCCGGCCAAGCCCCCGGGCCTTCAGGGCCGCGGCCAGCCGGCCGGATTCGCGCGAGAAGAAGGCGAAATCGTACTCCCGGCGCCGGCCCTCTGGGTCGAGATGGATCATGGCCAGGCCCTGCGGGTTACGGGCCGCCTCGGCGTCAAGGAAGTCGAAGGCGAAGTTGAAGCGCGGCGGGACGGGCAGGGAGAAATCGGCGAGGAACTCCTCGTAGCTCTTGGGGTTGAGCCGTTCGGGCAGCATGGTCGTACTCCTGGTTCTTTGCGGCTTAGATGATCACGTCCAGGAAGCGGCATTCGGCGCCGCCCAGGGCCCGCAGGGCGTGGGGCGTGTGGGAGTCGAAGTAGAGGCTGTCGCCCGGGGAGAGGGTAAGGACGTTTCGGCCCAGCCTGATCTCGAGCGTCCCCTCGACCATGTGGATGAATTCCTGGCCCGGATGGTCGGAGAAGGTCAGCTCGTCTTCCTCCTTCACCGGCACGGTGACCAGGAAGGGCTCCATCTTGCGGCCGATGAAGCGGTAGGCCAGGCTCTTGTAGCCGTAGTCCTTGCGCCTATCCACGGTCAGGCCCTGACCGGCCTTGACCAGGGTGTAGGCCTTCAGATGGGCGTCGCCGCCGGACAGCAGCACGGTCAGGTCCACGCCGCAGACCTGAGCCACCTTGAACAGGTAGCTGACCGGTATCTCCACGCTCCCGGACTCGTAGAGCTTGGCCTTCTGGATTTCGGTCCCGGTCTTCTCGGCCAGCTCGCGCACGGTCAGGTCCACGGCCTCGCGCAGGGCTTTCAGCCGCGGCGCGATCTCCTGGAAGGGCTTGGTCTCGATGGGGCTCATTGGCGCATCTCCTATTCCTGCATGGCCTCGGGGAAGAGCTCCGCGGCCAGCTCGCGCAGCTTGTACTTCTGGATCTTGCCGCTGGCGGTCATGGGATAGTCGTCGATGAAGCTGACGAAGCGCGGGATCTTGTGCCAGGCGATGCGCCCGCGGCAGAAGTCGCGCACGTCCTCGGGGCTGATTTCGGTCTTGCCCTTCAGTTTGACGAAGGCCCCGACCTCCTCGCCGTATTTGCGGCTGGGCACGCCGACCACCTGGACGTCGGCCACGCCGTCCAGATGGTAGAGGAACTCCTCGATCTCGCGCGGATAGACGTTCTCGCCACCGCGGATGATCATGTCCTTCAGGCGCCCGGTGATGGCCAGGTAGCCGCTCTCGTCCATGACCCCGAGGTCGCCCGAGTGCAGCCAGCCGCCTTCGTCGATGGCCGAGGCCGTGGCCGCGGGGTTGTTGTAGTAGCCCTTCATGACGTTGTAGCCGCGGCAGCAGACCTCGCCCTGCACGCCCGGGGAAACGGGCTCGTTGGTGGCCGGGTCGACCACCCGGACCTCGATCTCGGGCATGGCCCGGCCCACGGTCCCGGTCTTGCGCGCGATGTCGTCGTCCACCCGGGTCTGGGTCATGACCGGCGAGCCCTCGGTCAGGCCGTAGCAGATGGTGATCTCGGTCATGTTCATCTTGTCCATGACCTGGCGCATGGTGTGCACCGGGCAGGGCGAGCCGGCCATGATGCCGGTGCGCAACGACGAATAGTCGAAGCGGCCGAAGAGCTTATGGTCGAGGATGGCGATGAACATGGTCGGCACGCCGTAGACCGCGGTGCACTTCTCCTGGTCGATGGCGGCCATGACGTCCAGCGGCTTGAAGACCTCGAGGAAGACCATGCAGGCGCCGTGGCTGACCGCCGCCAGCACCCCGAGCACGCAGCCGAAGCAGTGGAAGAGCGGCACCGGCAGGCAGACCCGGTCCTTCTCGGTGAAGGCCTGGTTCTCGCCGATCCAGTAGCCGTTGTTGCCGATGTTGTAGTGGGTCAGCATGACCCCCTTGGGAAAGCCCGTGGTGCCGCTGGTGTACTGCATGTTGACCACGTCGTGCGGCGAGAGCAGGGCCTTTCGCGCCGCGAACTCCTCGTCCGTGACCATGGCCGCCATGGCCAGGACCTCGGGCAGGGAGTAGAAGCCGCGGTGCTTCTCCTGGCCGAGGAACAGGGCGCGCTTCAGGTGCGGGAACTCCGCGCTTTTGAGATAGCCGCGCGACTGGGTCTTCAGCTCGGGCACGAGCTCGTAGAGGGTCTGGACGTAATCCGTGTCGCGGAAGCCGTCGATGACGAAGAGGTTCTCGGCCTCGGAGTTCTGCAGCAGGTAGCGCAGCTCCTCGCGCTTGTAGCTGGTGTTCACGGTCAGGAGCACGGCACCGATCTTGGCCGTGGCGAACTGCAGCGCCACCCAGTAGGGCACGTTGGTGGCCCAGACCCCGACCTTCTCGCCGTGGCCCACGCCGAGCGCCATGAGCCCCTTGGCCAGGCGGTCGGTCAGGTCCTTGAACTGGGCATACGTCAGGCGGTAGTCGCGGTCCACGTAGACCACGGCGTCGTTGTCCGGAAAGCGCTCGGCGACCTCGTCCACGAGGTCGCCCAGGGTGATTTCGCGCAAAGGTGGACGGTTCATGGCTCCGGCCTCACTCGGGGAAATAGAGCACGGCGTAGATCTCGGCCGGGGCGTTGCCGGCGGCCGAAACCTCGTGGGGCACGATGGAGTTGAAGTAGACCGAGTCGCCCGGGGCGAGCTCGTGCCGATCCCGGCCGTGGACCAGCGCCACCCGGCCGGAGAGCACGACGATGAACTCCTCGCCCTCGTGGGAGGAGAGCTTGGGCTCGGCGTTCTCCTCGGGCAGTATCTCGATGTAGAACGGCTCCATGTGCCGATCGGACTTGCCCCTGCCCAGCGAATGGAAGCGCAGGCTGACGTGCTTGTCGGCCCCGTGCATGGACAACTCCTCGCTGCGCCCGGAGAGGCGCACGATGAGCGGATCGGCCGAGGACACGTCGTCCATGAACGTGCCCAGGCGCACGCCCAGGGCTCGGGAAACCTTGAGCAACGGCCCGAGCGAAGGATAAAGGTCCTCCTCCTCCAGGGCGGCGATGAAGTCCTCGGCCAGGCCGGACCGCTCGGCGAGATCGGCACGCGAGAGAGCCTGCCGCTCGCGCAAGGCGCGGATGCGGCTTCCCAGTTTCTTCGTCTCCATGTGAAGCTCCGCAGTCAAGAGTATGGGGGCGCAGCCGACGGCCGCAGTCCGCGGCATATAGACGATTTTCCTGAAAAAACCAATGCCCGGCGCAGGAGGCCGGGCATTGGCGATGAAACTGAATGAATTCAGAGAATTATGCTACAAAAATGAAGCTGCCCCGACAGCAGGCTCAGGCCGCCTTGTCCTCGAGTCTCAAGGACAGCGCCCGGCGCACGCTGGCCAGGCCGTTCCTGAGCCAGGACCACAGCCCTCTGGACTCCGGCGCATCGCCGCGCCGCAGCTGGGCCAGGAGAGAGCGCACCTGGCGCAGGCCGGGATGGGCCTCCAGGGTCGCGGCCAGGAAAAGCTGCGCGGCCTCGCCCTGGCCGAGCACGGCCAGGCCCTTGCCCAGGGTGCAGACCACGCGCTCGTCGCCCGGGGTCAGCTTGGCCGCCCGCCGCCAGGCCAGGATGGCCTCGCGGTAGAGCTGGCGCTTCCAGAGCTTCAGGCCCAGGCACAGGAAGGGATTCCTCATCCGCCCGCCGCCGGACTGGATCTCGGCGTAGACGCTCTTGACCTCGGTGAAGCGGTCCTGTTCGGCGTAGAGCTGGGCGGCCTTCTGCAGGCAGTGCATGGCCCGGCTGGCCTCCCCCCGGCCCTGCCAGGCGCCGGCCAGGCCCTCGTAGGCCTCGGCAAAGGCCTTGTTGATCGCCACGGCCCGGTTGAAGGCCGCGATGGCCGCCTCGAATCGGCCCTCGGCCAGGGCCTGGCGCCCGGAATCGAAGAGCTGCCGGCTGGGGCTCGCCTGCCTGGCCTGGGCCAGCGTGGCCGCTGCCCTGCCCACCTCGCCGCTGCCGCGCAGCATGCGCGCCTTGGCCAGCATGAGGTCGATCACCCCGGGCAGCAGGCAGGACATCCGGGCCTGGCGCACCTGGCGCTCGAAGGCGTCCAGGGAATAGGGCCGAAGCACGTAGCCGGCGCAACCCGCGGCCACGGCCTCGAGCACGGCCTGCTCGTGGTTCTCCAGCGCGGCCATGACCACGGGCGTCCTGTCGGCGCCGGCCTTGTCCCGCACCCGGCGGGCGAATTCGCAGCCGCTCATGTCGGTCAGCCGCCAGTCGCTGATGACCAGATCAACCGGAGCCTTGGCCAGATATTCCAAAGCCGCGCGTCCCGACTCGAAGGTCATCACCTCGGCCGCGCCCAGACTTTTCAGCGTGTTGCGGTCGAGCCTGGCGTGCCCTTCGCGCTCGGTGGCGATGACGACGGTTCCCATGCTGCGTGCCATTGGCGAGTCTCCCGGAAAAAAATGCCGTGTTGCAGGTGCCTTGCGCTTCATTTTGCATCTTCGGTTCCAAAACGGTTGTCTTTGTCCCGAGTTGGGATATGTTCAGGCATGCGGACCGTTCCAGGCCGCCAAGATCACACACTTGCGCCCCAAGAAGGAGGATTTGACCGTGAGTCGCAAACTCATTCGCATTACCCTGCTCAGCCTCGCGGCGTTGGGACTTTTCGTCCTCATCGGCTGCGTGGACAAGAAGATTAACCTCATTTACTCGCCCGTGACAAAACTCGACATGCCCTGCACAAAGTCCGTGGCCGTAGTCGCCTTCGCCGACAAGCGCAGCGACAAGACCCTGGGCCAGACCACCGGCAGCAAGACGTACTACACCGATGGTGACATCGGCCAATGGGTCAGCAAGGCCCTGGCCGACGAGCTCGGCAGGAACGGCTGCAAGGTGAGCTTCGTGAGCAGCGCCGCCGAAGCCAAGGGCGCCGACTACGTCCTGACCGGCGAGGTCTACAAGGTCTTCTTCCGCCGCCCGGCCTACGCCTCCTTCTACACCGACATGGACCTGAAGGTGGCCATGGCCCACGACGACTTCACCTTCTTCACCCAGACCTTCCACGTCGAAACCTACGAGGACGGCACCGCGCCCGACGAGTCCTACATCCTCGAGCGCGACCTCCAGGAAGCCATGAAAAAGGTCGTCCCCGAGATCGTCAGCCGCGTGCAGTAAGGCAGGCCTCCGGCGGGCAGGGGCTCCGCACCTGCACCCCGCAAGGGGGGTGATCCCCCCTTGACCCCGCAGTCTGAAAACCGAAGCCGGCCGGTGTGAAGAACACCGGCCGGCTTCGATTTTCAGCTTGGGTGACGAAGGCTGAATCCCCAGTGCGGAAGTCCATGGGCCATGCCATCGAAGGTGACGGAGGATCGGATCGGCGCGGACGTCGGATGCCGTGACCGGCCGCCCGGTCCGGCTCACCGCTCGCGAGCCTTGAATGCTCCACGAAGAGAGGCCAGCTTCACGAACAGACTGGCCGGCGCCGGGCCGGCCGGGGCCAGCGCGGCCCTGCACGCCGCCCGACTCGGCCTCTCGGTTCTGCTCCTGGAGCGGGCCAAGTTCCCGCGCGAAAAATCCTGCGGCGACGCGCTCTCCTCGCAGGCCTTGTCCCTGGTCGACGAGCTCGGGCTGCTGGACGAGCTCATGCGCGCGCCCCACGTGCGGGTCAACCGGGTGACCTACTACGTCCCCGGGGCGAAAGCGTCAGCGTGCCGCTCTCAAGATGGACGCCTCCCTGCCTGTGACCAGCCTCATCTGCCGCCGCGCGCTCTTCGACCAGATGCTCTTCGAGGCCGCCCGCGAGAAGGTCGAGGTCATCGACCGCTGCGCGGTGCGCGAGGTGCTCGTCGAGGACGGCCGGGCCTGCGGGGTCGTCGCCGAGCGCGGGGCGGACGACCTGGCCATCCGGGCCGGGGCGGTCATCGGCGCCGACGGCGCGCGCTCGACGGTCGCCCGGCAGATGGGCGTTGCCCGCCGGCCGGAGCACCGCACGGCCTTTGCCCGGGCCTACTACCGCATGGTCGTGGGGCCGGCCGGCAGCCTGGAGGTCCATTTCCTCGAAGACCTGCTGCCCGGCTACGTCTGGATCTACCCCACGGAATCCGGCATGACCAACGTCGGCCTCGCCGCTGCTTGCGGAGCGCTTCGCCTACGCCGAACCCGTGGAGCCCATCCGCACGGCCCTGGAGCCCACCGGCCACACCTCGCGCACCATCCACGGCCCCGGCTTCCTGCTCGCGGGCGACGCCGCCGGCCTGGCCAACCCCTGCAGCGGCGAAGGGGTGGCCGCGGCCCTTCTTTCGGGCGTCCCACGGCCGACATCGGCACCTACACCGAGGGCAGGGAGACCAAGATCAGCTACCCGTTGGCCATCAGCCAGCTCCTGACCTGCTTCCACCTGCTGAGCGCCAAGCAGGCCGCGGCCTGTGCCGTCTAGGGCCGAATGCCGGGGGTGGCCGGGGCCACAGTTCCGGCCAGCCCGCCGGCCGCATCAGCGGAAGGGCATGGCCAGGAGCTGTACGAGCGAGCGGTATTTCCGGCCGCGGAAGAGGGTCAGGCCGATGGGCATGGTCTCGTGGCCCCGGGCGGGCTGGGCCTGGTAGGTCCTAAACAGCCGGTCCCACCAGGGGAAGTTGAAGCCGAAGTTCAGGTTGGCCTCGCGCATATCCGTAGAATGGTGCACGCGGTGCATGTCCGGGGTCACGACGAGGAGCCTGAGCAGCCTGTCCGCCGCCGGCGGCAGCCGGACGTTGGCGTGGTTGAACATGACCAGGCAGTTCAGCCCGAGCTCGAAGAGGAGCACGGCCAGGGCCGGCGGGCCGAGCAGGGCGACCAGGGCGAGTTTGAAGGCCATGGACAGAACCATCTCCAGGGGATGGAAGCGCACGCCGGTGGTGAAATCGAAGAAGGTGTCGGCGTGGTGCACGCGGTGCAGGCGCCACAGAGGCCGCCAGGCGTGGAAGGCCCGGTGCTGGAGGTAGATGGCCAGGTCCAGGAGGGCGAGCCCGAGCAGGACCCGGCCCCAGGCCGGCAGGCCGAGGCGGGGGATGAGGCCCCAGTCCTTCTCCTGGGCCAGGAGGGCCAGGGCCATGGGCAGGAGCGGAAAGAGGAGCCGGACGAGGAGCGCCGAGACGGCCACCAGACCCAGGTTGCCGGGCCAGCGCCCGGTCCGGCCGGGCTCCGGGGCGCGGCGCGGGGCGGCGGACTCCCACAGCGCAAGGACCAGGGCCGTGGCCAGGAAGGCCGCGAGCCGGATGATGCCCTCGTGTTCCATGGCGGCTCCGGTCGGCTAGAAGGTTAGCACCTTGTCCGATTCACTGATGATGTCGAGCATGGTGCGCATGTTGGACAGGGGGCAGAGCGCGGTCCCCTCCCGGGAGCGCAGCTTCAGGCACGTGCCGCAGGCGAGGATCTGCCCGCCGGCCGCGACGAAGGCGCGCATCTGCTCCGTGACCTTGAAGGCTTCGGTATCGAGGCCCTCGGCCTCCACGCCCCGGCCGGTCAGGAAGACCTTCACGCCCTCGCCTTGCTTCACGGCGAAGGCCGCGAAACGGAAGGCGTTCCAGACGGTCTCGGGGTCGTTGGAGTGGATGATGATGCCGATTTTCATGCGTTCTCCTTCAATGATTCATGATGATCCGGTCAGCGCTTGAGCAGCCGGCCGAGAAGGCCCTTCTTCCCGGGCTCCGGCAGCCCGAGGTGGCGGCGGATGCAGGCTTCGAGCCTGTCCTCGGGGACGTCCTCCCCTTCGGCCACGATCTCCTCGTCGACCATGACCGCCGGGGCGGACGGCAGGTCCAGCTCGAAGTACTCGTCGGTCTGGTACTCGGCCACGGGCTTGGAGGTGAGCTGGATGTCGACGGCATATTTCTCGCCCAACCTGGGCAACATATCGAGGAAATGCCGTCAGGGCTTGCCCCGGGGCTCGTTCAGGAAGAATCGGACGGTGAGCATGTCGTGCCTCCTTCGGCTCATTGGCGGTTGAGGTCGTCCAGCCGCTTCAGGAATTCCTCGGGCGGCAGGTAGTCCACCAGGCGCAGGTCGGTCCGCTCCCGGCCCGCCGGGTCAAGAAAGACCAGCGTGGGCACGCCCTTGACCCCGTAAGCTGCGAGGAGCCGTTCGTGCCCGGGGTCGCCGCTTTTGGTCAGATCCACCTTGACCATGACCACCTCCCGGCCGGCTTTCTGGACCACGGCCGGGTCGTGGAAGGTCTTCTCGTCCAGCTCCCGGCAGGGCGTGCACCAGGCGGCCGAGAAGTCGATGACCACCGGCTTGCCCTCGGCCGCGGCCCGGGCCAGGAGCTCGGCGGAATAGGGCTGCCAATACACGCCCGGCCCGCGCATGGCCCACGAGCCGATCAGGAAGGTGGCCAGCACCAGGGCGCCGATGCCGACCGCGGCCTTGATCGGGGCGAAGGCCGTGAACTCGGCCCGGCTGCGGTCGAGAAAGCCCAGCTGCAGGCCGGCGGCCAGGGCCACGGCGGCCAGGGCCAGGGTGTCCAGCGGCGGGGGCAGGAGCGGGCGCACGAAGTAGGCGGCCATGCCCACCAGCACCCAGCCCATGAGCTTTCGCACCCAGAGCATCCATTCGCCCGAGCGCGGCAGCTTCTCTATCCGGCCCGAGAACACGGCCAGCACGAAGAGCGGCAGGCCGAGCCCGAGGCTCAAGGTGAAGAAGACCAGAAACCCTAGCCAGGGGCTGCCCAGGCCGGCCACCCAGGTGAGCAGGCCGAGGACGAACGGCCCCAGACAGGGCGCGGCCACCACGCCCAGGGTCAGGCCCATGAAGAAGGTCCCGAAGTAGCCGGTGTAGGATTTGGAGGCCGCCCGGGTCAGGCCGGAGGGCAGGCGCAGCTCCCACAGGCCGAAGAGGCTCGAGGCGAAGGCCACGAGCAGCGCGGCCACGGCCAGGAGCACCACGGGGTTCTGGAGCATGGCCCCCATCAGGCCGCCGGTCAGGGCCGCGACCACGCCCAGTATGGAGTTGGTCAGGGCCAGGCCGAGAAGGTACAAGAGGCCGTGCCCGACCAGGCTCCCACGGCCCTGGCCGCTGCGGCCGCCAAAGTAGGAGACGGTGATGGGGATGAGCGGATAGACGCAGGGAGTGAGGTTCAGGGCCATGCCGCCCAGGAAGATGCCGAGGAGCGTCCAGAGCATGGCCAGGCCGTAAAGCGGGCCGGGCGCGGCGGCCTCGGCCGGCGCGAGAGCCTCGGCAAGGGGCGCGCTGGACACGGGCAGCCCGGCCTCCTGCCAGGCCGGGAAGCCTTTGGGGTCGCGGTAGACGTTGGCGTAACCCAATGAAACGGCCACACGGGCCGCCGAGTCGCTGCGGACTCAGGTCAGGCCCGCTCAGTAGAAGACGAGGGTGCGCGCCTTGTCCGGGCCGAGCATCTCCGCGATCTCGCCCTTCTTCTGCCAGCGCGACCAGGCCGTGGGCTCCATGGGGAAGTTGACCGCGCCCGCGATGTGCCCGGCGCGGTACTCCCAGTCCTGGCGGGTGTCCACCAGCAGGAGACCGGCGGCGTCCCGGCCGTAAAGGCCGGCCAGCTCCTCGGTATTGATCAGACGGTAGCCGCCGGCCTCGGCCTCGGCCACGACGTCCTCCCAGGTGGCGGTCTTGGGGGTGACGGCCCGGCTGGTGAGCCAGAGCGCGGCCACGGTGGCGAGCACGGCCACCGCCGCCAGCATGACGGAAGTCTTGTTGCGCATGATTGCCTCCCCTAAGTCTACCTGATTCGGCCCTCGCGGCGCAGCTTGGCCAGGATGAAGGTCGCGCCGGACCTGGACAGCCCCGTGGCCCTGGCCAGGCTTTCGGGGCCGGGTGCGCTCCCGGCCTGGCGGATGACCTCGTCCTCCAGCTCCTCCAGCCAGTTCTCGAACAGCTCGAGAATCTCCGGGTGGGCCACGGCCATGAGCTGTTTCGATTGGGCCACCTTGTCCACCAGGCTCTGACACATCTTTGTCGGATCGACGCCCTCGTCGAGGCATTCGGCCAGTCAGAGGTGGACCAGTCCGACCACTTTGTCCTCGCCCGGCTCGCCGAGCATGCCGGTGATGAGCGCCCGGCGTTTGGCCTCGGTCAGGAGCGGGAAGATCGCCCGCGCCGCCTCGGCGATGGCCGAGGCCGCCGCCTCGGGCTCCATGTTTTCGAGGATGTCCGCAAGCTCGTCCATGCGTCGGTCTCCTTCACGGATCAGAAGTTCTTTCGGGCCGCGAGCAGCATGCCGGCCAGGCCGTCCAGCGCGCGGAGCAGGTCGAGGACCTCGGGCCGGCTGAGCCTGTAGAAGATGAACGCCCCCCGGCGCTCGACCTCGACCAGCAGGGTGCGCTTGAGCTCCCGCAGATGGTGCGAGACGAGCGGCTGGGACAGCCCCATGCTCTCCACGAGCTGTGAAACGGACTGTTGCCCGTCGCGCAGGGCGAGCAGCAGGCGCAGGCGGTTCTCGTCGGCCAGGGCCTTGGCCAGGAAGGACACATCCCCCAGACGGCCTTCGGACAGGCTTTCGGCGGGGGACTCGGATCGCTGGTCAGGCTGCACGTGGGCTCCTTCATTCGTTGGAATCAGCATATAAACATATATTTATATTTAGTCAATATCTGGCCCGGGCCGAGCCCTTGCGCCGGGGCTCGTTTGAAGGCTGGCAAAAATGGTTCATGCGTCGGAGGCGGTGCGAAGAAATGTCACGCTTTCCGCTGGAGCCACTGCGCGGCGTTGCGGAAACACAGGACTGGGGGGCGGCTTCCTGAGCCGGAGCGGCCGAGTCCACGACAGCCCCGGCGGCGCGGGCTTCATCGGGGGCCGGCCGGTCGGGGCCGAGCCCTCGCCGGTCATTGGCCAGGCAGCCCACGCCCCGGGGGAAAGCGGAACGGAAGCGTCGCTAGTGAGAGACTGGGCCGGATTGGGCTGGTGCCGGTTCCTTGATCCGGACACCGCGCCGCGCCCGCTCTTCACCCTCGCCGGCAGCTTCTCGGTTCTCGGCCGCGCCTCGAATCCGATCCGCGTCCCGGCCGGAAAACCAGAACAGCGCCGATGAGGTGGGGGAGGGCGGGTTCACGCCGCGGTCCGGTCCTCGATCCGGCCGGCTCGTTCTCACCAGCTCCGGCCGCCGTTTCTCCCGGTCGTGTCCCGGGCTTGATGCACATCTGGGTGGAACTCCGAACAGTCCCCATTGCGAAGGGGAGGGGGCCGAGCGTCCGGCGCGCGTCCGGCGCGTCGATGCGCCGGACGCGCCGCCCACCCTCCTCACCCGCGTGGTTTCTTTCGGATTCCTCCCCGCGCGGCCGGGGCGGATCAGTGCTGGACGAGGGCCGGTCGGTGCAGGGGGCAGGCCGGGCCGGGTCCAAAGATCGGCCCGCCCGCGGACCGGGCGGCGTGGGCGGCGTAGTGGGCCACAGCGGACGCCAGGTCGTCGATGAAGGCGCTCAGCACCCCCTCCTCCAGGAGGAGGTTGAAGAAGACCCGCAGGCCGTGCTCGAAGACATGGCCTGTGCCGTCGCGATACAGCCGGCCGAGGTAGTGCTTGCGCGGCCAGGGGCGGCGCATGTCGGCCAGGAAGGGCCGGATGCCGCGGTTGCGGCAGTAGATGCTGAGTTCGTAGCCCGTGCCGGCCAGGACGCATTCGGCCAGCGGCAGGCCGCGCGGAGTGATTCTGGCGCTCTGGGCCGCGTCCGAGGCCAGAAGCGTGAGGAGCGCGTGCATGCCCGCATGGTAGGGGGCGACGGTGTCCGTGAGAAATCGCTCCCGCGTAGAGTCCATGGCTCCTCCTTGTGCTAGGTAGCGAGTATGTCC
The DNA here is from genome assembly GCA_002428705.1 of Desulfovibrio sp. UBA6079. Lineage (GTDB taxonomy): Bacteria > Desulfobacterota > Desulfovibrionia > Desulfovibrionales > Desulfovibrionaceae > UBA6079. Next base: position 95,525 of record DIXN01000035.1, read on the forward strand.
TTGAGCCAGTCGGAGATCTGCGCCGCGGCCTCCCGGGCCTTGTCGGCGGTGATGGTCGGCACGCTCGCGGCCAGCTCCTTGAGCCGCTCCTCCGGCAGGCCCGTGACCTTGGCCAGGTGGTAGAGGTCGAGGGCCGCGCCCTCCAGGCGCACGCCGCAGCCGCCGGCCACGCCGAGAAAATCTCCGCCGGCGTAGATGGGCACGGCGATCTTGCACAGCCCGGCGTCGCACTCTTCGACCACCGGGCCGTTTCGCCCGGCCTTGCGGCAGATGACCTGGTTGGCGCAGGCGCAGATCTGGGCAAGTCCGTTCGGCACGCTGCGCACTGCCGGGCAGAGCGGGTTGACCCAGGCCGAGAAGGAGGTGACCTTGCGGCCGTCGGCGAAAAAGACGCCCGGGTTCATGCCCAGGCGGGCGCTGATGTCCTCTTCGAGTTCCTGCCAGCGCGCCACGTCCAGGAGATCGGTCAGGGTCATGGGCAGCTCCTTTGCCCTGGCCTGAAGGAAGAAACGTGCCGGACGAGGTACGGAAGTTATCGTGAATGGTGCCGAGGGGTTGCGCTGCGCCTGCAACGGAGGCCGCGCGGGCCGGGTTGCGCGGCCGCAACAGATCGGGGTTGCCGATGCGCAACGGGAGCGGATTTACAGACCGTGCTTGCGCATGCGCCGCCAGAGTGTGGTGCGGTTGATGCCCAGGGCCTGGGAGGTGCGCATGATGGAGAAGTCGTTCTCCTGCAGGGCCTCCACCAGCATGTCGCGTTCACGGTCCTGGATGTTCCTGACCGCGACCTTGCCCGGCTCGGCGTAGGCTGGGGGGCCCTCGCCGCCGGCCATGATGTAGGCCGGCAGGTGGGCCGGCTCGATGCTGCCGGTGGGGCAGAGGATGACCGCGTGCTCGATGGCGTGCTTGAGCTCGCGCACGTTGCCGGGGAAGGGATAGGCGCCAAGCGCCCGGCGCGTCGCCGGGGCGAGGGTCAGGGGGTTGCGGCCGTAGCGGGCCGCAGCCAGGCCCAGGAAATGATCGGCCAGCAGGTCGATGTCGCCGGGGCGCTCGCGCAAGGGCGGCAGGTCGATCTCGAGCACCCGCAACCGGTAGTAGAGGTCGGAGCGGAACTGGCCGCCGGCCACGCGTGAGGTCAGGTCGCGGTTGGTGGCCGAGATGATCCGGACATCGACGCTGATCGGCTTGACCGCGCCCAGCGGATGGAAGCGGCCTTCCTCCAGGGCCTGCAGGAGCTTGGCCTGCAGCCCCGAGGGCAGGTCGCCGATCTCGTCTAGGAACATGGTCCCGCCCGAGGCCGCCTCGAACAGGCCCGGCTTGTCCCGGGCGGCGCCGGTGAAGGCCCCTTTGCGGTAGCCGAAGAGCTCGGATTCGAGCAGGTTCTCGGGCAGGGCGGCGCAGTTCACGCTGACGAACGGACCCGAGCGCCGGGCGCTGTTGACATGGATGGCCCGGGCGAAGAGTCCCTTGCCCGTGCCGGTCTCCCCGGTCAGGAGCACGGCGGCGTCGGTGCGCGAGACGGCGCTTAAGGTGGCGTAGAGCCGCTGCATGGGCGCGGAGCGGCCGATCACGTCCACGTAGGTGCCCTGGGCCTGGGCGCCGGAGCTGAAGAGCTTGTCCGAGAAGCACTCGACTCCGCCCAGCACCCGACCGCGCGCGTCGCGCAGGACCGAGGCCGTTATCTCCAGCGGGATGCGCCGGCCGTCACGGCTTAAGAAATGGACCCGTTTCTTGATCTCGGTCTTGCCCAGGCGCATGGCCCGCTGCAGGTAGCAGCGCGAGTTGCAGAACTCGGTGTAGAAGACCTCCCAGCACTTGCAGCCCATGGCTTCCCGGGCGCTGAAGCCGGTGATGCGTTCGGCCTCGCGGCCGAAGTAGACGATATTCCACTCGGGGTCCACGGCGAATACGCCCAGGCCCAGGCAATCGAGGATCTGTCCCTTGTCCAGCCAGTCCTTGAGGCTCACGGCGCTCCCTTGTATTCTTGCGACGACGCACGCTCCCTTCCCGGCGCGGGGGATGCCCCGGAGGTCCGCCCGTCCGCCAAGCCGCTGCAGCGATGATGCCAACCGCGCGGGATGCGGCAGGCGGCGGCCCGGGACCGGGTCCCCAGGCCCCGGCCAGGCGGAACCGGACCACCGGCGCCACGGGGCGCACCTGACGATCAGCCCTTGAGGTTGCAGCAGGTTGCGTGAGCGTAACAATATATGTTGCGCATGCGCAACGCAACTGCATCATCGATTTTCCGCAACCGCTCCGCCATCGTCATCAACTGCCCGCCATCATTCGATTTTGCCCCGCGAGGCGGCCGGGAACGGCCCTTGCTCATATCCATCCAGACAAGACGACCCGGCCGGGAGCGCCTGCGCAGAAAGCCGGGGCCGGAAACCCGGGGCCGCGCGTGGGCGCCGGCCGCGGAGGGAGCGAGGTGACAACCATGGACCAGATCATGACCTGCGAAGGCATCGGCATCAGCGGGGTGCCCGACGACGAGGGTTTGCGCCAACTGGCCGCAAAGGGCGTCAGGACCCTGGTGGACACCCGGGAGACGGCGGAGCTCGCCGGCGCGGACATGGCCGCCAAGGCCACGGCCTTGGGCCTCGGCTACGTCCACATCCCAATTTCCCACAAAAACCTGGACAAGGTCCAGGTCGAGCGTTTCCGCCAGGTCGTGCTCGAGGCGAAAAACGCCCCGGTGCACGCTTTCTCCACGGCCGGCAAGCGGCCCCTGGGCATCCTCTGTTTCCTGGCCTGCGCGAGCACGGGGGAATCGATCATCGAAATCTTCCGCAAAGCCAAGAAGTGCGGCTGCTGCATCAACAAGGAATACGCCCTGAAGAACTACATCTACGATTTCTACCGCACCAACTGGCCCGAAATCCTCGAAAACCATTACAGGCAGCCCGGCCCGGCCAAGGGCTAGGCGCCGGGAACGAAAGGAGCGCACATGTTGCACGGCCATGAAACCGACTGGGAGGTCGGCGAGCGCAAAATCGCCGATCTCGCGGCCCCCGGCGAGGGTACCGACTGGCTCGAGGAGCCGCACTTCAGCCCGGACGGCATGAGCGTGGCCGCGGTGGCCAAGCTGTCCGACGACACCTGCACCGTCCGGGTCAACGGCGAGGACTGGCCGACCGCCTTCGAGAAGGTCTGGCACGTGCGCTTCAGCCCCGACGGCCGGCTGACCGCGCTGGTCCAGCAGGACGGCGAATGGACCCTGGCCGTGGACGGCGAGCCATGGGAGAACACCTTCGAGTTCGTCTGGAATCCCCTGTTCAGTGCCGACGGCGCGCACATCGCCCTGTGCGTGCAGAGCGGCGCGCGCTACGGCCTGGCCGTGGACGACACGCCCTGGGAGACGCTTTTCGCCAACGCCAACAACGCCACGCTCTCCCCGGACGGCCGGCGCACGGCTGCGGCGGTGCAGACCGAGCCCCTGGGCCAGGCCGAGATCGAGAAGTTCGAGGCGGGAGTCTTCTCGGCCGCCGTGGACGCAGAGCCCTGGAGCCGGAACTTCGTCAACGTCTGGAGCCTGGCCTTCAGCCCGGACAGTGCTCGCCTGGCCGCCGAAGTCCGCACGGCCCCGCGGGAGTGCACCATCGCCGTGGACGGCGCGCCCTGGGCCAGGACCTACGCCTCGGTCTGGGAGCCGCGCTTCTCGCCCGACGGCAAATCCGTTGTCGCGCCGGTGCGCCAGGGCGGCGGCTGGATCCTGGCCAGGGACGGTCAGAAATTCTGGGACGCGTCCTATGTCCAGCTCTGGCACCAGATGTTCAGCCCGGACGGCAAGCGCATCGCGGCCATTGTCTGCCCGCGCTTCGGGCGCTGGACCATGGCCGTGGACGACCGGCCCTGGAAGGAGACCTTCGACGTCGTGACCGACGCGGCCTTCAGTCCGGACGGCGCGCGCCTGGCCGCTGCCGCGGCCCGGGACGGCCGCTGGACCGTGCTGGTCGACGGCCACGCCTGGGGACGCAGCTTCGAGCGGGTCTGGCCGCCGGTCTTCAGTCCCGACGGACGGCACGTGGCCGCCCTGGTGGAAGAGGACGGCCGGCGCCGGCTGGCTCTCGACGGCAACGTCCTGAGCCAGGCCCGTGGCGACGTCCTGGGTTTTGCCTTCTCGCCCGACGGCGCGAAGATCCTCTCCACCTGCCTGGACGGCGGCGCCTGCATCCGCCGCGTCGAGCGCCTCGGCAACGGCCGGGGCTAGGAGCCAGACATGCACGACGTCTACCAATTCGTCAGCGGCCCCCTGGCCTGGGCGGCCTTCGGCCTGTTCGTCGGCGGCTCGCTCTACCGCATCGCGGCCATGATCCTGCTCGCCCGCAGGAAGGACGTCCAGGTCTTCGAGTACATGAGCCTGCGCTACGCGCTTCGCTCCATCCTGCACTGGAGCGTGCCGTTCATGAGCGTGAACATGCGCCAGCGCCCGGTCATGACCGTGGTCACCTTCCTCTTCCACCTCTGCCTGATCCTCTCCCCGCTCTTCGTGCTCGGCCACGTGGTCATGTTCGACACGTCCTTCGGCTTCTCCTGGCCGGCTCTGCCCGACCAGCTGGCCGACGCCATGACCCTCGTGGTCGTCGCGGCCTGCCTGTTCTTCCTCGGCCGGCGCCTGAGCCTGGCCGAGGCCCAGTACGTGACCTCGTTTTCGGACTACGCCATCCTGGCCCTGGTGGCCGCGCCCTTCATCACCGGCTTTCTCGCCTACCACCAGTTCCTCGACTACCAGCTGATGCTCGTCCTGCACATCGTCTCGGGCGAGGCCATGCTCGTGGCCATCCCCTTCACCCGGCTCTCGCACATGCTTTTTGCCCCCTTCACCAGGGCGTATATCGGCTCGGAATTCGGCGCGGTGCGACACGCGCGCGACTGGTAATCCCCCTATCTCAGCCCAAAGCCACGAGGTAAGATAATGTATTCCAACGGCTCGACCATGACCCGCGAACCGGTCCAGGACGACGGCCTGGCCCTGGGCCTTGCGCGCCTGACGCCGGAGCGCATCGCCGCCACCACCCAGGCCTTCCTGAAAGAGGAGACCGGTGCCCGGCTGCAGGTCTATCTCGACACCTGCGTACACTGCGGCCTGTGCTCCGAGGCCTGCCACTACTACCTGTCCCACGACAAGGACCCGAGCTACTCGCCGGTGGGCAAGGTCAACCAGACTATCCTGCAACTGGTGAAAAAGAACGGCCGGGTCAGCCCGGAGTTCATCGGCCAGGCCGCGCGCGTCGCCTACACCGAGTGCAACCTCTGCCGGCGCTGCTCCATGTACTGCCCCTTCGGCATCGACATCGCCTACATGGTGGGCCTGGTCCGGCGCCTGTGCTTCAAGCTCGGCGTGACGCCGAAGTATCTGCAGGACACGGTCAACAGCCATTCGGCGACCCTGAACCAGATGTGGGTGCGCGAGGACGAATGGATCGACAGCCTGCAGTGGCAGGAGGGCGAGGCGAGGGACGAGGTCCCGGGCCTGCGCATCCCGCTGGAGAAGGAAGGGGCCGAGATCATGTACTCGGTCATCGGGCCCGAGCCCAAGTTCCGCACCCAGCTCATCTACCAGGCCGCGGTCATCATGCACGCCGCGGGCGCGGACTGGACCATGCCGGCCACCCCGGGCTGGGACAACAGCGACATGGCCATGTACAGCGGCGACTACGAGCTCATGGGGCGCCTGAAGCGCGCCCACTTCGAGACCGCCATGCGCCTCAAAGTCAAGCGCATCGTCATGGGCGAATGCGGCCACGCCTTCCGCTCGATTCATGACGTCGGCAACCGCTGGCTCGGCTGGCGCGACCGGCCCATCCCGGTCATCCACGCCGTGCAGTACTACCACGAGCTCCTTACCAGCGGAAAAATCAGGATCGCCAAGAAGTACGACGAGGCCGTGACCTTCCACGACCCGTGCAACATCGTGCGCGGCATGGGCCTGGGCGACATGGGCCGCGAGGTGGCCAAGGCGCTGACCCCGGAGCTGGTCGAGATGCACCCCAACCGCGAGCACAACTACTGCTGCTGCGCCGGCGGCGGAGTCATCAACTGCGGACCGCCCTTCCGCAACACTCGCGTCTCGGGCAACAAGATCAAGGCCGAGCAGCTCGCGGCCACCGGAGTGAAGACCGTCATCGCCCCCTGCCACAACTGCCACGGAGGCCTGGAGGACATCATCCACCACTACAAGCTGGACATGAAGATCAAGTTCCTCGGCGACCTCATCTACGAATGCATGGAAAAGCCCTGGGAATGAGGCAAACCGGAGAGACGAAATGAAACGGATCCTGACCTTCGCCGCAGCCCTGGCCGTGCTGGCCCTCGTTGCCGCCGCCCCGGGCCTCACCCAGGAGGACGTGCGCCTGCTGGCCGCCCCGGCCTTCGCTCCGGCCCGCCGCGCCCCCGTGCCCTTCAACCACGACCAGCACAACGCCGCCGGCAACATCGAAGCCTGCAACACCTGCCATCACGCCTACCAGGACGGACGCCTCGCGCCCGACGACGACTCCGTGGGCATGGCCTGCGCCGACTGCCATGCCGCCGACGGCAACTCCCCCGTTCACCTCATGAACGCCTACCATCGCCAGTGCTCCGGCTGCCACGAACAGTCCGGCAAAGGCCCGGTGATGTGCGGGGAGTGCCACCCACGCGAGTGATGCCGGTTGCCGGGGGTGCCTGGCCGTAGGTCTCCGACGGCCAGGGACGCCGCCCCCGGCAATCCATCCCAGGGGTCCGTCCTCGGACCCCGACAACTGCGGCCGGGGCCGGTCCGGGCTATGTCCCGGACCGGCCCGGCCCAAATCGTTCAGCCAAGGGGCATGGCGATCAGGACCGGAGCGGTCTTCTTTGCCCGCAGACAGTGTCGCCGGCGAAGGCGTAGGCCCGGCGGTGTGCGCGGCGCACGAAAATCCCAGCTTCCCCTCGTGCTTGATCAGGCAGGGAGAGAAGATAACAAAGGCCCCGGGGTGCAGTCCGAGGCCTTCAACTGAAAACAGCTCCCCCAAGCCGCCACTCCCGGCAGTGGGAGGCAGGTGGAGGAGCTGCAAGCGGCTTGATTTTGTTGTCGTCCCCAAGGGATTCGAACCCCTGCTGCCGGCGTGAAAGTCCGGCCGTACCTCGCCGCCGCGCCAGGATTCACGGGTTTTCAGCCGACACCGCGGGCATGATACGCATTCCTAGCCTACCGTTTTACCCCCGATTTTGACCCCTGGCAGCCGATTTCCGCATCCAGGTCGATGAGCCCCAGGCGGGCGGCGTAGCGCACGAGAGCGGCCAGGTTCTCCAGCCCGAGCTTGCTCATGATGTTGGCCCGGTGATTCTCCACGGTCTTGCGGGTGATGAAGAGCAGGACCGCGATGTCCGAGGCCGAGCGGCCCTCGGCCAGCAGGCGCAGGATCTGCTGCTCGCGGCGGGTCAGCGTGCCGTAGGCCGGGTCCGTGGTCCCGGCGCGCCGGGCCGAATATTCGGTCAACTTCATGAGCACCTTGGGCGCAAGCGAGCTGTCCAGGTACTGCTCGCCCCTGTTTACGGCTTCCAGGGCCTGCAGCAGGTGCGGAGCCGCCGACTCCTTGACGATGTAGCCCCTGGCCCCGGCCCGGAAGCTCTCGGCGATCAGGTCGATGCGCGCGTGCATGCTGACCACCACGATGCGCGCCGCCGGCAGGGTTTCGGTCAGGCCGCGGATGACCTCGATGCCTCCCGCATCGGGCAGCGAGAGGTCCAGGAGGACGACGTCGGGCTTCAACTCGGCGGCCAGCCGCAGGGCCTCGGCCGCGGTACCGGCCTCGCCCGCCAGCGCGTAGCGGGCGTCCTGGCCCAGGATGGCCTTCAGGCCCTCGCGGAAAAGGGGATGGTCGTCGACCACGAGAATGCGGCTTTTTCCGCTCATGCGCCCTCCTGGCACGGGACTTCGACCGTGATGCGCGTGCCCGCTCCCGGCCGGGACCGGATGGTCAGGCGTCCACCCAGGAGCCTGGCCCGCTCGCGCATGCTCCACAGGCCCAGGCGCTTTTCGGCCAGGGCCTCGACCAGGCGGCTCTCAGGCTCGAACCCCCGGCCGTCGTCCTCCACGCGCAGGATGAGATTGGGATGCGAGGCCACCAGGCGCACGACGATGCGTTTGGCGCCGGCATGCCTGCGGGCGTTGTTCAGTGCCTCCTGCAGGATGCGGTAGAGGTTGACCCGGGTCTCGAAGCCGCAGCGCGCCTGCTCCATGCCGTCGGCGAAGAAGCTTACCTCCAGGCCGTGGCGGATGGTGAACTCCTCGCACAGCCTGAAGGCCGCCTCGGCCAGGCCGAGCTGGTCCAGGGCCGGGGGCAGGAGGTCGTAGGACAGGTCGCGCAGCGCGGTGATGGCCGCGCCCAGCCGGGAAGAGAGATCGCCGGCCAGGGCGCAGGCCTCGTCTGCGGCCCGGCCGGCGAGCTCCGGCAAGGCCTCCAGGCCGATGCGCAGCATGGACAGCTCCTGGGCCACGTTGTCGTGCAGCTCGCGGGCGATGCGCTGGCGTTCGTCCTCCTGGGCCTTGATCAGCTCGCGCGACAGAGCCCGGAGACGCTCCTCGGCCTTCCTGGCCTCGATGATCCGGGCCAGATGCTCGGCCACGGCGTCGATCAGCTTGCGCTCCTCGCGCAGGAACGGTCCCTCGCCGCTGTCCGGCCGCTCCTCCAGGTAGCCGACCTCGACCCGGCCGATGCGCTCGCCGCGCACGCTCACCGGGCTCGATTGACGGCTTTTGGGCCGGCGATAGTTCTGGGTGGCGAAAGCGCGGCCGCCGACCACGACACGGGCGCAGGTGACCTCAGGATACTGCCAGGCCCGGGCCACGATCTGCGCCACCCCGGCCAGCATGTCGCCCAGCGTCAGATCCTGGCGCTGCGAGAGCCGGGTGATGTCGTAGAGGCAGTCGAGCTCCTTGACCCGCTCGCGCAGGGCGGCCAGGGCCTGCGCGTGCTCGGCCGCGAGCCGGCCGGGGGCATTCTCGGCATCGGGCCCGCCTCCTGTTCTTGCGTCCGGAGGCGGGTCTGGCGTTTTCTTGCTGCTCATGGTCTTCCAAGGGGCTTGGCTGCCTGAGCCGGCATAGCGCGTCGCGCCGGCCTTGTCAGCCCCGGGCGGGCGCTTCCGCCCGGGGCCGCCGGCGGCCTACGCGCCGAGGATGCGCCTGGCGATCTCGTCCTGGACGTCGGTGATGAAGGGGATGCCCGTCTCGCGCTCGGTCTCGCGGTTGGCCGAGGCGATGTCCTCGCGCCGGATGTGGCCCACGGAGAACCTGCGCGCGCCGGCCAGCATCTGCTGCAGGCCCGCGCCGAGCTTGTCCATGAGGGTGCAGGTGGCCACGGCGCCGTAGGGAATGTTCTTCATTTCCGCGGCCCCGACTTTCTTCTGTACCTCCTGCCAGGCCGCGAAGAGTTTCTCCGGAGAGGTGCCCAGATCGGACACGGTCTTGGGCAGGGTGTCCCAGTTGCCGTTGATCTTCTCCCGGCGCTCGGGATGCAGCGCGCCCTCGATGTTGGTTCCCAGGAAGCCGGGGATCATGATCGCCCGACCCATGCAGACGAGCTTGACGTAGGGCGCGCCCAGGGCCAGGGCCTTGAAGATGTGATCCTCGCGTGCAAAGCCGCCGGCAAATGCCAGGTCCACCACCCGCCTGCCCCCGGCGGCCAGGATCGCGGCATACTCGCGGGCCTTGGCGTGGAGCAGGATGGAGGGCACGCCCCAGGTCTCCATCATGTTCCAGGGGCTCATGCCCGTGCCGCCGCCCGAGCCGTCGATGGTCAGCAGATCGAGCCCGGCCTCGGAGGCGTAGGCGATGGCCATGGCCAGGGCTTCCATGCCGTAGGAGCCGGTCTTGAGCGAAATGCGCCTGAAGCCGAGCTTGCGCAGGTAGGCGACCGTGGCCATGAAATTCTCGCGCACCAGGTCTTCGCTCGCCAGGTTGGTGTAGCCCAGGCGGCTGTGGCGGGCGAAGGAGGTCAGCGCGCCCGCCCGGAAAGCCTCCTGCACCTCGGGCTTCTCGGGATCGGGGTCCACGAGGTAGCCGCGTTTTTTCAGGAACAGCGCGTAGTCCAGGCTCGCGACCTTGATCTCGCCGCCGATGTTCTTGGCCCCCTGGCCCCATTTGAGCTCGATGACCACGTCCTCGCCGTGCTTGTCCACCACGTACTCGGCCACGCCGTTGCGGGCGTCCTCGACGTTCAGCTGGACGATGACCGCGCCGTAGCCGTCGAAGTAGCGCTTGTAGACCTCGATGCGGCGGTCGAGCTCCGGGGAGGAGGCAATGCGGCCCTTGGCCATCTCGGCCCGGCGGTCGACGCCCACCACGTTCTCGCCGATGACGACGGGAATGCCGGCCAGCGCGCAGCCCACGGCAAAGGAGTTCCAGTACTTGGCGGCGATGAAGGTCGAACCGAGTGCGCCGGTCATCAGCGGCAGGCGGGTTTTGGTCTTGACCGCGGCGCCGAAGGAGGTCGTAAGCCCCACGTTGGTGAACAGGCAGTCGTCGGCCTCGCCGGTCAAGCCGTTGGCCAGCCCGCAGGCGCCGTAGTTGTAGCCCTGGATGCGCAGCGAGTTGTAGGACACGCCCTGGTGGCAGGTGTTGCCGCTGCCGGCGGTCACCAGGCCGAAATCGCGCGGGTAGAGCATGGCCCTGCCGGCCAGGCTGGACATCCAGGTCTCGCATCGGCCCATGCAGTCCGCGCGGCACAGGCTGCACAGGCCAGACTCCAGGGCCGTGCCGCGGTTGGTGGTGCCCAGGACATCGTTGCTTTTGGGGTAGCTGCTCATGGCTTCTCCTCGTCCCTTGTCGGTCTTTCAATTGGATTTCGTATGGGCCAGCGGGCGTCTTTCCCGGCGGCGACAAGCGGGCACGCTAGCACGGCGGGGCTCTGGCGCGTCGATAGGGAAACGGTGGATTTGCGCGGGGAAAGGCTCCTGAAAAATCGGGAGAAAATCCCGGCCGGAGTCGGGCCTGGTGCCGATCCCGGTCGTGCCGGAATGGGGTAGCTTACCCTTCGAGGTCCGCCCGGAAGCGGCGCGACCGGAGGCGAACATTGTCCGAGACGACAGCTGATGCATCCCAAAGGGTACAGCCCGTGCCTGACGGCGAACCGCCGCCCCTGCTCTGGCGGCGGGCCCTTCTCCGGCTGGTGGCCAGGGCTCCCGGCCTGCGGCTGCTGTCCGGCCCGCGCCGCCTCGGCCCGGGCCGCTGGCGGGGGGCGGCAGCGGCCCGGGCGGGCGCGCAGGTCTGCGAGCTCTATCTCTCGGAGACCGACGGAACCGTCCTGCTGGCGCGGGCCGATCGTGACGCGCTCGCGGTCGAGGTGCTCGGAGAGTTGAGCGAGACCGCGGCCCTCAACCTGGGCGACTGCCTGCTGCTGGGCCTCGAGCGCGGCGCGCGGCGTTTCGACCTGGACTTCGGGCTGACTGGCCTGGGCGGGCCGGAGGTTCTGGCCGTAGTGGAGAGCCTGGCCCGCCATCTCGCCCGGCAGGACGGCGCGTGGTCCATCCGCATGCGCGCCGGCGGCCCGGACGGCACGAAGTTCGAGGCCGCGAGCATCGAGGGACCGGGACCGGCCGGCCCCCGGACCAGGAGAAGGACATGTTCACGCGCGTGAAGAGCTTTTTTTCCAAGGACCTGGGCATAGATCTCGGCACGTCCAGCATCTGCGTCTTCGAGCGAGGCAAGGGCATCGTGCTGCGCGAGCCCAGCGTCATCGCCTGCCGCACCTCGGCCGCCGGCCGCCCGGTGCTCCTGGCCGTGGGCGAGCAGGCCAGGCGCATGACCGGACGCACGCCCGCCGGAGTGCGCGTGGCGAGGCCCCTGGCGGACGGCGTCATCGCCGACCACGACCTGGCGGTGGAGCTGCTGCGCTGGTGCATCGCGCAGGTTCACGGACGCGCCTCGTTCACCGCCCCGCGCCTGGTGGTCTGCGCGCCCGTGGGCACCACGCCCGTGGAGCGCCGCGCCGTGCGCCAGGCGGCCATGGGAGCCGGGGCCAGCCGGGTCTGGACCCTGGACGAGCCGCTGGCCGCGGCCCTGGGCGCGGGCCTGCCCGTGGGGGAGCCGGCGGCGAGCATGATCGTGGACGTGGGCGGCGGCACCACCGAGGTGGCGATCATCTCCCTGGGCGGCATCGTCATTTCGCGCTCGGTGCGCTGCGCGGGCGAGGCCATGGACGAGACCCTGCGCCTGCACCTGAAGCGCCGCCACGGCCTGGTGGTCGGAGACGCCGAGGCGGAGCGGGCCAAGATCAGCGCCGGTTGCGCCCATGCCGCGGCCGCGAACGGCGGCTGCCTGGTCAAGGGCCGCGACGTGGCCAGCGGACTGCCCCGGGCGGTGGAGATCGCCGGCGCCGAGGTGCGCGAAGCTCTGGCCGAGCACCTGCAGGCCATCTGCGCCACGGTGCGCGACGTGCTGGACCGCTGCCCCCCGGAACTCTCCGCCGACCTGCTGGACCAAGGCCTGGTGCTCTGCGGCGGCGGCTCGCTGCTGCCCGGCCTGGACCGACTCCTGGCCGAGACCGTGCGCCTCGGCGTTCACCGGGCCGAGGCCCCGCTCAACTGCGTGGCCGTGGGCCTCGGACGGTCATTGGAAAACCTCGCCCGAGGCAACGAATTGCTGGAGGCCGATGGTTAGCGAGGCCGAGGGGATTCTCGGTCAGGTAGCAATGGGAATGTGAGTAGAACCTGCCCATATATTAACTGGCTAGCTAGCCGGGGCAGACCACAAACCAGGAGAGCGCGGACCTGGTCCGGCTGTCCGCCGGCCGGCGCCGGGTCGTGCTTCTGGTCCCGGCCCGGCGACTGCCATCTGATCAGCCGGAAGCCGCTTGGCTATGTCCTGGAAGGACATCGACGTTGCTTCGAAGCGGACTTGGGCAAGCCGACCGTGGCCGTGCCGTCCGATTGCCTTCACTTCGCAGACCACCGCATGGATGGACGCGCAAAATTTATCTTCTGTCGCCCGCGATGACGGAATGTATTTTCATCAGCAGAATATCGCTGAGACTGCTTTTTGCTTATGCGGATGGAGGACGTTGCGTTCCTATATGACTTCAGCAGCTCGCTGACTGGTATCGGATTAGAAATTCATGCCCGCAAGGGGAGAGCATAACATGCTCTCGGCATCGGGGCACTCCGCAATGGTCGTGTCTGAAATGATTGTCCTACAGCGTTGGGGCAAACTGAAAACGTGGCCATCGAGTCCGGACTCCATGTTCACGAAATGCTTCGCGGGCTTGTTGCCGACAAAATTGACGATCCCGCCCGGTTCGTTTTACACCCCGCCCGAATGCCGGCCGGTGCGCGGCCCGGCGGGAGCGCGGCGATGGTTGTCTGGAAACGGAATGTGATGCGGCGGGGCGTGCGCCCGCTCCTGGTGCTCTTTCTCCTGGCCGGGGCCGCCTGCTCGCTGCTGCGCGAGCAGACCCCGCTGACAGCGGAGGAGCGGCGCTGGATCAGCGACCACCACGACCGCATCACCATCGGCGTCAGCCTCTACTATCCGCCCTACGAGATGTTCGGCGCGGACGAGGAGTACCAGGGCCTGTCCGCCGACTACATCCGGCTCATCGGCGAGAAGGTGGGGCTCAAACTCGTGCCCATGTGCTTCCCCAACCGCCAGGCCGTGCTGCGCAAAGTCGAGAGCGGGGCCATCGACGTCATCGCCGCCCTGGAGATGACCGACGAGCTGCAGCAGACGCTGGATTTCACCCAGGCCTACATCAGCGTTCCGGCGGCCATCATCACCCGCAAGGAGTTCACCGAGGACCTGACCCTGGAGAAGCTCGACGGCCTGCGCATCGGCGTGACCGTCTCGCCTGAATTCACCGCCTATCTGCAGGAGCGCTACCAGGGCACCTACACCATCGTGCCCCTCGAGGGCGGCTACATCGGCGGCTTGCGCGCCCTGGCCGTGGGCGACGTGGAAGCGCTCATCTGCGACATGGCCCTGGCCTCGCACTACATCGCCAACGCCCGCATCAGCAACCTGCGCATCGCCGGGGTCACCAACTACAGCATCGACCTGCGCATCGCCTCGCGCAAGGACATGCCGGTGCTGGGCAGCATCCTGCGCAAGGGCCTGGCCCTCATCCTGCCGAGCGAGCGCAAGACCATCGAGGACCGCTGGCTGTCCCTGCAGTACAGGCCCTTCTGGGTCAACCGGACCTTCTGGATCGGGCTGCTCGTGGTCTTTGGCGTGTCTTTGGGCGGGATCACCCTGATCCTGGTCTGGAACCGCAGCCTGAAGCGGCAGGTGGCCCAGCGCACCGCGGTCCTCAGCTCCATCAACACCGTGCTCCTGGGCTCGCTCGAATGCCACACCGAGCGCGAGGTCATGCGCAGCTGCCTGATCGAGGCCAAGGCCATGTCCCTAAGCGAGCAGGCTTTCTGGGGGCAGCTTGCGCCAGGCGGAGCGCTCAGCGTGCTTCTGTCTCCGGACGAGCCGCCGGGGGAGAAGGGCGCGGCCGGCGGAACGCTCGCCGGTCTGGTCTTCAAGGCCGGGGAGCTGGAGAAGCTGCGCGCCGGACAGGTGACCAGGGCCCGCCTGGACGGACCGGATGATGCCCGGGGCCTGCACCTGGTGGCCGTACCTTTGCAGCGGCATGAGGCCGAGCCGGCCCGGGTGATCGTCGTGGCCCGGCGGCGCACGCCCTACAGCGCGGCCGAGGTCTCCCTGCTGGCCCAGATGCTCTTCGTCTTCGAGGAGGCCCTGCAGCGCAAGCGGGCCGAGATTTCCCTGCGCGACAAGGAGCGGCAGCTCAGGCGCGTGCAGCGCATGGAGGCCCTGGGCACGCTGGCCGGCGGCGTGGCTCACGACTTCAACAACATCCTGGGCGTGATCATCGCCAACGGGGAGTTGATCGAGCTCTTCCACCTGGATGGCAACCAGCTCCTGGAGACCAAGACCCGGGCCATCCTGGCCGCCGCCTACCGGGGCCGGGATCTGGTCAGCCAGATCTTGAGCTTCAGCCGCAAGGACAGCGAGGAAGTCTCGCTCTTCAGCGTCAGCCCGATCATCAAGGAGACGGTCAAGTTCCTCACCGCCTCCCTGCCGGCGAGCATCCGCATCGAGCACGACATGGGCCGGCCCGAGCCGCCCGTGCTGGCCGACCCGACCAGGGTCCACCAGGTGCTCATGAACCTCTGTACCAACGCGGCCCACGCCATGGAAGGCGAAGGCGGGACGCTCGGCATCCGCCTCTATGCCAGCGAGGTGCCGGCCGCCGGCTCGCCCGGTCTGGAAGGGCTCGCACCTGGGCATTATCTCGTCCTGCAGGTCAGCGATACGGGCACGGGCATCCGGCCGGAGCATCTCGAGCGCATTTTCGAGCCCTTCTTCACCACCAAGGGACTGGGTCGGGGAACCGGGCTCGGGCTGGCCGTGGTCGAGAAGATCGTCAAGACCTGGGGCGGGACCGTGCAGGTCGAGAGCGTGCTTGGCAAGGGCTCCGTGTTCCGGGTCTTTCTGCCCGCGGGCGAGGACGACGAACGCGCGGCACAGGGTCAGGTGAGAGTGGCCGAGGTGCCCACGGGCACGGGCTGCATCCTCTTCGTGGACGACGAGGAGGAGCTGGCCAGGTCCTACGGCGAGTTCCTGCGCAGCCTCGGCTACCGGGTGCACGCCCTGACCGACAGCGAGGAAGCGCTCGCCGTCTTCGAGCGCGACCCCGAGGCCGTGGATCTGGTCATCACCGACTACAGCATGCCCGGCATGGGCGGCGACCGCCTGGCCCGCAAGATGCTGGCCAGGCGGCCGACGCTGCCGGTCATCCTGTGCACCGGCTACAGCCAGAGCTTCAGCGACCAGGACGCGGCCAGGCTGGGCATCCGCGAATACCTCAAAAAACCGGTCAGCCTCCGGGATGTGGCCGTGGCCATCCGGAAATATCTGCGCCCCGGGCTCGACGCGGTCGGTCCCGGGCAGGCCGGGCCGGGAGTACAGTGATGGCCAAGGTGCTGGTGATCGACGACGACCTGGCGACCTGCGAAGCCCTGATGGAGCTGGTGCGCAACATCGGGCACGAGGCGGTCTGCGCCACGGACTTGGCCCAGGGCCTGGGCGCGGCCCTGGACGAGGAATTCGACGTGATCTTCCTGGACGTGCGCCTGCCCGACGGCAACGGGCTGACCATTCTGCCGCGGCTGAAAGACCTGCCGGAGCCGCCCGAGGTCATCATCCTGACCGGGCTCGGAGATCCGGACGGGGCCGAGCTGGCCATCCGGAGCGGCGCCTGGGACTACCTGCAAAAGCCGCTCTCGCCGAAGAAGATTCTCCTGCCGCGGCAGCGGGTGCTCAAATACCGCGACAATCTGCGCACGCACTGCGCGCCGGCCCATGACTTCAAGCGCTGCGGCATCGTCGGGCAGAGCCCGGCCATCCGACGGACCATGGAGCGCCTGGCCGCCGCCGCCCGAAGCGACGCAAGCGTGCTCATCACTGGCGAGACCGGCACGGGCAAGGAGCTCTTCGCCCATGCCCTGCACGAGAACAGCCGGCGCGCGGGAAAGGCCTTCGTGGTCGTGGATTGTGCCGCCATTCCGGGAAGCCTGCTGGAGAGCACGCTGTTCGGCCACGTGAAGGGCGCCTTCACCGGGGCCGAGCAGGCCGGCGAGGGGCTGGTTCTGGAGGCGGACGGCGGCACACTCTTCCTGGACGAGATCGGCGAGATGCCGCTTGATCTGCAGAAGAAGCTCCTGCGGGTCCTGCAGGAGCGCAAATACCGCCCGGTGGGCGGCGGGGCCGAGGTGGCCAGCGACTTCCGGCTGGTCGCCGCCACCAACCGCAACCTGGAGCGAATGGCCGGGGACGGCCGCTTCCGCCCGGATCTCCTCTACCGCCTGGGGGCCATGACCTTAGAGCTGCCGCCCTTGCGCGAGCGCAAAGAGGACATCGAGGAACTCGCCCGGTGCATGGTCCAGGGCCTCTGCCGCAGGAACGCCATCCCGGCCAAAACCCTGGCCCCGGACTTCCTGCAGGCCCTGCGTAGCTGCGATTGGCCGGGCAACGTCCGGGAGCTGGCCAACGCCTTGGAGAGCTCCGTGGTCGCGGCCTTCGACGCCCCGGAGCTTTTCGCCGGCCACCTGCCCGAGGGCCTGCGCATCCGGATGCTCAAACAGGCCCTGGCCGTCGCCGGACGGGAGCTTCCGCAGGACGCGCCGCTCGCCGGCGCGGGCCAGGGCGTGGAGGCGCTGCTGGCCGGCCCGGAGGCGTTCTCCAGTTACAAGGACTTCCGCCGGGACGTGCTGGACGTGGCCGAGAAGCGTTACTTCAGCCGGCTGATGGAGGTCGCGCGCTGGAACATCGAACGGGCCTGCGAGCTGTCCGGCCTGGGCAAGAGCCGGCTCTACGGGCAGCTCCGCACGCACGGCATCGACAAACGCTGATTTTCCAACAATTCTGGAAACTCTCCGCGGCTCTTGTCTCTCGCCGTCCGATTTTTTTGGAAAACATCCTGCCTGAAATCTGATGCGCACATTTAACACACCGAAATAAGTACATATTCACTGCTGGCATGCGTCTTGATGTGAGTCCCGCAGCAGACTGGCTGAACGGGCTGTGAGCAGGCCCGCAACACACGAGGATCACCAACGATGCCAAGCAATGAAACAAGTGCGGCTGTGCAAGCCGGAAACGGGATCAGGCGGCGCAGCCTTCTGAAATGGGGTGCGGCCCTCGGCGGCGTGGCCGCCCTGACTGGCGGGGGCCTGTTCTTCGGGCTGAAGCCGGTGAACGGCAGCCCCGGCAAGAAAGAGGAGCTCTTCTGGACGGCCTGCACCGTCAACTGCGGCAGCCGCTGCGTGCTGCGGGCCCACGTGATCGACGGGGTGATCACGCGCATCGAAACCGACGACACGGGCGTGGACGTATACGGCCAGCACCAGGACCGCGCCTGCCTGCGCGGCCGGGCCATGCGCCACCGCATCTACGCCCCGGACCGCCTCAAATATCCCATGAAGCGGGTGGGCAAGCGCGGCGAGGGCAAGTTCGAGCGCATCTCCTGGGACCAGGCCCTGGACGAGATCGCCGCCCGCCTGAAGAAAACCATCGAGACCCACGGCAACGAGTCGGTCTACATCAACTACGCCACGGGCTGCACGGGCTCGGTCATGTCCGATTCCTACGCACCCGCCAGCACCTGGCTCGGCCGGCTCATGAACTGCCTGGGCGGCTACCTCAACCATTACGGCACCTACAGCACGGCCCAGATCGCCCGGGCCCTGCCCTTCACCTTCGGCGGCTCCTCGGTCAACGGCAACTCCTTTGCCGACATCGTGAACTCCAAGCTGGTGGTTCTCTTCGGCAACAACCCGGCGGCCACGCGCATGAGCGGCGGCGGGCAGATCTACGACATCGTCAAGAGCCGGGAGAAGGGCAACGCCAGGTTCATCGTCATCGATCCGCGCTACACCGACACGGCCGTCTCTCTGGCCGACGAGTGGATCCCCATCCGCCCGGGCACGGACGCCGCCCTGGTAAACGGCCTGGCCTACGTCATGATCGGCGAGGATCTGGTCGATCACGATTTCCTCACGCGCTGCACCGTGGGCTATGACGAGGACTCCATGCCCGAGGGCGTGCCTGAGGGGAACTCCTACAAATCCTACATCCTAGGTCAGGGCGCGGACAAGACGCCCAAGACCCCGGCCTGGGCCGCGGCCATCACCGGCATTCCGGAGCGGCGCATCGTGCAGCTCGCCCGCGAAATCGCCGGAGCCAAGCCCTGCTATGTGGTCCAGGGCTGGGGCCCCCAACGCCAGGCCAGCGGCGAGCAGATCAGCCGGGCCATCTGCATGCTGCCCATCCTGACCGGCAACGTCGGCGTGCAGGGCGGCAACAACGGCGCGCGCGAGAGCGGGGTATCCTCGACCTTCGCCCGCTATCCGACCCTGACCAACCCGGTGAAGACCTCCATCTCCGTATTCACCTGGACCGACGCCATCGAGCGCGGCCCGGAGATGACCGCCACGGCCGACGGCGTGCAGGGCCGAGACAGGCTGGTCGCGCCGATCAAGTTCATCTGGAACTATGCCGGCAACTGCCTGGTGAACCAGCATTCCGACGCCAACCGCACGGCGCGGATACTCGGTGACGAAGCCAAGTGCGAGACCATCGTGGTCATCGAGAACTTCATGACCCCGAGCGCCAAGTTCGCCGACATCCTGCTGCCGGCGACGACCTGCGCCGAGGAGGACGACTTCGCCGACGGCGCCTATACGGCCGCCATGAGCTATCTCATCTTCGCCCGGAAGGCCATCGAGCCGCTCTTCGAGAGCCGCTCCATCTACGACGTCTGCGCCGGCGTGGCCAAGAGGATGGGTGTGGAGCAGGCCTACACCGAGGGCCGCAGCCGGGACGACTGGGTCCGCTGGGTGTACGGCGAAACCCGCAAGAAGTATCCGGAGCTGCCGGAGAAGGTCGAGGACGCGTTCGCCATGGGCATCTGGAAGAAGGAGCGCGCAGGCTTGCCCGCCGTACCCTACAAGGACTTCCGCGAAGACCCGGAGACGAATCCGCTGAAGACCCCCTCGGGCAAGGTCGAGATCTTCTCCAAACAGCTCTGGGACATCGCTGAGACCTGGACCCTGCCCGAAGGCGACCGCATCAGCGGCCTGCCCGAATACAACCCGACCTGGGAGGGCGTATCCGACCCCTTGCGCGAGAAGTACCCGCTGCAGCTCATCGGGCACCACTACAAGCAGCGCACCCATTCCACCTACGGCAACGTTGACTGGCTCAAGCGCGTGGCGCCCCAGGAGCTGTGGATCAACCCCGCGGATGCCGAAGCCCGCGGCATCAAGCATGCGGACATGGTCAAGGTCTATAACGACCGCGGCACGGTCCTCATCCCGGCCAAGGTGACCACGCGCATCATGCCCGGCGTCCTGTCCCTGCCCCAGGGGGCCTGGTTCGCCCCGGACAAGGACGGCGTGGACCATGGCGGCTGCGTGAACGTCCTGACCTCGCTGCGGCCCTCGCCGTTGGCCAAGGGCAACCCGCAGCACACAAACCTCGTCCAGGTCGTGAAGGCCTAAGGGAGGGACGCGCCATGCAGAAAAGACTTGCCTTCCATCTCGACATGAATGCCTGCACCGGCTGCAAGACGTGCATGATCGCCTGCATCGACAAGAACGACCTGGCGGACGGCGTCCTCTACCGCCGCGTTTCCGAATACACCGGCGGCGACTGGATCCGCAATGCCGACGGCACCTATGAGCAGAACGTCTTCTCCTACTACTTGTCCATCTCCTGCAACCATTGCGAGAATCCGATCTGCGTGCGTTCCTGTCCGACAACGGCGATGTACAAGGACGAGAACGGCATCGTCAGCGTGAATCCGGAAAAATGCGTGGGCTGCCGCTACTGCGAGTGGGGCTGCCCCTACTCGGCGCCGCAGTTCAACGCCGAGCTCGGCATCATGACCAAGTGCGATTTCTGCCGGGATTACCTGGACCTGGGCAAGCCGCCGGCCTGCGTGGCCGCCTGCCCCACCCGGGCTCTGACCTTCGGCCCGTATCAGGAGCTGCTGGACAAGTACGGCCAGGCCCAGCTCGTCGCGCCCCTGCCCGACACCGCCATCACCCAGCCCAACCTGCTCTTCACGCCGAGCCGCAAGGCCCAGCCCGCCGGGTCGCGCAACGGTAAGATCAGCAACCCCGAGGAGGTCTAGCCATGCTCGGAAACGAATGGAGTCTCGTCCTCTTCACCATCCTCGTGCAGACCGCCGCGGGCCTGGTCGTGGTCTCCGAGACCGCGCGCCGCGCGGGCGACGTCCACAGCCCCCGGCAGCTCTCCTGGCAGATCCCGGGGGCATGCGGCCTGGCCGCGCTGGGGCTCCTCGTGTCCCTGACGCACCTGGGCTCGCCGCAGAACAGCGTCCTGGCCGTCGCCAATCTGGGCGACTCCTGGCTCAGCCGCGAGATCCTGGCCACCAGCGTCTTCTTCCTGGCCAGTCTGGCGCTGGCCATGGTGCGCTGGAAAAGGCCCGAACGCAGCGCCTCGGGCCTGGGTATTCTCGCCGCCTGCCTGGGACTGGCCGACGTCTTCGTCATGTCCAGGGTCTATCAACTGCCCGCGGTGCCGGTCTGGAATACCGTCGCGACCACCCTGGGCTTCTTCGGCACCATGTTCCTGACCGGCACCCTGGCCACCGGCGTGCTGTTCAGCATCCAGAGTAGACAGGCGCAGCAGGGCGATCCGCAGGCGGCGCAGCAGCGGACCCGCCTGGTCGGCGTGCTTTTCGTGGCCGCCGTGCTGGGGCTGGCCCTGAAGCTCATCGGTCTGCCCCTGGACATGATCGCCCTGAGCGCCGCCGACAACCTCGGCACGAGCGGGGTGTCGCTCCTGGCCTCGGCCGGCACGGGGCTGCTCGTGATGCGGCTTCTGCTGGTCTTGGCGGGCGCGGCGATCTTCGCCTGGGTGGCCATGCGCATCCTCGCCGGCCGGAGCGCGGCCCTGGTCCAGGCGAGCCTCGTCGCGCTCTGCCTGGTCCTGGCCGGGGAGCTGCTCGGGCGCTTCCTGTTCTACGGCAGCTATATCCGCATCGGGCTCTAACGCTTCAAACCCGGGTCCGGGGCACGCGCCCCGGACCCACCCATGTATCCGCATGCCGACACCCGACGTCCTCTGGGCCTGCTCAATGGCCTGCGCCTTTTTCAGCCGGTTATTCCTGGACGGGCCTGATCCAGGATTCCTGCGCCGGCTGCGCGAAGAACGACTGCTTGAGGACTGGCCCCTGCCCATCGATACGCCCGAGGCCAGGCAGGGCCTTTCCCTTATGGCAGCCTTCATCGCCGTCCTGGACCCCGTTCGGCAGGCCTCGGCCGCGTGCGATTTTTCCGAGCTCTTCGTCTGCTCCGAGCACCCGGTCGCACTCTGGGAATCGGTCTGGACCAGCCGGGAGCGCCTGCTCTTCGAGCAGCCCGCAGTCGAGATCCGCCGGACCTACGCCGCAAGCGGGCTGGAGATCGCAGGTGCGGGCCGGGTGCCCGACGATCACCTCGGCCTGGAGCTGGCCTTCCTCGGCTGCCTGCTCGGCCGCGCTGCCCAGGCGGCGAAGCAGGGAGACGAGCCGGAATCGCGCCGGCTGGCCGAGGAGGTGCGCACCTTCCTAGGCCTCCACCCCGGCCGCTGGGCCGGCGATTGCCTGCGGGAGATCGAGCGCCGCGCGGCCACGGACTACTTCCGGGGCGCATCCAGGCTCTGCCGGGCGACCCTCGACAGCCTCGCCGGGCTCTTGGAAGCAGTCGTGGCGGCCTGAGTCCGGGAGGCGGAAATGGCGTTGTCCCGCAGGCCCGTTCCCGACCTTGCGAACTGCACGCGCTTCAAGGGCGGCACCTGTGCCAGGTGCCGGGAAGCCTGCCCGGCAGGTGCTCTGGCCATCGACGACGGCCTGATCCTCGACACCGGCCGCTGCCGCGCCTGCGGCGCCTGCGTCGCGGCCTGTCCGGCCGAGGCCCTGCACCATGACGCAGCGCGCGATCTGCTTCGGACCATTTCGCAGCTGATGGACCGCCGGGAGGTGGTCATGGCCTGTTTTGCCGTCGCGGCCACCTCCACGGAGGCGCTCCGCCTTAACGGCTGCCTGTCCTGCCTCGGCGTCGAGTCCTTGATCCACATCGCGGCGTTGGAGGTCGGGGAGTTGCGCTTGGTCCATGGCGACTGCGCGGCCTGCGCCCTGGGCGACGGCGGCCGGATGTTCGAACTGGCCCTGGAGGCCTGCGAACAGCTCCTGGACGGCGTTGCCAACCGTACGGCTTTCAGCCCCACGCGAGGAGCCCGGCGGACAGGGCAGGCCGCCTCCCCGGCCCTGTCCCGCCGCGGCTTCCTGGGTCTGATCGGCTCCGGGTTGCGGCCGCGGTCCGGCGAGGCGGACAACGCCCTCGGCCCGGTGCGCGCGCAGGGCCGGCAGGCGCCGCCCGCGCAACGCATGTCGTTGCACTGCGATCTGCGCCGGCTCAAGCCGGCAGCCGGCGGCCCTGCACGCGTGCCCGCGGCCGGGCTCGAGCTGCGGGGCGACTGCCAGGCGTGCGCCGCCTGCGCCAGGATCTGCCCCACGGGCGCGCTGGAGTTCACGGGGCAGGGCGGGGAGTTTCGCTTGGGCTTCACTGCCTGGAAGTGCATCGACTGCGGGCTCTGCCGCACGGCCTGTCGCGCCGGCTGCCTGGTCCGGCTTCCGGCGGGCCTGGCGGCGTTGCTGGAGGAGGGGGCCGTACCTCTTGCGAACGGCCGCCTGGGCACCTGCAAGCGGTGCAGAGCCCAAACCGCGGTTCTTGATCCGGCCGGATACTGTCCCCTGTGCTCCGGCCGGTTCGGAGTGGCGGAAAGAGCCTGACGAAGAACCGGCAGGGCGCGGATTGTCCGTGTAATTCCAATTACAAATCAAATATGTAATAATGGCCGCACAGCCCGAAAGAGGTGCGGCGATGGCGAGGACAGC
>DIXN01000051.1 GCA_002428705.1 Desulfovibrio sp. UBA6079
TGCTACAACAGATTCTCTTGGATGTCCAACTCGTTTTATTCTCTCTCCTGGAAATGCTTCCGATTATTCGTACGCACTGCCGTTGCTTAAAGAGCAAAAAGCTGATTGTGTAATCGCCGACAAGGGCTATGACTCGAACGAGATTGTTGATGAAGTCGAAAAAATGGGGGCAGAGCCAGTCATCCCTCCACGATCACATCGCACTGTGGCCAGAGACTACGACCGCTATCTTTACAAAGAAAGAAATTTGATCGAACGCATGTTTTGCAGATTAAAACAGTTCAGAAGAATTGCAAGTCGCTACGACAAACTGGCGTCGTCGTATCTTTCGTTTCTCTATGTCGCCTCGATTTCAATCTGGCTGGCTTAAATGTCGACAGGCCCTAGGCCATGAGGGCGTGGAAGAAGCGCTCGACCCAGCGGCCCGAGACCACGTCGGGCAGGCTGAAGACCGGCGGTTCGCCCGGGCTGAACTCCGCGGTGTAGGCCAGGAAGACCTGGCGCGAAAGCCCGGCCAGGGCCGGAGCCAGCTCCCTTTCCCACAGGGCGGCCTGGGCTTCCGGGGTCAGCTCGAAGGTCCGGCACTGGAGCGGCCGGTGGTCGAAGATGACGCAGTGTTCCTGATCGAGCAGCGGACAGACGGCGCCGGCATCCGACAGGCAGCTTCGTCCGGCCGCCTCAAGTCCGGCCTGCGTCGCCCGCTCGCTCCTGGCCGTGGCCACTGCCCGCTCGATGGCCGCCAGCCGGGCTTCGCTCGAGAGGCGACGGTTGATGGCCTGGGACACGGCCACGGCCTCGACAAAGGACAGGCTGATGGGCGTATGGCAGCAGCGCACGTGCTCCCGGCCGCAGCGCCCGGCCACGCCCGCGGCCGCGGCCCGCTCCTCCACCGCTTTGGCCAGGTCCTGGTAGTCGGCCAGGAACGGCCCCAGGTCCACGATTCTGCCCGGCGTCAGGCTCGGTTCGCGCACGGTCAGCCGGCCGCTCCGGCGGCCGTATTTGCGCACCGTCCACCACTGCTCGAAGTTCTGGGGCTTGGAGCGGAGATTCTTCAGGATGCGCGCCGCCTCCTTGTGGCCCAGGCCCCGGCGCAGGAGGTAGGCGTTCAACACCGTGCCGGTGCGGCCGATGCCGTGGCGGCAATGGATGAAGACCTTCTTGCCCAGGTAGAGCTGCTCGTCGAGCCAGGCGAGCGCCTTCTCCAGCTCCTTCAAGTCCGGGGCCTCCTCGTCCCAGACCGGCATGTAGTAGACCTCGAAGCCCTGGCCGCTCTCCAGGTGGTGCAGGTCGCAGAACTCGGCGCAGAGGTTCATGATCGCGCCCACGCCCTCGGCCTTCAGGGCCGAAAGCTGCGCAAACGACATGGGCGCCGGGCCCACGGCCAAGCCCTCGGTCACCCATTGCAGCGGATACCTGTCCTGCTCGGCGTGCGGCGCGGGCATGGCCTACTCGTAGCCGGCGCCGGCCATCTTGGCCAGGATGTCGGCGGTGATCCCGGCCACGGATTCTTCCGTCAGGCTCATGTCCATGAGCCGGGTCGCGGCCATGAGGTAGCCGAGCATGGCCAGGCGCTTCTGCACCACCCGCTCCGTGTCGCGCTGGAAGCGGGCGTCGAGCAGGTCGCCCCGGCTCTCCATGCTGAAGCCGAAACGGGTCAGGATGCCCTTGATGAGGGTCAGGCGCAGCAAGCGCTGCTCGAACGAGCCGCCGCCGCCCTTGAAGCGAAACGAGATGTAGTTCAGCTTGTCGTCGGCGCCGCAGAGCGAGTCGATGACCGAGAAATGGTAGCCGAAGCGCAGCATGAGGTGCATGTAGTCGCCGGAGATGACCGCGTAGCTGGCCAGCAGCCGCGAATCCTTGGCGATGACCCCGGCGCTGACCCGGTCGAACTCCTCCCAGTCCACATGGTGCAGGTGTTCGGACCAGGCCACGTCCGGGCTGGCCAGTCCGCACCAGAAGGCCCACATGGGCACGCTTTTCACGTCGTCGGGGGTGATCGTGTCCTTGGCCTGGGCCGCGTCGAACAGCCCGCCGCCAAGGTCCAGCACGTACATGGTCATGGGCAGCCGGCTCTCGAGCTTCCTGGCCCCGGCCAGGCCGCGGCCGCCCTTGCCCACCAGGCTGAACATCTCGGAGACGCTTTTCTCGTGCACGAAGCGCACGATGTCGTGCAGGGAGCGGACCTTCTCCGGCGCGAAGTCGGGCGAGGCCGGATCGGTCAGGGTCAGGCGCACGATATGGGCCATGACCCCGGCCAGGCGCGCGGCCGCCGGCCCGCCGAGCCGCGGGCGCACGGCCGCGGCGGCCAGCAGGCCCTCCTCGCGGCCGGCGATGACCCGGCCGAAGTCGGCGTCCACAGTGACCACCTCGCCCGGGACGAGCACGTCGAAGACGTCGGGCACGTTGACCACAACCGGCAGGCCGAACTCCCGGGCCACCGAGGCGAAATGGCTGGCCCGGCTGCCGCTGCGCGCAACCACCGCGGCCACGCGGGAGACGATGCGGGTCAGGGCCGGCGGCAGGGTGGGGATGACCAGCACCGCGCCCTCGGGCACATCGGCCACGTCGAGGACGGTCTCGGCCAGATGGACCGGCCCGGCGGCCACGCCGTAGGACGCGGCCTCGGCCTTGGCCACCAGCAGCCGGCCGGCCGGGACCTCAGACGGCGGCGCCCCGGGCGCGGCCCGCTCGGGCTGGCTTTGCAGGGGACGCGACTGGAGAAAGACGATCTCGCCGCTGGCCTCGTCCTGGGCCCACTCCACCTCCTGGGGCCGGCCGAACAGCTCCTCCAGGTCGAGCGCCCCCTCGGCCAGGGTCTGCACGGCCAGCGCGTCGACCACCGGCGCGCCGGTGCAGGGCGTGAGCAGCCAGCTCGGGCGCTGGCGGCTCGCGCGGCAGGCCGAGACCGAGACATGGCCCTCGACCAGGGAGTGACCAAGGCCGGGTATCGCGTAGACCGCCACGTGTCCGCCCAGCCCGAGGCTCTCCTCCAGACTCGCGACCACGCCCGCGGCCCGGGCCGGGACCATGGGCATGACCAGGGCGGCCATGGGCGTCTCCTGGTCGGCCAGGCCGCTCAGGATGCGATAAGTCAGGGCCTTGGCCGAGTACTTGGCGGCCAGGACCTTCCTGTAGGCCGCCAGGATAGCTTCCGGGGCCACGCCGAGCACGGACTCGTACTGGCCGGCAAAGGAGAGCTCGCCGTCCTCGGCCACGGCCGAGCTGCGCACGGCGAGAAGCCGGCCGTCCCGGCCCAGGGCTTGCGCGGCCGCGAGGAGCGGCGCGGCGATGTCCGCCGGCACCTCGGCGCCGAGCACCAGGCGCTGCATCTCCTCGGCCAGCTCGGACAGCTCGTCGGGCCGGGAGAGCCGCAGGCGGGCCAGCCGGTCATCGAGCGCTCCCCGCAGCTCGCCCACCTCGAGAAAATAATGGAAGGCGTTGGCCGTGACCACGAAGGCCTCGGGCACGGGGAGCGTGGTCTCGGCCTTGACCCGGGCGATGTTGGCCGCCTTGCCGCCGATGAGCCCGGGCCGGGCTTCGGGAGCGGTCAGGCCGACGACGTAGGGCGGCCCGAGGTCGGGCTCGGGCAGGGAGAGGCCCAGACGGATGTAGAAGTCGATCTTTTTGAAGTATTCGGTCAGGTCCAGGTAGCGCGTCGGCGCGAGCTGGGCCATGTCGGCCACGAGACGCTCCATGGCCGCGCGCAGCCGGCCGTAGAGGTCCATGATCCGCGCCCAGTCGGCCGGCTCCCGGCCGTAGTGGATGTCCTCCAGGTCGGCCATGAGCGACATGCAGGCGTCGTCATGGGACAGGAGGCTCTTGAAGGCGTTGTAGCGCTCGCGCAGGAGCGAGCCGGGGGCGAAGACCTGGTAGGTCCAGCGGCGGAAGAGCTCCCGTACGGCCATGGCGGTGCGCCGCCTAGGCCGAGATCGCCAGGACGTCGGCCACCTTGCGCTCCAGCTCGTCCTTGTCGATGGGCTTCACGCAGTACTCGCAGGCCCCGAGCTTGACCGACTCGCGCGCGGTCTCCAGCGTCGGGTAGCCGGTGAGCATGATGACCCTGGTCTGCGGCGAGCGTTTCTTCAGCTCGTCGAGCACCTCCACCCCGGTCATCTTCTTAAGCTTGATGTCCAGGATGGCGAGATCCGGGTGGTGGGCCGCGGCGTGGGCCAGGGCCTCCTCCTCCTCGGTGAAGGCCGTGACTGTATGGCCTTTTCGTTCGAGAATGCGCTTGATGAGCAGTCCGGCATCGATCACGTCGTCGAGCACGATTATGGTGGCCATAGCTCCTCCCCCTCCCTTATAGCCACGAAACCGTGGTTCGATCAATCCGCAGCCGCGTCCACATCCACCTCGTGATCCAGGGGAAGGTCGACGATGAACAGCGCGCCCGGCCCCGGGGCCGCGCCCTCCCGCCGGGGCGCGGCCATGAAGCCGGCCGGCACCGGGCTCTGCACCCGGATGGAGCCCTTGTGGTCCTGGATGATGCCGAACGAGACCGAGAGCCCGAGCCCGGTGCCCTTGCCCACGGGCTTGGTGGAGAAAAATGGCTCGAAGATATGGCCCAGGTGCTCGGCGTCGATGCCCGGCCCGGTGTCGGCCACCCAGGCCGTGACCTTCTTGGCCGGAGAGTCCAGCCGGGTGCGCACCAGGATGGCCCCGCCGCCGTCCATGGCGTCGCGGGCGTTGTTGAGCAAGTTCAGCCAGACCTGCTTCAGCTTGTCCGGGTCGCCGAAGATGATCGGCATGCGGTCGTCCATCTCGGTCTTGATCTCGATCTTGTCCAGGGAAAAGGTGTGCTTGACCAGGCTGACCGCCTCCATCAGCGAGTTGTTGAAGCACATCTCGCGCTTCTCGCTCTCGCTCTGGCGCGAGAACTTCAGGAGATCGGCCACGATCTTGCGGCAGACCTTGGCCTGCTTCTCGATGGTCTTCAGGTCGGACAGAATCTGCGAATCGGCGGGCACGTCCTCCTGCAACAGCTGGGCATAGCCGAGGATGACCCCGAGCGGGGTGTTGATCTCGTGGGCCACGCCGCCGGCCAGCTTGCCCACGGACTCCATCTTCTGGGACTGGATGAGCTGCTCCTGGTACTTCTTCACCTCGCCGATGTCCCGGGCGGTGAAGAGCAGGCCCATGATATGGCCGTCCCTGTCCCGGGCCGGCAGCTTGACCACGTGGAAGAAATGGCGCCTCTCACCGCGTCGCCATTCGGTCTCCTTGCTGACCGCCGGCCCCGAGGCCAGGACCTCCTCGTTCTCGCGGTGCTCGGCCGCGGCCCGCTCGGCCTCGGCCGGCGGGTAGAGGGCCGTGTCCTGGCTGCCCACGACCTCGGCCACGTCGCGTCCGAAGAAGGCGGCCAGGGCCTTGTTGGCCGCAAGGTACTTCAAATTCGTGTCGAGCAGCCCGACCATGTCCGGGGTGACCTCGAGAATGGTGCGCATGAGGCTCTGCTGGCGGGTCAGGTTCCGCTCGGCCTGTTTGAGTTCGCCGATGTGGGCTTTGAGGGCCAGGGCCATGACGTCGAAGGTCTCGGCCAGGTCCTGAATCTCGTCGCCCTTGTTCATCTGGTAGACCAGGCAGTTCTTGCACGACTCGAGCTTGCCCCGGGGGCTCGAGTTGTCGCACTCGGGGCACATGGTCCCGGCCAGGTACCAGCAGCGCCGGCGCGAATCGCCGAAGGCCGGGCAGTTGGTCAGACGGCAGTCGAGCATCTCCCAGCAGTTGCGGGTGAGCGACGGCCCGGTCTGCAGGTCGAGGTTGCCCTTGACCATCTCCTCGGCGTGCTCGCGCAGGATGTTCAGGCGCCGGGTCACCCGGCGGGCGAAGACCGTGCTGAAGACGAAGCCCGAAACCAGGGCCACGCCCGAGAGCCCGAAGATGACCAGGACCAGGCGGTTGACCACGGCCTGGGTCTGGGAGCGCGACAGGCCCATGCGCACGGTGCCGAAGCGGGTCCTGGAAATCATGACCGGCGCGGCGAAGTCGTAGATCAGGCGCTCGTCCTCGGTGCGCAGCAGCTCGATGCCGAGCGGCACCTCGTCGGCCACGCGGTTGACTGTTTTGAGCTCCACCGGGAAATAGGCCGAGGGGAAGCTGTGCACGAGCACATTGTCCGCGGCGTCGAGGACAAAGGCGTACTCGATGTCCTCCACCGCGGCCAGCTCGTCGACCATGTTCTTCAGGCGCAGGAGGTCCATGGCCAGCATGGGGTCCTCGACCCGCACGGCCAGGTTCTGGACCAGGACCGAGCCGCGCTTCTTGCTCTCGTCGATCAGCGCGTCGGCGGCCATGCGGCTCACGGCCACGGCCAGCGGCAGGGCGATGCACAGGACGATGCTGGCGATGCCGAGGTTGATCTTGGTCCGGAAGCGCAGCCGGGAGAAGCCGAGCAGCGTCAATTGCCCGCCCCCTGGTCCAGGTCGATGGACAGCTTCCCGGCCAGCTGCCTGACCGGATCGTACATGGCGTCGTCGGCCGGAATTATGCCGCGCATGCCGGCTGGCGCGAGAATCGCGGCATCCTCGGGGCGCTTCATGTCCAGGGCGAACATGGCCTTGGCCAGACGTTCGACGATGGCCGCATCCAGGCCCCTGCGGGCGCTGTAGACCCAGCCGGGATAGTGCCGGGATTCGGCCAGGATGCGGATCTGGTCCAGGTCGATGCGGTTCTTCAGGATGGCCAGGGTGCCGTCGCGCACCGAGCCCAGATCGTAGACCCCTGCGTAGACCGCCAGCACGACCTTCTCCTGCGCGCCCCCGGGCCCCGGCGCGAAGGCCACCTCGGCGAAGTCCTCCTTGCGGATGCCGTGGTCGTAGAAGAGGCCGAGGGCGAAGAGATAGCCGCCGGCCGAGACCGGGTCCACGGCGATCCAGCGCTTGCCGCGGCAGTCCTCGAGGGTCTTCAAGGCCTTGTTGTCCTTGCGGCAGATGATCTGGGAATAGAAGTCGGGCTTGCCCGAGGGCTCGATGATCCGGGCGAACGCCCGGGAGCCGTTTCCGGCCAGGCGCACGTAGACGAAGGGGTTGGAGAAGGAGATGTCGATCTCGCCGCGCTCGACCATCTGCACGTGCTCCTCGAAAGTGCCCGGAAAGATCTGGCGGATGGGCATGCCGGTGGCCTGCTGCAGGTATTCCACCAGGAGCTTGTGGCGCTCGTAGGAGACGGTGTGCGAGTACTGGGGCAGGTAGGCGTAGGTCAGGGCCTTGGCCGGCGCCTGGATGACGATCTCCTCGCGCTTGCTCAAGTCCACGTAGGTCACGGGCTCGTCCCGGCTGCAGGCGTCGAGGGCCAGAGCCAGGACCAGGCCGGCGAAGAGCGCTGCCCAGAATCGGACAGGTCCGGGACGCCTCATGCCGGCCTCATGGCGAGGGCTCCTTGTCGCCGGGCTGGGCCTTTGCGGCGGCCTTGTCCAGGTCACGGAAGCTCATGACCTCCTCGGTGCCCCTGTCGTGGGCCACGGCGGACCGAAGCCGCCGGTAGGCCGGAAGGCGCTTCATGATGCGAGCGTAGACAAGCCGTGCAAGGATGTACAGGGGGAAGAAAAAGAAGTTGTACCCCACACCCGGCTCGTAAAACGGCAGGGGGATGGCCACCCCGCGAAAACGCATGTCGAGCCAGGCCAGGGCAAAGGGCACGGGCCAGATGGAGACGCTGAAGACCGCGGCCTGGCTGAAGAAATACTTGCCGAAGGCCTCGTGGGCCTGCTTGTTGACCGCCTTGTAGCTGGCCTTGTCGCCCTGGCCGATGGCCTTCACCGAGAGGTTGTGGTGATGGACCATGTCCTCGAGGTAGCCGGCGTAGAGCTTGCGGTTCAGCCGGGCCGCGCCCAGGGCGGCGACGTCGCCCAGGAGCACGCACCACAGGCAGAGGATGAAGGTGCCACAGAGGAACGCGGCCAGGGGCGCATCCAGCCAGCGGTAGGACGCGATGAGCAGCGGATCGAGCCAGAGGAGCACGTTGCGGACTGCTTGCATGGGGACCAAAAAGGCTCCGGGCCTAGCCGACCCGGAGCCTTCGGTTCAGTCGGGTTTTCAACAGGGCCTAGCCGAACATACGGATATTGAAGAAGCCCCTCAAGATGTAATCGATGCCCACGTAGAGGGCCAGCACGATGAACAGGCGCTTGAGCCAGACGTCGGAGAAGTACTTGGAGGTCCGCGGGCCGAGGATGGAGCCGGCGAAGATGCCGAGGAGCTCGATGCCGATGAGCACCCAGTCGATGGGCACGCCCTTGGTCATCAGGGTGACGATGGAGGTGATCATGGAGATGAGCACCGCCAGGGCCGAGGTGCCGGCGGCCAGGTACATGGGCAGCTGGGAGACCGAGGTCAGGAAGGGCACGAGCAGGAAGCCGCCGCCCACGCCGAGGAAGGCCGCGATGGCGGAGATGACAATGCCGCCGACGAAAGGCAGCAGCGGGTTGAAGCCGAACTCCACGCCATAGAAGGTGAAGGTGACCCGGGACAGGCTGAAGCTCGTGACCTTGACGCCCAAGGCCTTGACGTCGACCTGCTCGCCGGCCTTCTGCTTCTTGACCGTCTCCTCGAAGGCCTTGGCCGCCTCCTTGGCCTTCTTTTTGGAGGCCTGGCCGGCCGGGGAGGTTTCCCAGAAGAGGTAGAGGCCCAGAGCCAGGACGAAGAGTCCGAAATAGCCCTGGTAGGAGGAGAAGGATATCTTGCCCTGGGTCAGCGTGGCCGAGCCCCAGGCGCCGATCAGCGAGCCTGCGCCGAGCGACAGGGCCAGTGGCGCGACCAGGCGGCCCATCTTCCAGTAGTTGATGGAGGAGATGAGGGCCGAGAAGCCGACCAGCCACTGGTTGGAAGCCCGGATGGAGTCGGTCAGCAGCTTGTTCAGGCTCGGCGAGGTGTCCTTGAAGGTCTTGGCGTAGCCGCCCAGGCCGAAGACGGTCATGTGGCCGACGCCTGCCATTACGCCGCCGAAGGCGCCCACGGTGGAGAAGATCCAGCCGACCCACACGGCCCAGAAAAAGGCCAGGACCATGTTCACGCTTGCTCCGCCGGGCACGCCCAGGAAGCCGCCCGGCTTGGACGGGTCGATCTGGCCCTTGTCGGTGCCGACCGGGGTCTTGGCGATGGCCTCGGAAAGCTTGTCGGCCCAGGCCGGCTCGAACCAGAGACACAGGCCCACGACCGCCACGGCCAGGACCAAGAGGGGGAGAATCCATTTGCGCTGGGTCACGTCCGCTACCTCCTCACGTTGCATGCGTTGAAATTCCATCCTCTCCCCGCGGCCCTGGCGCGCTACCGGAGCCGAGCGGGCGGTTTCACACCTCAGGCGGCCGGACCGGCCTTGCCCTTCTCCTTGGTCTCGACCAGCTCCAGGGCGTGGGCCACGCAGCCGGTGACGCACATGGGTTTGAGGCCCTGGTCGATGCGGTCCATGCACAGGTCGCACTTCATGGCCTTGCCGGTCAGCTCGTTGAACACCGGCACGTGCCACGGGCAGGCCTCGATGCAGGCCTTGCAGCCGGTGCACAGGTCCTCGCGGATGTAGACCAGCCCGTCCTTCTCGCGCCGGACGATGGCCCCGGTGGGGCAGACCGGCTGGCAGTAGGGGTCCTTGCACTGGAAGCAGGGCTGGTATTTCAGCTTCAGCCGCGGCAAGCCCTCCTGGTCCACCGGCCCCTCGGCGAAGATCCAGTTGAGCTGGACGCCGGCCGGCACCTTGTTCTTCGACTTGCAGAGCACCTCGCAGGCCTGGCAGTTGATGCAGCGTTCCCGTTTCAGCTTGATCTTGTACTTGCTCATGCCGTTACCCTCGCTTGGTTGACGCGACACCCGCCCGGCGCAGGCCACGCTCCCGGCTGTTCCAAAGGCTATGGGGGGACATCTGCAATCCTAATGCACTTTGCCTTGCCAGGTGTCAACCGATTCCTTTCAAGTTCGTTTTTTCTCAATGGAAATGCAGGGAAAGCCTTTTTCCCTGGCTTTTTCCTAGATGAAAAGTTTCTTTTTTCACATGGCCCCAAAGGCTTGCTTCGCAATTGTCACGCTATTATAGCAAAAAATGTCATTTCCCGACGACACGTCCCTCGGCCAGGCCGAACCAGGAGGAAACCATGGACAGGAAGAAGGTTTTCAGCATCTGCGGCATGTGCACCGTGCGCTGTCCGATCCAGGCCGAGGTCGAAGACGGCCGGGCCGTATCCCTCATCGGCAACCCCCACGCCCCGGGCATCCAGGGCTCCATCTGCGCCCGCGGCGCGGCCGGACTGGCCCTGTCCTACGACGTGGAGCGGCCCCAATCCCCGCTCATCCGCGTGGGCGAGCGTGGCGAGGGCAAGTGGCGGCCGGTCTCCTGGGACGAGGCTTTCGACTACGTGGCGGAGAAGATCAATGCCGCCCGCGAGAAGTACGGCGACCGGACGCTGCTCTTCTCCGACCGCGGCGGCCCCTTCCGCGACTACCCGCGGGCGCTCCTGCGGGGCCTTGGCACCCCCAACTACTGCAACCACGACGCCTCCTGCGCGCGAAACGTCCAGCACGCGGCGCTCTCGCTCTTCGGCTTCGGCCGCAAGGACGTGGTCTACGATCTCAAAAACGCCAAGCACGTGGTCCTGCAGACCCGCAACATCTTCGAGTCCATCAACGTGAAAGAGGTCAACGACCTCCTGGACGCCATGGACAACGGCTGCAAGCTGACGGTCATCGACATCCGGGCCACGGTCACTGCGACCAAGGCCCACCGCGTCTTCCTCATCCGCCCGGGCACGGACTACGCCTTCAACCTGGGCGTGCTGCACGCCATCGTGACCGAGAAGCTCTACGACCGGGAGTTCGTTGACATGTGGGTCAAGGATTTCGACGCCCTGGTCGCCTTCCTCAAGCCCTACACGCCCGAATGGGCCGCGGCCGAGACCGGCACCGACGCCGGCGACATCCGGGCCTTTGCCCGCGAGCTGGCCGAGGCCGCGCCCGCCGTCATCTGGCACCCGGGCTGGATGGTCGCCCGCTACTCCGACTCCTTCGCGGTCAGCCGCTCGGCCTACCTGGTCAACACCCTCCTGGGATCAATCGGCTCCAAGGGCGGCTTGCCCCAGGGCCTCAAACCCGGCGAGGTCGGCCGCAAGGGCCTCAAATCCTTCATGGAGCTCTACCCCAAGCCGGCCGAGAAGCGGGCCGACGGCGTGGGCTGGAAGTATCCGCAGCTGGAGGCCGGCCCCGGGCTCCTGCACTTGGCCTTCGAGGCGGTGAAGACCGGCGACCCTTACCCGGTCAAGGCCTACATCGCCTGGCGCCACGACCCGCTCATGGCCTTCCCCGACCCGGCCGAGCAGAAGGCCATCCTGGACAACTTGGACCTCCTGGTCTCGGTGACCTTCACCTGGTCGGACACGGCCTGGTACTCGGACGTGGTCCTGCCGCTCTCGCCCTACCTCGAGCGCGAGTCGATCATCATCACCAAGGCCGGGCTCAAGCCGTCCTTCGCCGTTCGCCAACGGGCCGTGGACCCGGTCTTCGACACCAAGGCCGACTGGGAGATCGTCTCCGGCCTGGCCAAGCGCTTCGGCCTTACCGAGCTGGTCTACGAGAAGGTCGAAGACCTCTGGAACTTCCAGCTCGAGGGCACCGGGGTGAAGATCGAGGACTTCGACAAGACCGGCTCGGTCTCTCTCGCCGACCAGGCCTTCTACCGCCCGCGCGCGGAGCTGAAATTCAAGACCCCGTCCAAGAAGGTCGAGATTGTCAACGAGCTCTGGGACAAAGCGGACTGCCCATCGCTCGCCCCGTACGTCTCACCGGCCCATCCGCCCGCAGGCAGCTTCCGGGTGACCTTCGGCCGCATCGGCGTCCACACCCAGGGCCATACGGTCAACAACCCGCTCTTGAACGAGCAGATGCCCGAAAACGTGCTCTGGATCAACGAAGCGGTCGCCGAGAAGCTCGGCATCGCAAGCGGCGACACGGTCGAGATCGGGACCGACGGCAACAAGGGGACCATGAAGGCCTTCGTCACTGCCTTCATCCACCCCGAGGCGGTCTTCATGGTCCACGGCTTCGGCCACACACTGCCGGTGGAGAGCCGCGCCAAGGGCAAGGGCGTGGCCGACCAGGAGCTCATGCCCGGCGGGCTCGCCAACTGGGACAAGTCCGGCGGGGGCTTGTGCCTGCAGGAACACTTCGTCACCGTGCGCAAGGCCTGAGGCCGGAGCGCGCACGACAGCTTATCGCCGCCGGCCGGACGCTCCCCCGGCCGGCGGCCCGGCCCGCCAGGCGCACTTTCGTCTCGACCCCGACACGATTATGCCATAATTAACATCCATGCGGCCGCCGCAATCGGGCGGCCGCTTCGTCTGCCGAACATTCAAGCCTGCCGGAGCGCCACATGGAGATCGGTCCCTATTCGTTCGAGGAATACCTGGAGAAGGCCGCGGCCTTTCACGGCAACCCCGCGCCGGGGCTGATCCTCGGCGGCTACATGGTGGAGCTGGCCAAGAGCCGGCTGCCCGAAGGATGCATCTTCGACGCCATCGTCGAGACGCCCAAGTGCCTGCCCGACGCCGTGCAACTCCTCACCCTGTGTAGCTACGGCAATGGCTGGATGAAGATCGTGAACCTCGGCCGCTACGCCGTCAGTCTCTACGACAAGTTCACGGGCAAGGGCGTACGCGTCTTCCTCGACAGCGAAAAGCTAAAATCCTGGCCCGAGATCGAGTCCTGGCTGTTCAAGCTGCGGCCCAAGAAGGAGCAGGACAAGGCGAGGCTCCTGGGCGAGATCCGGGCCGCGGGCGCGAGCGTCTGCGGCCTGGCCGAGATCCAGGTCGCGCCGCGCTTCCTCAAGCGCTCCTCCATGGGCCAGATCGGCGCCTGCGCGGTCTGCGGCGAGGCCTTTCCCGCGGCCGACGGCAGCATCTGCCGGGCCTGCGCCGGCGAGGCGCCCTACGAGTCGGTCAGCGTGGCCAGGGACTGCATCGACGGACCGCAGCTCCGCTCCGTGCCGGTGGAAGCGGCCGTGGGCAAGCGGGCGCTCCACGACATGACCCAGATCATCCCCGGCGCGAGCAAGGACCCGGCCTTCAACGCCGGCCAGCTGCTCACCGCCGGCGACGTCTGCCGCCTGCAGCAGATGGGCCGCTTCTCGGTCTACGTCTCCGAGGAGGCCGAGCCCGACGAGAAGTGGGTCCACGAGAACGAGGCCGCCCTGGCCTTCGCCGAGGCCATGGCCGGCGAGGGCGTGGGCTACAAGACCCCGCCCAAGGAAGGCAAGATCACCTTCCACGCGGGCCAAGACGGCCTGTTGACCATCAACCGCGCCGCGCTGGAGCGCTTCAACCTCGTGCCCGGGGTCATGTGCGCCAGCCGCCAGCACGCCCTGGTGGTGGAGAAGGACAAGCCCTTTGCCGCCTGCCGGGCCATCCCGCTGTACCTCGCGGCCAAGGATTTCCGCGCGGCGCTGGAGGCGCTCGGCGGCACCCCGCTGTTCAGCGTCCGGCCGCTCAGGCAGGCCAAGGTCGGCATCCTGGTCACCGGCACCGAGGTTTTCAAGGGCCTGGTCCAGGACAAGTTCATCCCGATCATCTCCGGCAAGGTCGAGGCGCTGGGTTCCACGGTCGCGGCCACGGACATCGTGCCCGATACGCGCGAGGCCATCAGCGGCTCGGTGAAGAAGATGATCGCGGCCGGCTGCGACCTGATCATCACCACCGCCGGCCTGTCCGTGGACCCCGACGACGTCACCCGCCAGGCGCTCATCGAAGCCGGACTCACCGACGCCTACTACGGCGCACCCATCCTGCCCGGGGCCATGACCCTGGTCGGCCGCATCGGCGAGGTCCAGGTGATGGGCGTGCCGGCCTGCGCCCTCTACTACAAGACCACCAGCTTCGACCTCATCGCCCCGCGCCTCTTGGCCAACCTGCCCATCACCCGCGCCGACCTCGCGCGCATGGGCGAAGGCTCCTTCTGCCTGGGCTGCAAGTCCTGCACCTTCCCCAAGTGTCCCTTCGGGAAATAGCCGGCGAAAAGAAATGAATGAGCCGGCCGCCGTCAGGAAATGACGGCGGCCTTTTTTTCGTTCTTTCCCATTCAAATATTGACACAATCATATCACAGCTCCTAATTTGAGTAAAACAGCAAGGAGCAAGGACGCAATGAAATACGGAATTATACTTCTTGCCTTGTTCATCTTCTTTGGCTTCGGCTGTAATCAATCCTCCGTCACGGAATTGGCTGCGGTAAAAGAGAAGCTTGCGGCGCTGGAAAAGGAAAATCAGACCTTGAAGGTCGAAAACGAGGCGCTCAAGCAGCAGAATGATGAATTGCAATTCGGCGCCTCGCGCCTGCTGAGTAATGCGAAAAAAGCCTTTGACAGCAAGGATTATACGGCAGCAATTTCAACACTCGATACATTGAAGCAGAAGCATCCGTTGTCGGATGAATGGAAGGATGGCGAAAGATTATTGCAAGCGACGAACAACAAATTGACAGAGATTGCCGAGCAGAAGCGAAAGGAGGAAGAGAAGGCTAAGAAGGAGAAGGAAGAGAAGCTAGCAAAGGCACTTAATAAGATGAAAATGCGCCATGACGAAGTAGAAAATATTGATTGGTATAATTCAAAACTGAATCTATCTACTTATGGCGGCATTGATTCTCCATTATATCTTTATATTGGATATAAAAAACATACTAAACCCTGGATCAGAATGGTTATTAAATACACTGCACGCTCTTGGCTTTTTGTTGATAATTGCAAAATAAACATTGATGGCACTAATTATTTCATTAACACACAAAAATTTGAAAGAAACAATGATAGTTACGGAATTTTGGAGAAGAGTGATGTTTCGCCGACTAGTGAAGACATCTCGATAATTAAAAAAATTATAATGTCAAAAAAAACCATTATCCGATTTATTGGCGACAAAGGAACAGAAGATGCGATACTTTCAAAAAAAGAGATCCAAGCGCTCTCCGAGGTGCTTGATGCCTTCGAATTCCTCACAAGTAACAACTAACTGTACTTACAACTTATCCTTCTCGTTCTTGTCCTGCCACTGCCTGAGCGCGTCCCAGCATTTGTGGTAGGCGCGCAGGCGGGAGAAGTCGTCGTGGGCCGGAGCCGCGGACTTGAAGTCCGCGTAGTCCAGCGTCGCGGCCATCATGCGCACGTATTCGGTGAAGACCTCATGGGGCATCTTCACCCGCCAGCGGTAGTCGGCCTGCTTGATGGTCAGAATCTCGAGATCGAGCCCCAGGCGCGAGAGCAGGGATTCGAGGTCCTGGCGGCAGCGCGCCCGGACCATGACCTCGTCCGGCCCGCAGAACTCGTCCTTGACCACGCTGAAATATCCGTCGCGCGTGAACAGCCACATGCCCCGCCCCCTTGCCTGAAATGATGCCTCTGATGCGTGTAGCGCTGTCTACGACCCGCACCCGGGCCTGTCAACCGCGCCCCGGCCCCTTGCCCCGCCCCGCCGCCAGGGCCTATACCGACCCATAACCGACGGGCAAAGGAGCGGGCATGGTCGAGACGGTCATCATCATGGGCGCGGCCGGGCGGGATTTCCACGACTTCAACATCTACTTCAAGAACAACCCACGCTACCGCGTGGCCGCCTTCACCGCGGCCCAGATCAGCGGCATCAGCGGCCGGGTCTACCCCCCGGAGCTGGCCGGGCCGGGCTACCCCCAGGGCATCCCCATCCGCCCCGAGGCCGAGCTTCCCGCCCTCATCGGCGAGAGCAAGGCCGACCTGGTGGTCTTCGCCTACTCCGACGTGGCCTACGTGGAACTCATGCACAAGGCCGCCCTGGTCCAGTCGCTGGGCGCGGATTTCCTCTTCGTCGGCGCCCAGTACACCATGCTGCCCTCCAAACGCCCGGTGGTCGCGGTCTGCGCCGTGCGCACGGGCTGCGGCAAGTCCCAGACCACGCGCAAGGTCTGCTCGCTGCTGCGCGCCCGGGGGTTGTCCGTGGTCGCGGTGCGCCACCCCATGCCCTACGGCGACCTGACCCGCCAGGTGCTCCAGCGCTTCGCCGTACCTGCGGACTTTGCCCGCCACGAGGTGACCATCGAGGAGCGCGAGGAGTACGAGCCGCTGGTCGAGATGGGCGTGACCGTGTTCGCCGGCATCGACTACGCCGCCATCCTGACCGCGGCCGAGGCCGAGGCGCAAGTCATCGTCTGGGATGGCGGCAACAACGACACGCCCTTCTTCCAGCCCGACGTCCAAATCACGGTCTTCGACCCCCACCGCGCCGGCCATGAGCGCCTCTACTTCCCGGGCGAGACCAACATGCTGCTGGCCGACATCGCCGTGGTCAACAAGGTGGACACCGCGCCGCAAACCGGCATCGACCGGGTCCTGGCCAACATCGCGGCCCATGCGCCCAAGGCGACACCGGTCCTGGCCGCCTCGCCGGTCGCCGTGAAGGAGCCGGAGCGCATCCGCGGGGCGCGGGTGCTGGTGGTGGAGGACGGCCCGACCACGACCCACGGCGGCATGGCCGAGGGCGCCGGGGCCGTGGCTGCGCGCGCCTTCGGGGCCGCCGAGCTGGTTGATCCCCGGCCCTTCGCCGTGGGTTCCATCGCCGCGGCGTACCGTACCTACCCGCACATCGGCCCGGTGCTACCGGCCCTGGGCTACGGCCCGGAGCAGGTCGCGGAGCTCGAGGCCTCAATCAACGCCACGCCGGCCGATCTGGTTCTCTTCGCCACGCCCATCCAGCTGCCGCTGGTCCTGGCCATGAACAAGCCGTCCCTGCGCGTGCGCTACGACTACCAGGACCGCGGCTCGCCCACCCTGGAGGAGGCGCTGACCGCCCGTTTGGAGCCGGTGCTCCGGGCGAACGGGTTGTCGTGGAAAAGCTGAAGACTGCCATGAAGGTGTGGAAGGGAAGGAGCCGCCCTCGGCGCGCGGTCGGCAAATCGGCCGCCCGCGCCGATCCCTCCTCTTCACCTCGCGGCTTCTTCATTTCTCCGGGATCACGCGGATCGCGCCGTCCGCAGAAACCAACAATACAGCCATGAAGGTGAAGACAGCGTATCGGACCGCGCAGCCGGGCAGATGGCGTCGGGCTCTCGTCCTACCGAACCGGATTGCCCGAGCCCGCGAGACGGACTGAGAGCCTGTCCCGACTCCCCTCCTCCCCCCTTCGTGGCAGCCTTCGGCTGTTTTTTCCGATCCTCTCCCGAAAAAAAGCCGGGCGC
The DNA here is from genome assembly GCA_002428705.1 of Desulfovibrio sp. UBA6079. Taxonomy (GTDB): domain Bacteria; phylum Desulfobacterota; class Desulfovibrionia; order Desulfovibrionales; family Desulfovibrionaceae; genus UBA6079. The sequence continues at coordinate 17,172 of DIXN01000051.1, forward strand.
GGAGCAGATGCCCGGCGCCCGGCGGTCATCCGGCGATATTCTAGTCTTCGTAGCCCGAGCAGGAGGTCTTGTAGTAGATCTTCACCTGGTTGGTGCTGATCTCCTGGCAGCCGGGCACCTTTTCGCCCGAGGTCATGATCACCGTGTCGCCGGCCTCGAGGTCCGGGTTCTTGGCGGCCCAGGTTTCCAGGCGGTCGATGTGCTCGGGCAGGCTCTCGTCGGTCGGGCGGGGGTTCACGTTCCAGAAGAAGTTCAGCGCCCGCTGCACCCGGGTGTCAGGGGTGAGGGCGTAGATGGGGTTGCCCGGCCGGCGGCTGGACAGGAGCCGGGCCGTGGCCCCGCTGGTGGAGTGACAGGCGATGGCCTTGGCCTCCATGTTGTCGGCCAGCAGGCAGGCGGCGTAGCTCAAGTACTTGACCGGGTTGTGCTCCTCCTTCTTCGGGGCGTACGGCCCCTGCACCCGCTCCAGGAAATAGGCCTCGGCGTCGGTGGCCGTCTCCTCGATGAACCGGACCGCCTCCACCGGATAGCTGCCCACGGCCGTCTCCTCGGAGAGCATGACGCAGTCCGCGCCGTCGAGCATGGCGTTGGCCACGTCCGTGGCCTCGGCCCGGGTGGGCACCGGGTTCTTCACCATGGACAGGAGCATCTGGGTGGCCACGATGGCCGCCTTCTGGGCGTGGCGGCAGGCGCGGATGAGGCGCTTCTGGATGATCGGCACCCGGGCCATGGGGCACTCCAGGCCCAGGTCGCCGCGGGCGATCATGGCCGCGTCGGCCACGGCCAGTATGCCCTCGATGTCATCCACCGCGTTCTGGCGCTCGATCTTGGCCACGATGGGCACCCAGACGCCGTGCCGGGCGATCTCGGCCCGGGTGTCCTCGATGTCTTTCCGGGTCTGGACGAAGCTGATGGCCACGGCGTCCAGGCCGATGTCCAGGCCCTCGTGCAGGTCCTTCTTGTCCTTCTCCGTCAGGGCCGGAATGGGGTGGTGCTTGCCGGGGAAGGCGATGCCCTTGTTCGAGGTTAAGAGGCCCGCGTTCTGGGCCTCCATCTCGTAGGCCTGGTCGGGCTTGATGATCCGGGTGACCTTGAAGCGCAGCATGCCGTCGGACAGGGACACGGGCATGTCCACGGTGAGCCCCTTCAGAAGCTCGGGAAAATCCAGGGGGATGAACAGGTTGTCGCCGACCGTGCCGGCCAGGTCCGGCAGGGCCAGGCTGACGAAGTTGCCCTTCTCGATCTGGACCGGCGAGCCCTTGATCTCGCCGATGCGCGTCTTGGGGCCGCAGAGGTCGCCGAGCGCGGTGAGCGGGAAGCCGAACTCGTTCTCCAGCTCGCGGATGCGCTTCACCGTTGGCGCGAAATACGCGGCGTCGGCATGGGAGAAATTCAGGCGGAAGATGCGGACTCCGTGCGCGACCATGGCCTTCATGGTCTCGTAGTTGTTGGAGGCCGGGCCGAGCGTGGCGATGATCTTGGTGCGCATATGCTCTCCGGTAGGTGTCGTCGGCGTCCGGCGGACGAGAGAGCCGGAAACCATGGGCACCGTGTACACCAGGAGCAGGGCCGCGGCAATTGATGAAAAGGGAATGTAACTCCGGCAACAGCATGCGGCTTGACACCGGTCGAGCGTTATGGATAATGATTATCCTGAAAGAACCTCCAGCGAGTGACGGCCAGACATGTGCGACGAAGCGAAACGCGACCCGGCCGAGCGGCTGCGGCAGATGACCGCGCGCCTGAAAGAGCGCGGTCACCGGCTCACCCCCCAGCGCCTGGCCATCCTGCGCATCCTGGCCGAGAGCCGGGGGCACCCCTCGGTCGAGGACATCCACAAGGCCCTGCTCAAGGATTTCCCGACCACCAGCCTGGCCACGGTCTACAAGACCATCACCCGGCTGAAGGACGAGAACGAGGTCCTGGAGCTAGAGTTCAGCGACCTGGCCAACCGTTACGACGGCAACACGCCCACTCCCCACCCGCATGCCATCTGCACCCGCTGCGGCGCCATCTGCGATCCCGACACCCCGCCGCTCGAGGAGCTCGCCAAACTGGTCGCGGACCGGACCGGCTTTCGCATCACCAGCCACCGCCTGGATTTCTACGGACTTTGTCCGAAGTGCCAGGAGCAGGACGGCTAGTTTTTTTCAGCTATTTTGGAAAATCATTCGCAATAAGTAATAACTCGTGTTAATGGCCAATACATAGTGGAAAAACCAGTGAAGATTGTCCGCCGAACGGTCCGGGAAGATTGGAAAAAACGGGACATACGGTGCTGCAAAGGATAATCGCCGCTGCCGGCGGCTTGCCGCAGGCCTGACGGCTGAACCTAAAAAAACAGGAGGATCGCATGGCCAAGAGGAAAGTGATGACCACCGCCTTCGGCATCCCCGTGGGCGGCGACCAGAACAGCATGACCGCCGGACCGCGCGGCCCGGTGCTCATGCAGGATGTGCATCTCTTGGAAAAGCTGGGCCACTTCGACCGCGAGCGCATCCCCGAGCGCGTGGTCCACGCCAAGGGCGCCGGAGCCTACGGCTACTTCGAGCTGACCGCCGACGTGAGCCGCTGGACCAAGGCCAAATTCCTGTCCCAGGTCGGCAAGCGCACCGAGGTCTTCGCCCGCTTCTCGACCGTGGGCGGCGAGAAGGGCTCGGCCGACGCGGCCCGCGACCCGCGCGGCTTCGCGGTCAAGTTCTATACCGAGGAAGGCAACTACGACTTCGTCGGCAACAACACCCCGGTCTTCTTCATCCGCGACCCGCTCAAGTTCCCGGACTTCATCCACACCCAGAAGCGCCATCCGGGCACCAACCTGAAGGACCCGGACATGTTCTGGGACTTCTTGTCCCTGACCCCGGAGTCCATCCACCAGGTGACCATCCTCTTCTCCGACCGCGGCACCCCGGCCACCTACCGCAACATGAACGGCTACTCCAGCCACACCTACAAATGGTACAACGACAGGGGCGAATACGTCTGGGTCCAGTATCACTTCAAGACCGACCAGGGCATCAGGAACCTGACCCGCCAGGAAGCCGACGAGATGAGCGCGCACGACCCGGACCACGCCACCCGCGACCTTCACGCGGCCATCGAGCGCGGCGAGCACCCTTCCTGGACGCTGCAGATGCAGATCATGACCCCGGAGATGGCCAAGGACTACCGCTTCGACATCTTCGACATCACCAAGGTCTGGCCCCACGGCGACGTGCCGCCCATCGAGGTCGGCAAGCTGGTGCTGAACCGCAACCCGGTGAACTACTTCGCCGAGGTCGAGCAGGCGGCCTTCGGCCCGGGCAATCTGGTGCCCGGCATCGCCATCTCGCCGGACAAGATGCTCCAGGCCCGGGTGTTCTCCTACCACGACACGCACATCCATCGCTTAGGCCCCAACTACCACCTCATCCCGGTCAACCAGCCGAAGAACGCGCCGGAGACGAACTACCAACGCGACGGCTTGATGCGCACGGACGACGGCGGCGGCAGCGGACCCAACTACTGGCCGAACAGCTTCGGTGGCCCCGAGCCCGAGCCAGCGGCCCAGGAGCCGGGCTTCGGCCTGGAGGGCACCGCCGACCGGCACCCCTACGCGCACCCCAACGACGATTTCGTCCAGCCCGGCGATCTCTACCGCAAGGTCATGACCGACCAGGACCGGACGAACCTCGTGGGCAACATCGTGGCCCACCTGGGCGGGGCGCAGAAGCGCATCCAGCTGCGGCAGACGGCGATCTTCTACAAGGCCGATCCGGACTACGGCCGGCGCGTGGCCGAGGGCCTCGGCCTGGACCTGGCCGTGGTCAAACGCCTGGCGGGTTTGAGCCCCGAGGAGCGGGCCAGGGCCACGGCGAAGTAGAAAGAAGCCAACGAAAGAAATAATAAAACGGCCGTCTCCCGGAAGGAGGCGGCCGTTTCCGTGCGCTGGCGGAGGGGACGGAACGTGAACCCGTGGTTGCCGGCGTGACCGGTCCCGTTCACGAGGGTGGGTTATGCGCCGACCCAATCACTCACCGTACGACTCACCACATTACTCACCAGAAGCAAAAAACAAGGCCCCGCGATGGTGTTCTCGCGGGGCCTTGAGATAGGGAACCGTCAGTGTTGACGGGGGTTCGCGTGTTGGCGGAGCGGACGGGACTTGAACCCGTGGCCTCCGACGTGACAGGCCGGCGTTATAACCGACTTAACTACCGCTCCGCGAACTTCAAACGTCCTGGTGGGCGGAACAGGGCTCGAACCTGCGACATTCAGCTTGTAAGGCTGACGCTCTCCCAGCTGAGCTATCCGCCCGCCCAACCGGAGACACGTGTCTATACACAAGGGCTCCGCTTGTCAACGCTTTTTCATTTTCACCACGGGCTTTCCGGCGGTAATTTTTTCGTCAATCATTCCAGCTTGTTGTCGCCGGACTGCCGGTCCTGCCAGGCCTTCAGCAGGCCCAAGGCCCCGGCCAGCATCATGTCCCCGCCAGGAGCCGGGAAGGACACCGCCCGGCCCTCGAACAGCCGGCGCTGCGGGCCGATGACGAAGGTCGGCACGAAGCCCTTGGCCGCGGCCGGCAGGGGCAGGGTCAGGCAGCCGTGGCCCTGGGAGTCGAAAACCGCCTCCATGGTCAGCTCGCCGCGCCGGAAGAGCGTCAGGTCCCGCCACAGCTCCTCGGCCGAGCGCAGGCCCGTGTGGTGCTCGTAGACCCCGTACATGCGGCCGGCGTAGAGCAGGAAGGCGATCACATGGCTGTTGCCGGCGTTGACCAGGCAGACGCCCTCGTCGGCCGCGGTCCGGGCCACGCCCGGGTCGTACAGGGCACCGAGCACGGCCGCGGCTCCGGTGTCGGCCACCGGCCCGCCGCCGATGGCACGCTGCAGGGCGGCCAGGCGGGTCAGCTCCGGCGGGGGCTTGCGGAAAAGCAGCCAGGCCGGCCGGCCCGCGGCTTCGATCAGGAACTGCCGCCAGAGATTGAAGCGGCCGATGCGGTTGGAGCTGCCGGGGTGGAAGCCGTGGTCCTGGGCGCAGGCCAGGACCAGCTCGGGCATGGGCAGGCCGGCCGCGCCGAGGAGTGCCTGCCAGAAGCCGGGGTCATAGTCGGCCAGGGGCACCGGCACGTGGCCGGCCGGCCGCTCCTCGCGCACGGCCACGCCGAGCTTTTCCAGTTGGCCCAGGTCGTCGGCCAGGGAATAGGCCGCGTCCGGATGGGCGGCCAGCGGCAACCCGGCCTTCACGTGGGCCATGGCCGCGCGGTAGAAGCCGCCGCCCATGTTCGTGCCGTGCAGGTAGACCGCTTGACCGGCCGCGGTCAGCTCACGCAGGCGGGCCATGACCCGGCGGGCCGGGGCGGGCAGCACGAACTTCGGGCAGTTCTCCAGCACCAGGTCCTCCTGCCAGTAGAGGACGTCCTGGGTGCCGCTGCCGATGTCGAGGCAGAGGATGGACTTGACCATGGCGTACGCCTACTGGATGCGGGCGCCGAGGGGCACCTCGCGCTCCGGGTGCAGCAGCACGATATGGCCGTCCGCGTCGCTCGCGCCCAGCACCAGGACCTCGGAGCGGAAATCCGCGATCTGGCGCGGCGGGAAGTTGACCACGGCCACCACCAGCCGGCCGACCAGGTCGCCTGGCGCATAGAGCGCGGTGATCTGGGCGCTCGACTGCTTCCGGCCCAGAGGTCCGAAATCGATGAGCAGCTTGTAGGCCGGGTTTCTGGCCTTGGGAAAAGGCTCGGCCCGGAGGATCCGGCCCACGCGCAGCTCGGCGGCGAAGAACTCGTCCACGCCGATGGCCGGCAACGATGCACTCAGGTCCATTCTCCTCTCCTTTCGCCCGATGACCGGCCGGACGCATTGCCCCGGCCGCCATCCACATGTATACGTCGTGGACCCCTGAAGGCAACCCGGATGACGCATCAATGACCGTTCTTCTCCTCCTGTTCCTGGCCGGCCCGCTGACCATCACCAGCCTGACCATCATCCTCTTCTGGTACGAGGTCGCCACCAGCCCGCACCGGAAAACGCTCGAGCGCATCTCCTGCGGCCGGCTCTATGAGCTGACCGCGCGCTGCTTCCTGCAGAGCCTGTCGAGCCAGGCCTTCGCCCTGGCCAGCTACTGGCTCTGCCTGGTGCCGGCCCTGTGGCGGCCGCGCCGGCCGGCCAAGGGCCCGGCCATCGTCCTCGTCCACGGGCTCTACCACTCGGCCGCGGCCTGGATCCTCTTCCGGCGCTGGTTCGCCCGCGCCGGCCGGACCAACGTCCACGCCTTCAGCTACAACTCCCTGACCCAGGACGTGCCCTCCCTGGCCAAACGCCTGACCGCCATCGTCCGGCGGGTAGCGGACGAGAATCCGGGCCGGCAGGTATTCCTCATCGGCCACAGCATGGGCGGGCTGATCATCCGCCTGGCCCTGGCCGACCCGGCCACTCCGCCGGTGGCCGGGGTCATCACCCTGGGAACGCCGCATCGCGGCTCCAAGCTGGCCGCCTTCGGCATCGGCCGGACGGCCAGGAGCCTCATCTGCGGAAGTCCGCTCATCCGCGAGCTCAATCGCACGGCCGTGACTCGGGGCGTTCCCTTCCTGTCGCTGGCCTCGCCCACGGATAACATGGTCATGCCGCCCCTGGGCCTGCGCGCCCCGCGCGGCGCCGACTGGCAGGAGGAGGTCACCGCCCCGGTGACCCACGTGGCCATGCTCTACGACCGGCGCCTCGCCCGGCGCTGCCTGCGGTTCATCAAGGAGGTCGGCGAGGATTAGAGGCCAGGGTCCTGGCTTTCCCCGCCCTCCTGGCGTATCCTCGGCCCAATCCCGGGAGGTGGACATGCGCGCCTGCCTGCTCCTCGCCTGCGCTTGGCTTCTCGTCTCGGCCGCTCCGGCCGCGACCGCGCCGCGCTTCGACCCCGCGCCCATGCTGGAGTCGGCCCGCCAGCTGCTCGATGCCGGCCAATTCCTGGAAAGCGTGGACGCCTACAACCAGGTGGCGAACCTGGTCTCCGACCCGGCCACCAAGGCCTTCGCCCTGGTCCGCGCCGGCGACATCTGCGGCACGTTCCTCGAAGCCAAGGAGCAGGCGCTCGCCTTCTACGCAAAGGCCATGGCCGACTGCCCTGGCCAGCCTGCGCTGGAGAACGCCTATTTCAACGCCGGCATGCTGTCCTACGAGCTCGGCCGCCTGGGCGCGGCCAGGGATTTCTTCGCCCGCTTCCTGGCCGACTATCCACAGAGCCCCAGGCGCCAGACCGCGGCCTACATGGCCGAGCGCATCGCCGACGAGCTGACCGCCCCTGCTGCGGCGCCGGCCGAGCCGGCGCCCGCCGTCGGTCGGCTCTTCCCGGCCGAGCCCAAGGTGCGCATCCTGGTGGCCGAGGACGCCACCTTGCGCCTGGACCTGCCGGCCGGGGCCGCGCAGCCCGGCGGCGCCGACTGGCCGGCCGGGAAATACGCACTCGCGGCCAAGAACGGCGCGGTCCTCGCCGGCCGCTCGCCCCTCGGCCCGCGCCTCGCGCTCGGCCCCCGGGGCACGTTCAGCCTGGACGGCCGCGAACTGACCGGCGATCTCTCGATCCTGGCCGGAAACGGCACGCTCACCGCAGTCCTCTCCCTGCCCCTGGAGACCTATCTGCGCGGCGTGCTGCCCAAGGAGATGGGGCCAGGATTCGCCCTGGAAGCCTTGAAAGCCCAGGCCGTGGCCGCGCGCTCCTATGCCAGCTACCTGGTCCGCAAGTCCGAGGACAAGGCCTACGACGTCAAGGCCACTACCTCCTCCCAGGTCTGGGGCGGCCCCGGGTCGTACGCCGCCAAGACCGACCAGGCCGTGGCCGCGACCTACGCCCAGGTGCTCGCCTACCAGGACACGCCGATCCTGGCCTACTTCCACTCCCATTCGGGCGGCATGCTCGAGGACGACGCACAGGTCTGGACCGCGGACCTGCCCTACTTCGCCGTGGCCCCGGACGCCATCTCCCAGGAGTACAAGCCGCAGGACTGGAGCGCCCGGGTGAGCGCCGAGGACGTTGCCTCCGCCTTGCGCCGCCAGGGCTTCGACCTGCACAGCGTGCGCGGGATGAAAGCCGCCGCGACCTCGCCCTCGGGCCGCATCTCCGAGCTGGCTATCGCGACCGACGCCGGCGACATCACGGTGAAATCCAACTCATTGCGGCTCTGGCTCGGCCCGACCAAAATCAAGAGCACGCTGTCCAGCGTGCGCAAGGTCGGCGACGGCTTCGAGTTCTCGGGCAAGGGCTACGGCCACGGGGTGGGACTAAGCCAGTGGGGCGCCCAGGGCATGGCCCTCAAAGGCGACGGCTACACCTCCATCCTCTCCCACTACTACCCGGGCACGAGCATCGTCAGGGCGTATTGACGCGGCGCATCACGAAACAGCGTCGGAACGAAGAGAAGAAGGCCATAAAGGAGAAGAGAACGCCGCGCGGGCAATGATCATGGTCCCACTGCCGGCACGGGGTCTTTGATTCGGCCATATTGCAGTGCCGGCTGATCCCGCAGAGCACGCGGTACGTCCCTGGCAGGATGGCATGACGGGCAGTCCGAGCGGGCCGCGACGATCATCACGACCCCGAACGCAGCCCCGCTCCCGATTCGTTGTTCCCTCCCTCTCCACCCTTCATGGCCTTCTTCGTCTTCAACCGACTCTCCGACAAAAAAGCCCCGGCCGGAATCCTCCGGCCAGGGCTTCAAGATTCAAGCGGTTCAACCTACTGGCAGACGTAGCCCGAGCCCTGGCCGTAGCAGAAGCAGGGGCTGCCGATGGGCAGGGGTTCGACCAGCACGCAGCGCGGGTTGCCCCAGGCGTCGCAGCAGTAGTAGCCCATGTTCTGGTAGGGCTGGTTGTAGCCGCCCGGATACTGCTGCGGCGGCGGATACTGCTGTTGGGGCTGGGATTGCTGCTGGGGCTGCTGTTGCTGTTGCGGCTCCGGCTCCTTCTTGGGCGCCTCCTTCTTGGGTGGCTCCTTCTTCTCCTCGTAGTCCTTCAACAGCGCCGCGTCCAACTCGTCCAGGTAGACGCGCGTGCTCGAGCTCGACTGGATCTCGCCGGTCAGGATGTCGACCATCTTGGCCCGGATGAGCACGTACTTGCTGCGCTTGTCCACGCTGCCGGTGATGAGCGAGCCGGCGCCGAGCTTCTGGAACATCTTCTTGTCCCAGGTCAGCTCGCCCTTGGTGTCGAAGGTCAGCTCCTTGTCCAGGTCGCCCAGGCGGTCGCGCTCCAGGACCATGATGTTGCGCCGGCCGCGGAGCCGGTCGATGAGCAGGTCGATGAGCGTGCCCTCGACCTCGCGGGTCAGCCGGTTGCCCTTCTTGGATTCGACGTCGATGAAGGAATGGACGACGACCGTGTACTTGGCCTCGGCGCCGACCTGCGCGAGCTGGCGGTCGAAGTCGTTGACCACGTCCTCCAGGTTGCGGCGCAGCTCGTCGGCCCCGGCCCGGCCGGCGCACAGGGCCAGAAGGAGAAGGACCAGCGCCGCGAGCCGCAGGACGCGTGACGCGGGCGCAGCCGGAGGGGAGCCGGTGGCTGGATGGGTCATGTCGTCCGAGCCTCTCTTGTCACCCAGACGGGGTGTCACGTTTCGTGGGCCGGCGGGGTGACGCCGCCGGCCCCGATCTCCCGACAGTTATGGCCGAGCCCATCCGGTTCGTCAATCGACCAGAATCATCACCCGGCACTTTTCAAGGAAGTTCAAACTCTTGGCCATGGCCCGCAGGGCGTTGGCCTGGTCGTTGGGGATGACCAGGTCGCAGCGGTTCTTGCCCTCGGCCTTGACCGCCTTGACCAGGAAGGGCTTGTCGGCGATGCGCGGGTTGGCCACGGCCTTGTCCTTGTCCTTGGCGTAGCCGACGATGCCCTGGTTGATGGCGTAGTCGCGGTCCACGACGATGGAGCCGTAGACCTCCTGGCCGTTCTCGTCCAGGATCTTCGGGCTCATGGCCGGCCGGGCCTGCAGACCGCTCGCGTCCACCAGCAGCCCGGTCCAGGCCACGGCCTCGGGCGCCGGAGCCGGGGTAGCCGGGGCCGGAATGGACGGCGCCGCTGCCGGGGTTTCGGGCGCGGGCGGCGGGGTTGCCGGGGCCGGAGCCGCGGAGGGCGGGACCGCCGGCGCGGACGGGGCGGGCACGGCCGGAGCCGCCGGGGTCGAAGGGGCGGGGCTCGGCGTGGCGAAGGTCACCGTAGGCGGCAGGATGACCGCGGTCAGCTCGCCGCGCAGCGACAGGCCCACGGTCACCTCCACCGAGCCGTCGGACATGTAGGCCGTGTCCAATATCTGCGAGCTCTGGATGAAGCCGTTGACCTGGGAGACAACCACGTCGTTGGTCACCATGTAGTTTTCGACCAGGGTGGCCGAGTCGATCTGCACGCCCTTGACCACCTCCAGGAGGTTGCGGCGGGCCACCACCGTGGCCGCGCGCTCGGCCATGGCCCGGGCCTGGGCCATGTTCACCGGATTGGCCGGCGGCGCGCCGATGCCCACGGCGGTGACATAGCCCTTCTGCCAGTCGATCTGGCCGTTTGCCACCTGCTGCACGTAGCCGCCCGAGGGATCCTCGGCCGCGGCCGCGGCGCCTGCGGCCATGAGCAGGCAGAACATCATGAGCACACTCGTGGTCACGCGGATCATCGCCCTTCCTCCTTTTCGCGGCCGGGCCGCAGTCGTGGTCATTTCTTCTTCAGGCGGCCGAGGTAGTACTCGGCGGCCTTGTTCTTCGGCTCGAAACGCAGGGTCTCGGTCCATAGTGCCTTGGCCGCGTCGGGTTTCCCCGCCTGATAGGCGGCGTAGGCCTCGTCGTTCAGGACCTTGGCCAGGCTGAGCTGGGCCTCGGCGTCCTGGGGGTTCACCTCCAGGACCTCCTTCCAGGACTCGAGTGCCGGCTCGCGCTCGCCGGCATTGAACAGCACCCAGCCGAGCGCGGTCAGGGCCTTGGTGTGCTTGGGATTGAGGGCCAGAGCCCGCTCGAACTCGAGGCGCGCGTTGGCGCTCATATCCAGGCCGCTGAAGGCCAGGCCCAGGCGGTAGTGGGTCTCGGGGTCGTCGGAGCCCGCGGCCTGGGCCTTGCGCAGGCAGGCCACGGCCTCCTGCAGGTTGTGCTCCACGAGGTAGACCACGCCCATGAAATACCAGGCATTGGCATTGGCCGGATCGAGGTGCACGGTCTCGGTCAGCTGCTCCATGGCCTTGGCCACCTGGCCTTCGCGAAGAAAGAGCACGCCGCGCATGACCCGGGCATAGGTGTTGTCCGGCGCGGCCGCGATGACCCGGTCGAACAATTTGGCCGCCTCGTCGAAGCGTTCGGTCTTGGCCCGGATGAGCCCGAGCTGGTTCAGGGCGAACTCGTTGCCCGGGTCGGCGGAGAGCGCCTTCTCGAAGGACGCGGCCGCGGACCCGAGATCGCCGCGGTACTGGGCATCGGCCCCGGCGAACAGGAGCTCGTCCACGTCCGGCCCGGCGGCCAGGGCCGTGCCGGCGAGAAAGAGGCCGAGAAGCAGGACAATGATTCGGGCCATGGCTAGACCCCCTTGTCCGCAAGGGCCAGCACGCCCTGGGCGATGCTTGCGGCGATCTTCTGGCGCATGTCGTCCTTTTGCAGCAGGGCCTCGTTCTCGGGGTTGGAGATGAAGCCGGTCTCGAGCAGAATCGATGGCATGCGCGCGCGCCGCAGCACGTAGAAGTTGGCCGACTGCACGCCGCGGTTGTGCATGGGCAGGCCCTTGGCCAGACCGTCCTGGAGGAGCCCCGCGGCCTTGTCCCCGGCCTGCCAGTAGCGCCGGCGCTCGAAGCGGAAGAGGATGTCCTCGATGTCCAGGTAGCCCTTGGCCGTCAGCTCCTTCTCGTCGAATTTCAGCACCGAGTTCTCGAACTCGGCCACGCGCTCGGCCTCCTTGCTCGAGGCCTCCTCGGAGCAGAAGAAGGTCTCCAGGCCGTGCGGCTTGGGATTCTCGTTCGCATTGATGTGGAAGGACAGAAAGAGGTCCGCCCGGTACTGGTTGGCGATGGTCGTGCGTGCGGACAAGGGCACGTAGTAGTCGCCCGTGCGGGTGAAGAAGAGCTTCAGGCCCGCGTTCGCGGACCCGAGCACCTTCGCCGTGCGCTGGGCGAGGTCGAGCGTCAGGTCCTTTTCCAGCAACTTGCTCGGCCCCACGGCCCCGGAGTCGAAGCCGCCGTGGCCGGCGTCGAGGACTAGGCGCCGGATGCGGTAGCCGAGCCCGGCCTGGCCTTTCAGCTGCTCGGCCATGGCCTCCTCCTCGGCCTTGGCCTTCTGCTCCAGGGGGGTCATTGGCTTGGCTTCCGTGGCCTTGGGCGGCAGGGGCTTCTGGCTGATGCGCTCGATCATCATCCGCGAGTAGCTGTCGTCGGGGTTCAGGCTGACCGCCTTCTTGAAAGCCTCCAGGGCCTCGCGCAGCTCTCCCTGGTGGTAGCGGGCCATGCCGAGCAGGCCCCAGGCGAAATCGTTCTCGGGATCTAGCGCCGTGGCCCTGGTCAGGACCTCCACGGCCTCGGCCTTCTTGCCCGCGGCCAGCAGGTTCTGGCCCTCGATGGCCAGGTCGAAGGCGTCCTGGCCCAGAACAAAGGCGGGATGCACGAGCGCGGCCCCCAACCCCGCGGCCAGTCCCTTGATCACGGAACGACGGGAACAACCTGGCAACAGGCTTCTCCTCATGGCCTCCTCCTCCCCGCCGGCCGGCGGCATTGACCGCAATGCGGCCCCGGCGTAGAACAAAAGGGCACCCCGGCCCGGCAACGCGCGCCCCGGCCACCGACCGCTCCGGCCGGCGCCCGCGCCACGTTTTTCGGAGCGGCGACACGGAGCGCGCCATGCTTGCCCTCGCCCGCCTTCTCCTGCTCATCCTTGTCCTCTGCCAGGTCCTCTGCCAGCCGGCCCTGGCCGCCGAGCCCGAGTTCGCCACCAGCGCCGACGACATCCTGCGCGGCCTGACCGCGCCCCGCCCGGGAAGCACGTCCGGTACCGGCGGCTCGGACCTGAAGGTGGCCTGGGGCTCGGGCTCCATGAAAAAGCTGACCGTGCTGGTCGAGAAGGACGGCTCGCCCGCCAGGCGCGAGATCGAGGTGCCCGAGGCCGGGCTCTGCGGCGGCGTGAACCTGAAGATCGAGTTCGACGTGAACGCCGACACCATCCGCCCCGGCTCCAAGCCCCTCTTGAACGAGCTGGGCAAGGCGCTGACAAACGCCCGCGTCAGGGACAAGCCGGTGGAGATCCGCGGGCATACCGACGCCGACGGGTCGGACACGGCCAACCTGGAGCTGAGCTTCCGCCGGGCCATGGCCGTCAAGCGCTACCTCGCCGCGAACTTCGACCTGGACGCCGGCCGCCTGTCCGTGGCCGGCTACGGCGAGGCCGCGCCGCTCGCCCCCAACACCACGCGCGAGTTCAAGCAAATGAACCGCCGGGTGGAGGTCGTGCTGGTGGACAAGGCCTGGTAGGCGCGCCCCGCTCATCGTCGTTGCCGCCTGGCTACTGCCGGATGGTGCAGGTCTTGCCCTGCACGGTCACATGGTCCTCGGGGATGGCAAGGCCCAGGCCCTCCAGCTCGCCGTAGAGCTCGCCGAAGACGAAGTCGTCCACGGCCACGCCGCCTGCCAGCGTCAGAACCAGGGCCTCGCCGTCCATGGCCGCCTTGGCCACGGATTTGCTCCCGGCCACCTGCTCCTTCAGTTTGTAGAGCGTGCGCTTGGAGGTAAGGATCACGGTGACCACGCCCGGGGCCGCGGCCTCCTTGCCGGCCCGGGCCTGCGCGCTGCTGGCCATGCGCCGGGCCTCGGTCTTGGCCGCGTTCATGTTCAGCGCCGCGGCGTTGGCCGCGACCTCGGCCAGGCCGTCGCGCAGGGCCACGCTTGGCACCTTCTCGCGCACGGTCACGGCGAACTCCTGGGCGCCCACGGACTTGGCCTCGTTGGAGCGCAAGTTGAGCAGCGAGATGGAGATCTTGGCCTTGAGGACCCGGCTCTTCTGGTCAAAGTAGAGCGAGTCGATGCGGTAGTAGTAGATGATGGCGTTCTTGGAGGCGTAAACGTTGCGCACCTCGCGCATGAGCGCCTCATTGACCTTGAACTCGCTCGACTGCATGTCGAAATAGACGCCCATCAGCGGATCGTCGCGCGCGACCTTGTGGCGCTCCATGGCCGGGGTCTTCTCCAGCCAGGTGAGGGTCAAGCCCTCGTCCCCGGCCTTGCGGGTGATGGCGTCGCGGATGGCGCGCTGGAAGTCGGGGTAGAAGTCCACGAACGGCCCCAGGCCCTGCAGGGGCTTCACCCCGTCCATGGCCGCCTCGTCCAGGATCAGGCTCATGGACGCGGCCGTGGGCGGCTCCTCCATGATGAAGAAGACCACCTGGGCCGACTGCACGCCGCAGCCCAGCTCTTCGAGCGCCCGGTTCACGGCCGCGTCGTCTAGCCAGACCTTGTAGGAGACCTCGGCCTGGCCGTAGTCGTAGACGAAATCCTGCTGGGTCATGTTCTTCACGAAGGCCGCATAGCCCTCCACGACCTTCTTCAGGCAGGCCTTGTCCACGCCCGGGTGGGCGCGGCTGACGTAGGCCCGCACGGCCTCCTCCTTGGCCCGCTTCTCGGCGCCCTTCTTGGCCTCGTACTTGGTGGAGGCGGAAAACTTCACCTGCACGCCCTGCTCGGTGAGCGCCAGGGCCGGCGCCGCCGACAGGAGCAGCAGCCAAAGCCCGATTGCCGAATATCGCACCAACCAGCGCATTCCCGCACCCCCTCCCGGCTAGAGCTTGGTCTTGTCCTTGGCCCCGGTCTTCTCCATCTCGACCTCGATGACCCGGTCGGCCATGTCCAGGGCGAACAGGCAGCGGCCGATGCCGTCGGCGTAGTCCTGGTCCGTGGTCTTGAAGCGCGAGAAGCCGAAACGGTAGATCTCGAGCGCCCGCTCGAAGTCGCCCAGAGCCTCGAAAGCCAGGCCGAAGTTGTAGATGTCGCCGGCGTGGCCGGAGAGGTAGTCGAGCGCCTCCTTGTCCAGCTCCTCGCCGGTCAGCGGCTTGTACGGCTCGCTCTTCTTGCCCGCCTCCCACTCGGCCTTGTGCTCGCGGCGCGCGAGTTCCCTGGCCCCGCCGATGAAGTCCGTGGCATAGAAGTACTCGGCGATCTCGGGGTTGCCGCCGGCGAGCTTGCCCTCGCCCACGTACTTGACCAGGCCGACGAAGGCCGACTCGATGATCAGCTTCTGGGACTTCTGGTCGAAGCCGGCGATGGCCACGTCGAAGCTCTCGGTGCGCGGGGCGATGAGCCGGGCGAGCTCCCCGGAGAGCTCGTTGCACAGCCGGGTCTTGCATTCGAGCGCCGTGGGGATGGTCTCCTGCCCCTTGGCGGTCTCCTTCTGGTCGAAATCCTTGGCCTCGGCCGTGGTCTCCACGCCGATGAAGTCCATGAACTGGTCCAGGCCCGACTTGGTCTTGAGCGTGGCCGCCCGGTCCTGGGTCTGGGCCTTGCCCACGATCTCGAGGGAATCCGAGAACTCGCCGTTGGAGATGATCGCCGGATGGCGGGCGATCTCGAACACGGTGGAGAGCTTGGTCACCTGTCCGTTCTTCTGCAGCCGGTAGACAGACAGGCCGAGCATGAGCGCGGCGTTGGTCGCCCGGTAGCTGCGCTTGAAGAACTCGTCCTGGACCTTTCGCGTCAGGCGGGCCGTGCAATACTGCGGGTTGCCGTTGCCGTCCCGGCCGCAGACGTAGCGTTGCATGCCCCACTCTTCCAGGGCCATCTTGTCCGGCACGAAGTTGTCGAACTCCGGCGCCGCCTGCCACCAGACCCGGCCGTAGAGGAAGGCGTCGGCCCGGGTCTGGAGCTTTGCCCCGGGATTCTTGGCCCGGGCAACGTCCTCCAGCCCGAAGTCCACCAGTTGATAGAAGGGCTCGCGGTAGAGGACGTCGGCGACCACGGTCCGGGCCAGGCCGCAGGTCGTCCTGTCCGCGGCGTAGATGCCGTAGCCCGGGGCCGGGGCGATGGTGTTGAAGTCGAGGAGCGCGATCTTGCTCACGTCGGTCAGCTTCATCTCGCCCGGGCGCACGATGTCGATCTTGGCCTTCTTCACGCAACCAGACACCACGGCCAGAGCCAGGAGGGCCGCGAGGAGGACGATGGCGGTTTTTTTTCGGGCGTCCATCCTAGCGCTCCTTGTGCTGTTGTTCGTCATAACTCTTCTTCAACTCCAGGCCCAGGTTTCCGGCCTGGCCCGCGAGCTGCTTCACCCGGGCCAGCGAGGCCGCGGCCGTGGCGTTGCCCGGATCGGCCTCGGCCGACAGGCGATAATTGTCCAGGGCCTCGCCCCACTGGCCCATGGCCTCGCAGGCGATGGCCAGGTTTTCGTAGTCCGCGGACAGGGGCTTTCGCTCCTTGGCCAGGTCCGCGGCCAGCTCGGCCTGCAGGGCCTTCTTCTCGGCCTCGCTCTTGGCCGCGGCTAGTTGCGGGGCAGACTCCTCGCGGGCAGTCTTGGCCTCCTTTTTCAACCCGGCCTCGCGGGTCTCGAGGAGTTCGGTCAGGCGCTTGTAGGCCTCGGAGAAGGCCGTGGCCCGGATGAGGGCGATGGCCGTCGCGTCGCCGCCGGAATTGACGGCGACCGCCCGGGTGACCTTGTGCGGGGAGATGTCCGCGACCACGTCGCGCAGAGGGGCGTCGAACAGGTTGGCCACGATCTCGATGACCGTGGGCTCGGCGGCCGCCTCGGCGTCGCCGCCGACCTTCTTCTCGTAGCTTAAATCCTTGAAGCCGCGTTCGTAGACCTTGCGGCCCTTGGTATCGAGCACCGCGACGGTCAGGTTGGCCTTGGCCCGGACCACGATGAAGGGCACCTTGCTGGTCACCGTGCGCGTCTGCTGCGCGCCGTAATTAGCCACGGCGTAGGGCGTGCGCCACTTGTCGTCGGAATACTGGACCACGTAAGGCAGCGTGACCAGCTGGGTGGCGATGGTGTCCACGCCCTCCTGGCGCACCAGGCTGACCTCGGCCCTGGCCTTGATAAGCGCGGATCTGCCCGCGCCGGCCGGTTTGACGTCGTAGCCGTGGCGGCTGTCAAGCATGATCTGGCGGATGCGGGTCAGCCCCTGGTCGTTGTCGTAGATCTCGTCGGCGACCTCGAAGAAGCGCTCGCGTGATATCTTCGCGTCCAGCCGCTCGCGCAGGCTTTCCTCGAAGAGCACGGAGAGCTCCTGGGGTTTGCCCGGATAGCTGCCGTTGACCGCGACCTCGGGCGCGTCGATGCGCATGCGCTCCAGGCTGGAGACGTCGGCCACCACCCGCGGCGGCACGATATACTCGGCATAGACCTCGCGCTTGGCCGCCCCACCCTGGCAGCCGGCAAGCGCCAGGATGCACAGCGAAAGGAGTACGGCGGGCCAGGTTGCCCCCTTGTTTCCGGTCGTCTCAGGCTTCATGCTTCCCCCTCCCCCTTCGGTCATGTCCGCTGCGTGTGGCTCCTAGTCGGGAATAAGGCGCACGCCCATGCGTTTGGCGTTTTCCTCGGTCCGTCCCAGGGACTGGATGCAGGCCTCGGCCACATCGGTCTGGTCGGTCAGGATGAGAATGCGGGCATAATCCTGGTGCACCCGGCGGATGGTGGATTCGCTCATGCCCCGAGCCTCGGCGGCCAGGGCCGCGAGGTAGAAATTGGCCAGGTCTTCGTCCATGTCCCGGGGCTGGCCCGCGGCCTTCTGCCGGTCGTAGTAGCCAGCGTTCAGCTCCTCGAGCTTGGCCTTGGGCAGGAGCCCGGCCAGGAGCTTGGCCGCGTCTCCACCCTTGCCCTGGACGATCAGATTCTTGGCCGCGGCGTCCCCGCCCGAGGGGAAGATGACGCCCACGGATTTTCGCTCGCGCACCAGCAGCCGGCGCATCTCGTCGACGATACGCGCCGAAAGCTTCTTCTCGAACTCGGCCTGGCTGGCGGTCCGCCCTTGGAGGGTCTGCCAGTCGTTCTCCTCGCTGAAGAGGTTGAAATAGGCCAGCGGCTCCAGGGTTTTCGTTTCGTAGAGGGCGACGGTGGTCAGCATGGCGGCGTTGGCCGAGGTCTTGTCCTCTTTCAGCATGACCTCGCGGCCCGAGCCGTCGTTGTTCGTCCGCGCGTCCTTGAAGTAGCGCACGTTGTAGGGCGCGTTCTGGGCGTTATCGGCGCGGTACTCGAGGTAGCGCTCCACGCGCATCATGTAGGCCGGCGTGCCGCCGGCATTGACCTTGAAGTAGCCGGCCTTGTTCAGCTGGGCCGCGAGCTCGGAGAGAAAGGCCGCATCGCCGCCCTCGCCCTTGGCCCCAACCAGGGCGACATTCGCCCCCTGGTCGATGAGCGAGAGCTTGGAGGGCACGTCGAGGCGCGCCTGGGCGTTGGGCTGCAGGCGCTTGGGCGCGCAGGCGGCGAGGAGCGCCAGGATGGCGAGGCCGACGAGGAGCCGGCGGATGCGGCGGGACTGGACCATGCGAACCTCCGTGACCCCCCAGGCGCGCCGGGTTTCGCTCATCCGGCGCGCCGCGGAAGACGATGCGTCTCAGGTTGTCGTGATGTTCCGGGCCGGCCCGGACTAAAATCCCGCCGGATTCACCCACTTGAATTTGAGGTTTCGTCCGTCGAGCTTGAACTGGTACTTGTAGCCGTCCTTGTCGAGCGCGGCCTTGATCTGCTCCGCCAGCTGCTCGGCCTTCAGGTTCGACCAGTAGGCCACAACCAGGTTTGCCCCGCCCGAGCGCTCCACCTCGTGGCGCACGTAGCCCGAAACCACGCCGAGCTCGCGGATGAGGCGCTCCTGGTCGGGGAAGTCGTAAAAGCCCAGGGTGAAGCGCAGGCCCTCGCCGCGCTCGACCTCGCCCTGGATGCTGGCCACCATGTCCTTGGCCACGTCGACGGCCGTCTGGAACACGGCGTCCTCGGCCACGGCCACGGCCCGGCGGTCGGCCTCGGGGTCGCTCGCGCCGAGAGCCAGGGGCTCGCGCTCCCGCACCTGGTGGCTGACGCGCAGGGCGTCGGAGACGCGCACCGCGTCCATGATAAGCGTCAGCGGCGTGCCGGCGGGTCCGGTCTTGCCCTTGTTCAGCTTGACCGTGACCAGATACTGGCAGCGCAGCTCCTTGTTGTGCTTGATGGCGCTCTCCCGGGTCATCTTGCCCGGGATGTCCTTGAAGGTCGCCTTGGCCGTGGCCCAGTCCACGACCTCGAAGCGGAAGCTCTCGGCAAAGACCTCGGCCACCTTGTGCACCAGGGGCTCGAAGACGGCCGTGCCGGCCGAGACCGAGCCGAAGTCGTCGTCCTCGCCGAAGATGAGCACGCGCGGATGCCCGGCCATCTTCTGCAATATCTCGAGGGTTTCAATGTCCGAGCCGATCTTGCCGGCGTTGACCACGGCCTCGACGTTGATCGTGTAGGAGCCGTCGGTCTCCTTCTTCTCGGACAGGACCGTGTAGGACGAGACGTAGCCCTTGGCGTGGCTGACGATGTCGTCGCGGATGACCACGAAGTTCTCGACCATGGTCCGGCTCTGCATCTGCACGCCGATCTCGGTCTCGACCGCAATCTGCAGGGCGTTGTTCAGCGCATGGTCCCGGTCCACGCCCACGCCCGTGGCCTGGACGGCCAGGGCCGGCGCGGCCCAGAGCGCGAGGAGCGCAAGAAGTGGCAAGAGGATGGCGCGCAGGCGTCTGTTCATGGCGCTTCCTTGCCGGCCGCGGGACATTGCCCGCGGCCGCGGGTTGAAGGCGTAAACGTGCGGACCGCTACCAGTCGCTCTGTTCCTTCACCCGGCGCTGCGTGGCGCCCTGGGTCTTGACCATCTTGACCTCGTTGCCGGTCATGTAGACCCGGGCCTCGATGTTCATCTTCTCCAGCATCTTGTAGACGTTGGACTTGAGCTTGGCCGAGTCTATGGAAGTCATGTACAGGAACTCGTGATGGGTCGAGGACTGCAGGGCGTTCTTCTTCGGCCGGTGGGTGTCGTAGCCGGAGAAGATAACCAGGTATTCCTCGGCGTTGGAGACTTCGGCCGGGGAGAAGCCGTCGAAGATGAGGGTCCACTCCGAGAGCTTGCCGCCCTTCTGGTCCACGTAGCTCGCCAGGCGCTGGGCCAGGACCTGGCCGACCTCGGAGCCGATCTGCTTCGAGAGCTTGCCCACGGCCTCCAGGATGTCGTCGCGCGAATAGGGCTTGGGAACCATTTCGTAGAAGTCCGGATCGACCTCGAAGTTGCCCATCTGCGAGGCCTGGAAGACGTCGAGCAGCCGGCCTTCGATCCGGGAGGTGACCCGGACGCTGTTCTCGTTGGACTTGGCGTTGGGATAGATGGAGAAGATGGCCAGGACGTCGACCCCGGCGTCCTTGCCGATCTGGATGAGCTCGGCGTCGGTGCGGCGCACGCGGCCCTGGATGTGGGTCTCGTGGGTCATGGCCGTCTCGTCTTTCACGTCGAAGCCCTGGTTCAGCATCTCGTTGGTGATGGCCCCGAGCACGCGCTTGAAGACCCGGGAATCGCGAGGCACGGTGTCGGGGTCGGCGTCCTCGCCCATGATCATGACCCGCGGCAGATCGGCGGCCAGCACGCTGCCGGCCAGAAAGACGATGAAGAGCCCCGCAACCACTGCCCACGCACGACGACGAACGCGCATCATACCTCCCTCCTCGATTGACTCGGACGTTGTCCAGTTGCCTCGTTGATGGCCCGCCGCATTCACGCCTGAGCGGTCGTCAGACCGCACCGGTCGCATCGGCCGCACCGGCCGCCTCTTCCGCGCCGTTGCAGCGGGCTCGATTTCCCCGCTGCCGTTGTAAAGAACTGCAAGAATTGCGGAATTTCCGTCATATTCTCGAATCTTCGTTAAAATACCCGAGAATGGCCACTTCCGCAATCGCCCACCGCCACTTCCCTGCGGGCCGCCAGGACCAGCCAAGCGGCTCCACCGGTCGTTTCCCGTGTCTTTCCCAAGCCTTGCGACCGGTTTGCAGACCTGATCTTTGCCAAAGCCGTGCCACGGGACGTGCTCACTCCGGCGAAAGTCGGGCCAAGAACCAGGCCGGCGTCTGCCCAGGGCGGCCTCCGGTCAGGACATAGCCGCCGCTCGTGGCGCTGAACGCTTCCGGCTCGACTCCACCGCCCGAGGCGCCGACGGTGTAGAGAAAATCGATCGATCCGGCCGGGCTCAGCCCCGCCACCAGGGCATAGCTGCTGCCGTCGGCCGCGCGGGAGCGGCAGAGAACGGCCAGCCCCTCGCCGCGGGGCACGACGGCCACGGCCGCGTCCTCGTCCGCGCCGCCCAGGCGCCGCTGCCAGCGCACCGCGTCGTGCTCGTCCAGGCTCACCACCAGGGCGTCGGTTTTTTCTCCCAGGCCGACGTCGCCGACCAGCCAGGCCCCGCCGCCCGGCGCAGGGCAGACGACCGCGAAGGTCTCCTTCTCCTGGTCCCCGACGTCGCTCACCGCAACCGTCCCGCCCTTCAGGTCCACCCGGACCGCGAGCCCGTCGACGAACCCGCCCTCGCTGCGGCTCTCGCCGACCAGCAGGAATCCGCGCTCGTCGCGCAGCATGGCCCGCAGCACCGGCTCCTCGCGCCCGGTTTTCACCTCGCTCTCGAAGGCCACCCGGCCGGCCTCGTCCAGGCTGACCAGGTAGTAGCCCTCGCGGCCCTCGCCGAGCATGTTCTTCCGATCATGAACAAGCACGGTCCAGTAGCCGTCGCTGCGGACCATGGCCACGGGCGTGACCAGGCCGGCCTCGTAGCCGAGCGAGGTCTCCCAGACGACCGCGCCGCCGGCGTCCAGCCGGGCCACGCCGGCCGCGCCGGAGAGGCGGTTGGCGGAAAGGCTCTCGGACAGGACGGCGAACCCGCCGTCCGGCGCCGACAGCAGCTCCACCCCGGCGCTGGTCCCTCCCTGGTCGGCGAACTCCCCGCCCAGGCGCCGGGACCAGCGGACCTCGCCCGTATCGTCCGCGCGCAGGATCTCGGCCCGCCAGCCCTCCGGGCCTTCGGCGGTCCCCAGCAGTGTGTATCCGTCCCCGGCCGGCAGGACCCGCACCCCGCGCGCTGCCTGCCCGGAGAGAAGGGTCCGGTCGAAGCGCACGGCCGCGGCAGGCAGGGCCGGCAGGCTCCGGTCCGGCCCACTGACTGCTTGGACCGGTGCAGGCGGCAAAGGCGGCGGCGCGCTCAATGCCGCGGCCAGGACGAAGCCCGCGACCAGGAGGAGCGGCGTGGCCGCGGCCAGGAGCCAGGCGCGCCTGCCCGGCGAGGGGGTCTTCGGATCGAACCAGAACTCGCCGCCGAAACCGCGCCGGACCACGGGCTCGCCCTCGGCCGCGAATCCAGCCAAGGCCAGGGCCGCCCGGATCTTCTCGAAGCCCTTGAAGGTCGGATTGCCGAACTGGTCCCCCCACCACAGGGCGATCGTCCGGCCGTCGGCCAGGTCGAACAGCCAGCCCAGGTTCGAGGCCGAGTCGAGCATCATGGTCACACCGGCCAGGCGCACCCCGCCCGCCCCGCGGGCAAAGGGCAGAAGGATGGCGTAGAGGCGCGTAAGCCAGCGCGGTGAGGTCAATAACGCCGGCCGCAGGCGCTTGAGCTCAGCGTAGCGCAGGAGCGCGGCCTCGCCCCAGGAACGCACGCGCAGGCCCTCGGGCGTGGGAGCCACGGAAAACCCAGCAAACCAGGCGATGTAGCGCAGGAGCAGAAGGGCGAAGAGCGCGAAACTCCAGCCCAGAAGCCCGACCCACCACCAGGCGGCGAAGCTCTGCACCGGCCCGCCGAGGATGAACGGCAGCCAGAAGAAGGGCAGGAAGACCAGCGGCCAGGCAAAATCGGCCACGACCACCCGCACCCGGCCGGCGGACATGCCGTTCTCCGGGCGCCGGGGCCAGGGGACGAGGAGATAGAGGACGAGGCCCAGCGCGGCCGGCAGCCAAGCCCGGGCGCGGTACGGATAAAGCATCTCCCCGGGCGGGGCGTAGCCGGAGAAGCCGAAGAAGGGGGCAAATGTTTCGATGTTCACCGGCCGGCGCACGAGCTTGAGCCAGCGGACGGAGGGTCCCTGGCCGAGGACCAGCCAGCGGACCAAGGGGCCGGCGTCGATATCGAGCGCGGACAAGGGCGGCTCGTCGGCCCGGTACCAGACGGCCAGTGGCAGGCGCCAGCCGCGCTCGTCGGCGCGGATGCGCCGGGTGAGTTCCGGCCGGGCGGCGCCGGCCAGGGCCGCGTCCACATCGGCGAACAGGGCCTCGAAAGCCGGACCGGAAACGGACAACCGGGCGCCGGCCGTGACCGTCTCGACGTACTCGTCCAACGGCAGGCCGGCCCGAAAGTCCTCTATCTCGGTACGCACGCCCAGGCCGTGAGGATTCTGCTGCTCGCCGGCGAAATCGGCCCGCTCCAGGCTGGCGTAGGTGCCGAGCGCGGCGTAGTGGAACAGGCAGACACCGGCGCACAGGCCGGCCAGAAGACACCATCTGCGCCAGAATTCGGCCACGCTCCCCCTCCCCGTACTCGCAGCTGCTCATTACACCATTTCCCGCCATCTCGGCCAGCCCCGCCGGCCATTGCCCGGATGACGCCGGGCCGCGGATGGGGCATAAGAATGCGTCCCGATTGACGAAGAAAAAGGAGACTCACATGGACGGCAAGACCGTACGCCAATCGAGCATCGTCATGCCCCAGCGCATGCTGCCCCAGGACGCCAATCCGGCGGGCAACATCCACGGCGGCGTGATCCTCAAGCACATCGACCTGGCCGGTGCGGTCGCGGCCATGCGCCACGCCAGATGCGCCGTGGTCACCAAGTCCATCGACCGCATGGCCTTCCTGGCCCCGGTGGGCGTGGGCGAGCTCTTGATCATGAAGGCCTCGGTGAACATGGCCGGCACGACCTCCATGGAGGTCGGGGTGCGGGTCGAGGCCGAGAACCTCTTCACCGGCGAGGTCCGGCACGCGGCCTCGGCCTACCTGACTTTCGTGGCCATGAGCCCGGACGGCCGGCCTCGGGAGGTGCCGCCGCTCATCCTCGAGAGCGGCGAGGAGCACCGCCGCCACCGCGAGGCGCTGGCCCGGCGCGAGACCAGGCGGGCCGAGATCGCCCGGGAGAGGGCCTCCCAGGCCGAACAAGCCGACTAGGCGGACGGCGGCCCTTGATCTTGGCGGCCAGACCGCCTAGTAAAGGAACATCCCGTCCGGACGAAACGCGGCGCGGTTTTCCGCCGGCGCCGGGGGCCGGCGCAGGCCCGAGCATGGAAGGGGGGCGACGTGAATGCGATGAAGGTCCTGCTCGTCGACGACGAAAAGGAATTCCTCGAGCTGTTGACCATGCGGCTGACCAAGCGCAACATCGAGGTCAGGTCGGCGAGTTCCGGCGAGGAGGCCCTTGCGGCCCTCTCCGAGGGAGGCTTCGACGTGGTCGTGCTGGACGTGCGCATGCCCGGCATGGACGGCATCGAGACCTTGTCCAGGATGAAGGCCCTGGCCCCGGACGTGGAGGTCATCATGCTCACCGGGCACGCCAACACCGAGGTGGCCGAGCGCGGCATGGAGATGGGCTCGTTCGACTACCTGATAAAGCCCGTGAGCATCAACGAGCTGCTCATCAAGCTGCAGGACGCCTGCCGCAAGAAGCGGCTCATGGCCAAGGAGCTCTGACCCGCCCGCGCCCGCATCCGCCGCACCCGGGGGACCCATGGCCCAAAGCGCCTTGACCTCGCTGATAAAGCGCCTGTTCGGCTCGCCGACACCGCCGAGCGAGGCCGAGGTGCGCGCCTACCGCGAGGCCCACAAGCTCTCCGGCCTGCGCTTCAAGCTCCTGCTCGCGGCCAACAACCGGGCTCTCGAGGTCATGACCGACCTGGAGGAGGCGCAGAAAGGCGCCCGGCCCTTCGGCCTGACCTACGTGCGCACCCAGGCGGTGCGCGCCGGGGCGGCCGTCTTCCAGATCGTGACCATCCTGAACGAGCTGACCGGAAACAAGTACGCCGCCCTGGTGCCGCGCCTGAAGGACATCCAGGCGAGGATCAACGAGGCGGTCCGGCCCCGCGCCCACCAGGCCTCCGGTCCGCTGGTGGTGGACCTCGCCGAGGCCGGCGCAGAGCTCGCCGACGAGGTCGGCGGCAAGGTGGCCAACCTGGGCGAGGTCGGCCGAAAACTCGGCCTGCCCATTCCCCGCGGGTTCGCCATCACCGCCAGCGCGTATACCCTGTTCATGCGCGCCTCCGACCTCCAGGCCGAGATCGACCGCCTCATCCAGTCGGCCGACGCCACCCGCCTGGACGAGCTCTACGGCCTGTCCTCGACCATCCAGCAGATCATCATCCGCGCGCCGCTGCCCCCCGATCTGGCCGAGGCCATCACCACGGCTTACGCCCGCCTGGCCGCGGAGCTGGGCTACGCGCCGCGCGTGGCCATGCGCTCGAGCGCGCTCGGCGAGGACACACTGAACGCCTCGTTCGCCGGCCAGTACCGCTCTGAGCTGAACGTCAGCGGCGACGACCTGCTCGCGACCTACAAGGAGATCATAGCCAGCAAGTACGGGGTCACGGCCATGTCCTACCGCCTGAGCCGCGGCATCCCGGACGAGGACGTGGCCATGTGCGTGGGCGTCATGCGCATGGTCGAGGCCCGGGCCGGCGGCGTGGCCTATTCGCGCTCGCCCTTCGACTTCCGCGATCCGGCCGTATACGTGAACGCCGTGCCCGGCCTGCCCAAGGCCGTGGTCGACGGCAGCTCCGACCCCGACCTCTTCGTCGTCAACCGGAATGATCCCCCGGCCGTCACCCGCCGGCGCATCGCGGACAAGAAATGGAAGTTCGTCTGCGATCCGGTGGAGGGCGTCTGCCGGCTGGAGCTGGCCGGCGGCGAGGCCGGCACCCCGGCCATCAGCGACGACGAGGCCCTGGCCATCGCCGCCGTGGCCGCCCGGGCCGAGGAGTTCTACGGCCAGCCCCAGGACCTGGAGTGGGCCATCGGCGCCCGCGGCCGGCTGACCGTGCTGCAGTGCCGGCCGCTCCAGCCGAGCGAGTCCGGCCCCAAGGGCGGTGACGAGCCGCCGGCCTGGTCCGGGCCGGAGACCGTGCTCGTCTCCGGCGGGGTCACGGCCAGCCCCGGCGCGGCCAGCGGACCGGTCTTCGTCGTAGTCAAGGACATGGACGCCCTGCGCTTCCCGGACGGCGGCGTGCTCGTGGCCGGCCAGTCGCAGCCGCGCTGGGCACCGCTCCTTTCCCGGGCCACGGCCGTGGTCACCGAGCACGGCAGCGTGGCCGGGCATCTGGCCAACGTCGCCCGGGAGTTCGGCGTGCCGGCCCTGTTCGGCGTGGCCGGGGCCACGCACACCCTGCCCCCGGGCGCCATGGTCACCGTGGACGCCGACGGCCGGCGCATCTTTTCCGGCGAGGTGGCCCTGCCGGCCACGGCCAAGCCGCGAAACCTCATGGCCGGCAGCCCGGTCCTGAAAACCCTGGAGGAGGTCGCGGCGCTGATCGTCCCGCTGACGCTGCTCGATCCCGACTCCCCGGGGTTCACGCCCGCCAACTGCCAAACGCTCCACGACATCACCCGCTTCTGCCACGAGCGCTCCGTGCGCGAGATGTTCGCCCAGGGCAAAGACACGCCCGTTCCGGAGTGGGCCAGCAAGCAGCTCCACGTGGGCAGGCCCATGCAGTACTGGGTCATCGACCTGGAGGACGGCTTCACCGAGCCGGTGGCGGGGCGCTACGTCAGGCTGCCCCAGATCGCCTCCGCGCCCATGCTGGCCCTGTGGCGGGGCATGACCGCCGTGCCCCTGACCGATCCGGTGGCCCTGGACACCAAGGGCTTCCTCTCGGTCATGGTCGAGGCCACGGCCAACCCGGAGCTCGAGCCCGCGGCCATGAGCACCTTTGCCGTGCGCAACTACTTCATGATCTCGCGCGAGTTCGTCAGCCTGCAATCGCGCTTCGGCTTTCATTTTTGCACCGTGGAGGCCCACGTGGGCGAGGTCCCCGAGGAGAACTACGCCAGCTTCCAGTTCAAGGGCGGCGCCGCGGACATGGGCCGGCGGATCATGCGCACCCGCTGCCTGGCAGCGGTGCTGGAGGACTGGGGTTTCCGGGTCGAGAGCCGGCTCGACGCCATGTTCGCACGCATCGAAGGCCTGCCCGCCAAGGACATGCTGGACCGTCTGGTGATCCTCGGGCACCTGATCATGCACACCCGCCAGTTGGACATGGCCATGTCCGGACCCGCGGCCATGGATTTCCACCGCGACAAGCTCGCCGGGCAGTTGAAGGACATCCTGCTCGGGGCCGGGGCCGCGGCCTGACGCAAAGCCCATTTAATCTGGCAAAGAACGGGAAAAAGTGCACAAGCTTCTTTTGCGCAATTAATTATCAAATTATTTCAATGAGATAAAATCTACCATCGGGCTTGTGCCTGGCATGCAAGTTGCTGTATCCTATCAGGCAATGGAACCCCTCTTGCGCGCTTTGGCGCGGTGACCGGCCGCGCGGGACATCATCCGGATCAGGGGCGGCAAGGCTATGCAGGAACAGAAGTATTCGCGGCTGCGCTGGAAGATCGTCGCCACCACCCTGGCGTTCTCCCTCATTCCCCTCCTGTCCCTGGGGCTGTTCATCTATTTCCAGTTCAGCACCACCTATACCGACAAGATCGCCTCCAACCTGCGCACCATCCTCGAGAACAAGAAGCGGGCCATCGACCAGCTCATCGAGGAGAAGATCGCCCAGATCCGCATCGTGGCCCAGACCCACAGCTTCGAGCAGCTCTCGGACCAGGGCTACCTGCGCCAGGTCTTCGCCGTGGTCCAGGCCAACTCCAAGCTCTTCGTGGACATCGGCATCATCGCCGAGGACGGCCGCCACGTGGCCTACGTGGGCCCCTACAAGCTGACCGAGGTCAACTACCGCGACGAGCCCTGGTTCCACGAGGTCATGCTCCGCGGGCTCTACGTCAGCGACGTGTTCATGGGTTTCCGCCAGTTTCCCCACTTCATCATCGCGGTCAAGCGCCAGGAAGGCGAGCAGGGTTGGATATTGCGGGTCAGCGTGGACCAGGACGTGTTCAACAACCTGGTCCAGAGCGTCCAGGTCGGCCGCCAGGGCGACGCCTACCTGGTCAACAGCCAGAACATCCTCCAGACCGCCTCGCGCTTCGACGGCCCGCCGCTCACCCCCTCGCGCCTGTCGGCCCATACCTACTTCACCGGCGTGCGCGTGGAGACCACGGGCGATGGCGACGAAGGCAGGCTCATGGGCCTGACCTGGCTCGACAACGCCAAATGGATGCTGGTCATCGTCGAGAACCCGATCGAGGAGATGAGCCCGCTCATCAGCTCCCAGCGCAACGTGGTGCTCATCACCCTGCTCGGCATGCTGATCATCATCACCGGCACCTGCCTGACCGCCGAGGCCACGGTGCGCAAGATCGCCGAGGTGGACCGCGAGGCCGCCCTGCTCGACGCCTCCCTCATGCACTCGAGCAAGATGGCGGCACTCGGCAAGCTCGCCGCCGGCGTGGCCCACGAGGTCAACAATCCGCTGACCCTCATCCGCGAGAGCGCCGGCTGGATCAAGGACCTGCTGGCCGACGAGGACCCGGCGAAGATCGAAAACTTCGAGGAGATCGCCAAGGCCGTGGAGCGCATCGACCAGAACGTGGAGCGGGCCAAGGGCGTCACCCACCGCATGCTCGGCTTCGGCCGGCGCATGGAGCCGACCCAGGAGAACGTGAACATCAACCTGCTGGTGGAGGAGACGCTGAAATTCCTGGAGAACGAGGCCCACCACCGCAACATCGCCTTCATCCGGGAGTTCATGCCCCACCCGCCGCTGCTGAGCACCGACCCCTCCCAGCTGCAGCAGGTTTTCCTGAACATCCTGGACAACGCCATCGACGCCATCGACCACGACGGCACCGTGACCATCCACACCGGCCTGACCGAGAGCGGCCGGGAATTCGCGGTGATCGTCCACGATACCGGCGTGGGCATCCCCAAGGACAAGCTGGAAAAGATCTTCGACCCCTTCTACACCACCAAGAAGGTCGGCGAGGGCACGGGCCTCGGCCTGTCCATCGTCTACGGCATCATCGAGAAGCTGGGCGGCCGCATCGAGGCCGACAGCGAGGTCGGCAAGGGCTCCACCTTCACCGTCTTCCTGCCACTTGGCTAAACCGTATGTAATGGAGCGGCGCATGGAGAACCCCGAACCCCGCGTGCTCGTCGTGGACGACGAGAAGGACTTCCTGGAGCTGTTCATCAAACGCTTCAGCAAGCGCAATCTGAACGTGGCCGGAGTGGACTCGGGCTATGCCGCCCTGGAATACCTGAAGGCCAACCCGGTGGACGTGGTCGTCCTGGACGTGAAAATGCCCAAGCTCGACGGCATCGAGACCCTGAAGGAGATCAAGAAGCGCCTGCCCCAGGTCGAGGTCATCCTGTTGACCGGCCACGGCTCGGTGGAGTCCGGGGTCCAGGGCATGAGCCACGGCGCCTACGACTACGTGCTGAAACCCTTCAAGATCGACGAGCTCCTGTTCAAGATCCGCAAGGCCTTCGAGCGCAAGCGGCTGATGGAGGGTCGCAAATAGCCATGCGCGCCACGGCCGCAACGGTGATCGTGCCCGGCGGCGCCGGCCGGACGCTCCGGCTCTGGCTCCTGCCGGCGGTCATCCTCCTCTCGGGGCTGGCCCTGCGGGGAGCAAGCCTGCCGCTGGCCCTCGGCCTCCAGGCGCTCCTGGCCGCCGCGGCCGCCTTCCTCCTCCACGACCTCTTCGGCCGCATGGAGCGCATCCGCGAGGAGAAATGCCGCCTGGACGAACAGCTCCTGCAGTCGCAGAAGCTGGCCGCCCTGGGCGAGCTGTCCACCGGCCTGGCCCACGAAATCAACACTCCGCTGGCGATCATCCGCCAGGAAACCGAATGGATGGAGCACCTCCTGGGCAATCCCCCCTTTGCCGGCAACTCCGGCGCGAGCGAGTTCGCCGACTGCCTGGCCGAGGTCATGCGCCAGATCGGCCGGGTGACCGAGGTCACCCACAACATGCTCGGCTTCGCCCGCAAGCGCGAGCCCGTGCGCCAGGAGACCGAGCTGAACGATCTGGTCGCCGACATGCTCGTGCTGGTGGAAAAAGAAGCCCGAAACCGCAACATCGCCGTGGTCCGGGACTTCGAGCCCGACCTGCCGCCGCTGGTCACCGACTCGCCGCTGCTCCGGCAGGTGCTCCTGAACCTCCTGAACAACGCCCTGCAGGCCGTGGGCAGCGACGGCACCATCACCGTGTCCACGCGCCAAGAGGGCGAGGCCTGCCTGCTGCGCGTGGCCGACACGGGCCCGGGCATCGCACCCGAGCACCTGGACAAGATCTTCAACCCTTTCTTCACCACCAAACCGCCCGGCCAGGGCACGGGCCTCGGCCTGTCCATCAGCCTGGCCATCGTCAACCGCCTCGGCGGGACCATCGGCGTGGACAGCGCGCCCGGACGGGGCGCGGTCTTCACCGTGCGACTGCCGCTCGCCGCCGGGCCAACGGAGGGCATATGACCCCGACCTGCCGGGTACTCATCGTGGACGACGAAACGGTCTTCCGCAAGAACGTGGCCCGGGTGCTGGCCCAGTACGGCATCCGCGCGGCCGAGGCCGCGGACGGCGAGTCGGCGCTCGCTCGCTTGGCCGCCGAGGCCTTCGACGTGGTCCTCCTGGACCTCAAGATGCCCGGCCTGGACGGCGCGCAGACTCTACGGCGCCTGAAGGCCGCCGATTGTCCGGCCGAGGTCATCGTCCTGACCGGGCACGCCTCGCTGGACGAGGCCGTGGCTCTGCTCAAGGACGGCGCCTTCGACTACATGCTCAAGCCCTACGAGAGCAGGGAGCTGCTGGAACAGGTCAACGCGGCCGCCGAGCAGAAGGCGCGCCGCGAGGCCGGCCCGGCCTGAACGAGCCGGCACCACTTACACGCGGGGGGTACCCATGACGCCGACGATCAAGGTCCTGGTTGTGGACGACGAGGAGCGGTTCCGCTGGAACCTGATGAAGCTCCTGAGCGTGAAGGGCATCCAGGCCGAGGGCGCGGCCAGCGGCGAGGAGGCCCTGGCGGCCGCGGCCGCGACCGAGTACGACGTCATCCTGCTCGACGTGAAGATGCCCGGCATGGGCGGGGTCGAGGCCATGAAGAAACTGAAGGCCGCGGGCCTGAAGGCGCAAGTCATCTTCCTCACCGGGCATGCCTCGGTGGACGACGCCGTGGACGGCCTGCAGCTCGGGGCCTTCGACTACCTGCTCAAACCCTGCGCGACCGACCTGCTGCTGGAGAAGATCACCACGGCCTACGAGCGCAAACTCTCGCTGGAGCGCTCGCTTACGGGGTGAGCGCCGGAAAGCAAGAGGCCACGAAGGGGAAACCGGCTGACCCGGTGTATTGCCCTCCATGACCTCACCGTACACGAGCGTTCATGGTGGATCAGTTTCTTGGGCTCGATCGGCGTTTATTGACATGACCGCAAGGCGCGTATAAACGCGATGGCTGGAATACAACTTCAACAAGGATAGTGGATGTACAGTTCCCTGGAGTCGGTCCCGTTATGCATAGCAAGGACTATTGCATAACAGCATAATTTGTGCGGCAATAGCCTTTGCTCGATCCTAACACACCATTAGGAGGAGCATAATGGGCTACAAAAAAGCAGATAGCATACTCCCACAGCATTTGTTGTGCGCCGTACAAGAGTATATCGACGGCGAATACCTCTATATCCCCCGCAAGAACGAAAATAAAAAGCAGTGGGGAGAAAAAACGCAGAACAGGCAGCGCCTTCTCGCCAGGAACAACGAAATCGCAGCAAAACGCAGGGCCGGTTGGCCTGTCGCCACTTTGGCGGAACAGTATTGTCTGTCCGCCAAGGCCGTATACAAAATACTCTCTGCCCTAAAAGACGGCTGACGCAAAAGCGCCCTGAAAACTTCAGGGCGCTTTTTCTTTTATCAACAGAAAAGTGGAATGCTTTCGGAAAGAAAGTTCCGTATGAACAGAAAATACATTTCAAAGGGAAACAGAAAAAAATGCAAACATCTTTCACCGACAATTACGACAAGGATTTTCTGCTCGACACCATGATGGGGCCCAACGCCATGCGCATTACGGAAGAGCTGGCGTCCTTTCTGCCCATTACAGAAGGCATGCGCATCCTGGATCTTGGTTGCGGCATGGGCATATCTTCCATCCTTCTGGCGGAAAAATACCACGCGACCGTTTTTGCTGCCGACTTGTGGATATCTCCCTCGGACAATTACCGGCGGTTCGAGGCTCTGGGACTTGCGCAGCGGATCATTCCGATTTCAGTGGACGCGACGAATGGCCTGCCGTTTGCCGCCGAGTACTTTGACATACTCATCTCCGTTGACGCCTATCACTACTTTGGCGCCAACGAGACCATGCTGCCGCGCCTGCTGCCGTTCGTGAAGACAGGCGGGCACATCGCCGTGGCCGTTTGCGGATTGAAGCGGGATTTCCCCCGGGGAGAAGTGCCACAGGAACTGCAGCCGTTCTGGCAGCCGGACATGAATTTTTATTCATTGTCCTGGTGGCAGGAACTGTGGGCCAAAGAAAGCAACCTTCGCCTGCAGCACTGCCGTGAAATGGATTGCCTGCAACAGGCCTGGGCCGACTGGCTGAAAAGCCCCAACCCCTATGCCCAACGAGACATCCCCATGATGAAGGCGGAGGCCGGGAAGTACTTCGCTCTGGTGCAGCTTGCAGGACAAAAAATATAACGCAACGCCATGTTCGGCGATACGACCATATGAAATTAAGAGATCTCGGTTTCGACCAATGGTTCGAGGCACATGCCACCGGGTTAAGCCCGGATGGTTGCGGCTTTGTCCGCATATCCGCAGTTGACCGCGGTTCGTACCTCATAAAAGACGAATCGAGAGAAGTCCCGGCTGAGCTCTCAGGGAAGCTTGCGTACCGGATTGACAGCCCCCTCGACCTGCCATGTGTCGGAGATTGGGTGACAGCGCAGTATTACAACGATGACACCGCGGCCATCATCCACCAGGTGTTTCCGCGAAAGACGTTCCTGCGGCGCAAGACACCCGGCAAGAACATCGATTTCCAGATGATTGCCGCCAACATAGATACCGCCTTCATTGTCCAGTCATGCCATTTCGACTTCAATCCCAGCCGGCTGGAACGATACCTGATAATGGCCACGGACGGACATGTCGAGCCGGTCGTCATCCTCACCAAGACGGACTTGATCACCCGGGACGAATTGGAACGGAAGCTTGCGATCATCAGCTCTGTCACCAAAGCCAGGGTGATTGCACTCAGCAATATCACCGGAATCGGGCTTGATGCGTTGCGACAGACGCTCTGTTCTGGAAAGACATACTGTCTTCTTGGGTCATCCGGCGTAGGCAAGACGACTCTCACCAATCGTCTCATAGGCCAGGAGGCTTTCGAGACAAAGGCCACCAGCGGCACAGGCGAAGGCACCCATGCGACCACGCGCCGGCAACTCGTCGTTCTCGACCAAGGTGCGATGCTGATTGATACACCCGGCATGCGCGAACTCGGCATTTTAGGTGCCGACGACGGATTCAACTCCGGCTTCGAGGAAATCTCCGAGCTTGCCGCAAATTGTCGATACGCCAATTGCAGCCACGAGCACGAGCCGGGCTGTGCCGTCAGAGCGGCGGTTGAAACAGGTGAATTGGATGAAGAGCGTTATGCAAACTACATCAAGCTCAAGAAGGAGTCGGAGTACCACGGGATGTCATATCTGGACAAACGAAAAAAGGACAAGGCCTTCGGTCGGTTCATCAAATCGGTAAAAAAGCATATGAAGGGCTGAAAAGCTCACACCGGAAATGACGGCCATGACCAGGGTGCCGACCCGTTTGCCCACGATCCGGTCCGCGAAGGGGGAAACAGCGGGCAGGGGTTGAACCCGACTGCCTCTGCCGGTTCCCACTTCATGGCCGCCTTTCGGTTGTACGGTTCCTGCTGCCACGACGGCCGGCGGCAGGCACTCCCTCACCTCCCCTTCTCTCTCCTCATCGGCAGCTTTCGGCCATTTCCCTCTCGACTCTGCGGCTTCAGGACTCGCCGCTCAGCCGGCGCAGGCAGTAGGAGTAGTTTCCGGCCAGGAAGCACTCGGACACGGCGTCGATGGACGCCTCGTCCTGCATGAGCATGTCCATCTGCCGGGTGAACTGCAGAAGCCGGCCGATCTGGTCCAGGCGCTGCCTGATCTCCTCCTCCTCGTACTTCTGGAAGCGGGCGACCACGCGGTCGCCGCTGACCTCGACGCTGAAATCGAGGGCCTCAAGGATGCGCGAGATGGCCCGGGCCCGGCGGTTGCGGTGCTCGAGCCCGGCCGCGCCCCCGGCGAACTGGAAGTTCACGTAGTTCTTGTTCACCGTCTTGCCGCAGTAGCTGTCGAGCACGCTGTAGTGGTAGCCTACCCGGGAGCTGAAATTCAGATACTTGTCCGAGACCAGAGCATAGCTCTTGTCACCGAAGCGTTCCCCGGCCTGGGGCGGCGGCGCGAGCATCTGCTCGGTCATGACCGAGAGGATGCCGCGGACGTTCACCGGCCGCGGCTCGATGCCCCGCAGGTCGGGGTGGAGCATGCCGGCGAGCAGGGCCTTGAAGGGCACGGAGGCGACCTCCGCGACCTTGACCTTGCGCCGCCCGGGGTCGGCCATGGCCAACCCGCCGCCGAGGTCGATGACGTAGAGGTCCAGGGGGATGGGCGCCTCGAGCTTGTGGGACAGGTTGCCGATCTCGGTGGCATGATCGCTGATCAGGAACATCTCCTGATAGGAAACCTCGTGGGCCAGGCGCATGATGTCGTGGATGGTCCGGCAGTTTGCGGGCGTGAACCGGGGCGACTTGGGATCGGTCAGGTTCAGGGGCACGACCAGCTCGGCCAGGCGCGAGAGGGCCTCGTGCACCGGCGTGCCCTTCATGAAGGCCTCGCGGCCCTCCCGTTGGCTGCGGGCCGTCAGCTCCGCGACCTCGCCGGCGTAGATGCGGCGCGAGGTGGCGTCCACGGTGACCACGCTGCCCTGGGCGACGAGCCCGGTCACGTGCTTCAGGTTGAACAGCGCCGGCACCCGGAACTCGCGGGCCAGCGAGGCCATATGCCCCGAGACGCTGCCCGAGTCGGTCAGCACCGCCCTGGCCTTCTTCAACACAAGTGCGAACTTGGGCGAGGAGTGCTGGGCCACGAGCACGCCGCCCTCGGGAAAGGCGGCCAGGTCGTCCTCGTTCTCGACCAAACAGGCCGGGCCGCAGCCCACCCCCGGCTGGGCCGCGTCGCCGCCGCTCATGATCACCCGGTAGCCGGGCACGGGCTCGCGCGGCTTCTTCTCGGCCAGGCCCACCACCCGGTCGAGGTTCAGCGGCCGGGACTGGAGGATGAGCAGCTCGCCCCCGGGGGTCAGCGCCCATTCGATGTCCTGGGGCGAGCCGAAATGGCGCTCCAGGCGCTGGGCGAAGTCGGCCACGGCCAATATCTGGGTTTCGTTCAGGCAGGGCTTGTCCTGAAGCTCGGGCGCCACCGGGGCCTCGCTCAGGGTGCCGCCCGGGCTGCTGACCAGCCTTACCGGCTTGGTCGGGACGGTCATGTCGCGAAGCGTGAGCGTCCGGCCCTTGGCCACGTGGTAGGCGTCGGGCGAGACCACGCCGTCGACCGCATAAGGACCGAGGCCCCAGACGGCGTTCACCAGGATGTCGTTGTCGGCCGGATCGAAGGGATGGTGGGAGTAGGCCACGCCGCTGGCCACGGACTCGATGAGCTCCAGGCAGGCCACGCTCATGGCGATGCCCTCGTGGGGGATGCCCTTGAAGTGGCGGTAGGAGATGGCCCGGGGAGTGTAGAGGCTGGCCAGGATGAGCTTGTAGGTGTCGATGATGCGCTCGGGCGGCACGTTCAGCACGGTCAGGTACTGGCCGGCGTAGGACAGCTCCGAATCCTCACCGATGGCGCTGGAGCGCATGGCGACGGGCACGGCCGGCCGGCCCTTGCGGCCGCAGAGGGCGCCGTAGGCCGAGAGGATCGGCCCGGCCACCTCGGCCGGTATCTCGGCGGCCAGGAACAGGCGCTGGATGGCCTCGCTGGCCTCGACGAAGCTCTGGGTCCGGGCCGGATCGATCAGCCGGCAGTGGCGCAATATCTCGTCCATGATCGCATTCTTGCGGACCACGGACTCGAAGGCCGCGGTGGTCACGGCAAAGCCGTCGGGGATGGGCAGGCCGGCCCGGTTCCTGATCTCTCCCAGGTTGGCGCTTTTCCCGCCCACGTCATCGACCATTTCCTTGGTCACCGCCTCGTAGCCGAGCACGAAGGCGCTGGTGCGCACGGGCGCAGCGCGGCCGGCGATCTCGGTGATGCGCTCGCGCAGCCCGGCGAGGACCGGGACCAGCCCGGCGTAGCGGTTGGCGGAGAGGTCGTTCAGGCTTTTGACCATGCGCGCGGCGTGGAAGGCGCTGCGGCTGGCCTGGGTGTGGACGTAGGCCATGCCGAAGACCTCCTCGCCGCCGAGCTTCTCCTGCATGTCGGAGATGATCTGGAGCAGCTCTGAATTGGACTCCAGGAGGTCGCGGAAGCTCGCATACTTGGCCTTGAACAGCCCGACCGAAGCGGTGCGGACCGGGCTTTCGCGATTCTTGCGCCAGAGGGAGAAGGGCCAGACCATGGATACGTCCTTCCTGCCGGGACGGATGCGTCCGCGGGCTATTTCCGGGGCGCGACCAAGTACTTGGTGGCCGGACCCTGGCCGACCTTGATCAGCAGCCCCTTCCTGACCAGGTCTTGCAAATCATAGACCGCGGTACGCGCCGGCAGGTTGCCGCCGATCAGCTCCTGATACTCGCTGCGGCTGATCTCGCCGCGCTCCATGATCATGGCCATGGCCTTCTGCTGCCGGGGGTTCAACAGGTTGCCGGAAACGGCCGCGCCCGCCGGGCTCCCCTGCTCGGGACGAGCGCGCGAAGCCGGCTCGGCCTGCGCCCCGGGGGAGGCCGGCGGCGCCTCGCCGGGTCTGCCGAACTCCGGGCCGCCGGCTGCGCCGCCCAGGTTGGCCGCGGTTTCCCGGCCGAGCACGATCTCCTCGGCCTGGATGACCTCGCCCTCGGTCAGGACCACGGCCCGGGTGAGGCAGTTCTTGAGTTCGCGGATGTTGCCCGGCCAGTCGTAGCGGCGCATCTTCTCCAGCGCCCCCTTGGACAATCCCAGATCCTTCTTGCCGGTCAAGGCCTCGGCTTCCTTGAGGAAATGATCGGCCAAGAGGGCAATGTCCTCCTTGCGCTCGCGCAAGGGAGGAGTGTTGATGGTGATGACCTGCAGGCGGTAGTAGAGATCCTCGCGGAATTCGCCGCGCTCGGCCTTGTCTTTCAGGTTCACGTTGGTCGCGGCGATGACCCGGACGTTGAACTCCTGCTCCTGGTCGCTGCCCAGGGGCCGGATGCGCCGGACCGACAGGGCGCGCAGCAGCGCCTGCTGCACCCGGGGCGAGGCGTTGCCGATCTCGTCCAGGTGCAGGGTGCCGCCGTCGGCGGCCAGGAAGGCGCCCTTGCGGGAGGCCTTGGCCTCGCTGAAGGCGCCCTTCACGTGGCCGAAGAGCGCGTCCATGAGCAGGTTCTCGTCCAGGGCGCCGCAGTTGATGGAGATGAAGGGCTTGTCGGAGCGGGCCGAGTAGCGGTGGATGGCCTCGGCGGTCAGCTCCTTGCCCGTGCCCGTCTCGCCGATGACCAGCACGTCGGCGTCCACGGAGGCGGCCTTGCGGATGTGGTTGATCAGGGTCTGCATGGCCGGACCCGCCCCGACCAGCTCCCGGATGTGCTCGGCCAGCCCTCGCCTGCTCAGCGTGCGGACTTCGCTCGCCAGCGGGGCCTTCTCGCGCTCGCGCACGGACTGCAGGAAGTCGTCGCGGCGCTTGAGCTCCACCTCCTGGCTGACCAGCGAGCCGATCATGTTGTTCACGGCCCGCTTGAGCATGGAAGTTTCGCGGTCGCGGTCGGGCAGGGCGATCTCGCGCAGCTCGGCCCGGCCCAGCATGCCGGTCACCTCCCGGGCCAGATCCAGGATCGGCCGGGTGATGAGCTGCGAGAGGAAGACGATGAGCCCACCCAGAAGCAGGATGGTCACGACTATGCTCACGAACATGATGTTGAAGTGCTGGAAGACCGCGGCCTCGCCCAGCCGGCTCTTGTCCACGTAGGCCACGCCCCAGACCACCTCCGGATCCTTGTCCGCACCGGTCACGAAGGTCACCGGGGCGTAGCCGAGCACGGTCTTGCTGAGCCCACGGCGCACGGGCTTAAGCCCGTCGCCGACCGGCTCGAGGCCGTGCTCGCGGCGCAGGACGGCCGAAACCATGGTCCAGTAGACCGCGTTGCCGGCCTCCGGCCGGAAGGCCGCGGGCAGGCCGGGCAGCCCGTGATCCCCGGCCAGCCCGGCCCGGGCGGTCTCGGTGGACAGCTCCCTGGCCGGCTCTTCCACGTTCTCGGACTGAAAGAGGATCCAGCCGCGGGGATCGAACAGGAAGCTGAAACGCGTCTCGGGCGTTCGCGGAAAGCCGTGCAGCGGCGACTGCTGGGAGTTGAAGACCGAGAGGATGTTGCGGATGGCCAGGGCGTCCACGGACAGGACGACGTAGCCGACGACCGAGCCGTCCGACCCCAGGGCTGGGGCGGTCATGCGCGTCACGACCAGGTCGAGGTTGCCCGCTCCGGCACCATGCAGGGCCGCGGGATAGGACGCCTCGGTGCAGGCCGAGAGGTCCACCTGGCCGGGGACAAGCTCGCGCAGCCGCCCCGGAATGGACAGGGGCGAGTTCCTGATCTCACCGCCCTTGGCCGGATCGATGTCCACGATCCCGGAGCCGGTCTCGAGCAGAAGCACCTCCTCCCCGGGCCGTACGCCGCTGAAGGCCAGCTCCCGGTAGACCGGGCCGAGGACAGCCGAGCGCGAGGCGAGGAAGCTCTTCAACCGCTCCGGGCTGAACGGCCCCTTGGCCAGGATGATCAGATCGTCGCGGTAGCGGGCCAGGTTCTGCTCGATCTCGTGGGCCTGGGCTAGGGTCAGGAGCAGCGTGTTCCGTTCCAGGGCGACGGCGATGTAGCGGGCGGAAAAGAAATTGGTGACGTAGCCGGTGGCCAGCAGGAGGACGACCATGGCCGGCAGGAGGATGACCAGAAGCTTCTTGCGGATGCTCCAGTCGTGGAACTGGTTCAGCAGCTTGAGGCTCGGTCCGGAACCGTCGGCTTTACCGCGCAAGATCCGCATGGGGTCCTCCTCGGCAGCACTGATCTAGCAGGAATTCGCTCCACCCGCCAGGGTTTTTCGCGCATCGCCGCCATGATCCGGCAAGAATGCCGGCGGCAATCGCGCAAATTCCGCGCAAATCCCGCATTGACCTCGCCAGCGTCCCGCAATATGGCATGATTATTCAATTATTTCATGGAATTAAATGCAATGGCACGCGGGTTGCTTTGTCCAGAGTAGCGAAATCGGCTCTGACTGGCAGAGCCTGGTGGCCCGAGGTCCTGAAACGAGGAGGAGTGGCATGAAGATTCTGGCAGCGTTGGACCCGACCAAGAAAGGCGGTCCGATCCTGGAGAAGGCGGTGGAGCTCGCCAAGCTGCAGAAAGCCGAGCTGATCGTGATGGTCGTGGCCGAAAACCTGTTCGATGCCGGTGACATCGCAGCCATCGGCGAGATTTCCGACAAGCTGGCCAGCGCGGCCAAAAGCGCCGCCGCCGAGTACGAGGCCAAGGCCAAGGCCCTGGGCCTCTCCCCGCAGGTCATCGTCGAACAGAGCCCGTCGCCTGCGGACTCGATCATCAAGACCGCCGAGGCCAGGAAGGTGGACATGGTGGTTCTGGGCAGCCGCAGCAAGACGGGCCTGGACCGCTTCCTCCTCGGCAGCGTGGCCAACAAGGTCGTGGCCCACGCCCCCTGCTCCGTGCTCGTGTACCGGCCCGTGGCCGGCAAGTGATGGCAAGCGACCCAGAGTCAATCTTCAAGGAGGAGAACGTGATGGCAAAGATCCGCAACATTTTCTTGATGGTGACCTGCTTCTGCCTGACCCTGCCGGCGATATCGCTGGCGTCCGGCGGCGGCGGCGCTCCCATCGTCATCGTGGCCGACACGCGCAAACTGACCGGCCTGCTGGCCTGGTGGGCCAATCTCTACAACGAGTCCCATCTCTACTTCACCATCCTGACCATCATCCTCATCCCGCTCATCGGCGTCATCTTCGGTACCCTGGCCGACTTCGTCATGCACTTCGTGGGTATCGACCTCAAGTCCCGCGAGCTGGCCGAGCATTAAGCCGCGGCGGTGACGAGTAAACGAATCCGGATGATCTGAACGAACGAAACGAAAAGGAGCAAGCGATGGACTGGTTGTATATCCTCATGCCCATTGCAGGCGTGAAAATCTTCTGGCCCGGCCTCATCATCCTCGGCATCGGCGTCGGCGTCATCGGCGGCTTCTTCGGCATGGGCGGCGCCTGGATGGTCACCCCGGGGTTGAACATCCTGGGCTTCCCCATGGCCTTCGCCATCGGCACGGACATCGCCCACATGGCCGGCAAGTCGCTCATCTCGACCATGCGCCACGGCAAGTTCGGCAACGTCGACTACAAACTCGGCTTCATCATGCTCTTCGGCACGATCGCCGGCTTCGAGATCGGCGCCCAGATGGTCATGTGGCTCGAGCGCATAGGCAACGTCGAGATCGTCGTGCGCTGGATCTACCTCTTCCTGTTGACCTTCATCGCCTGGTTGGTCTTCCATGATGTCTCCAAGCGCAAGGCCAAGGACCGCGCCGCCAAGGCCGCGGGCCGTGAAGTGGACGCCCTGGCCACCGGCGTCGAGTGGCACAAGACCCTGCACAAGATCAAGATCCCCCCGATGGTGCACCTGAAGGAAGCCGGCGTGTACTGCTCGGCCTGGCTGCCCATCTTCGTGTCCTTCTTCACCGGCTGGCTGGCCGGCATCCTGGGCATCGGCGGCGGCCTCATCCGCATGCCCTCGCTCATCTACCTCGTCGGCTGCCCGACCCACGTGGCCGTGGGCACCGACCTCTTCGAGGTCATGATCTCCGGCCTGTACGGCGCCGGCTCCTACACCGCCAAGGGCCGCGTCGAGCTCGTGGCCGCGATCATCATGCTCGTCGGCGCCGCGGTCGGCGCCCAGGTCGGCGCCGTGGCCACCAAGTACATCAAGGGCTACGGCATCCGTGTCGCCTTCGGCCTGGCCGTCATCGGCTGCGCGACGTCCATCGTGCTCAAGATGATCACCCAGTGGTATCCGGCGACCAAGGGCATCCTCGATCCGGTTTCCACCGTCCTGATCCTCGCCCTGGTCTTCGGCATGGCCCTGTACATCACCCTGAAGATGGTCGCCGGCGCCAAGCGCGAGATCGCGGCCAAGAAGGCCCGCGCCTAGGCGCGTGACTCTCAAACGAACGCACCGCGCCAGCCCACAAGGAGGACACAACATGACCCGCAAATGGACCTGGCTTGGCATCCTTACCGCACTCTGCTTCCTGTTCGTGCTCGGCTGCTCGGAATACGGCAAGGTTGATCAGGGCCGGGTGGTCAAGTACGACAAGGACAAGAAGACCGTGACCATCATCCGGGACAAGAAGAACGACACCCAGAACCCGGACTACACCTACCTGCCGCCCCTGACCTACAGCCTGCCCACCGATCCCGCGGAGATGGGGCCCGAGCCCAAGGCCGGCGGCCGCATGAAGCTCGACACCAAGGCCAGCCAGATCATCATCTTCGATCCGGCCAGCCAGGGTTTCAAGACCATCGACATCAAGATCCTCGACCAGCAGGAGAACGTGGAGAAGAACCATCCCCTGGTCCAGGGCAAGACTTTCCCGGCGGTCGACAAGGACAAGAAAACCGTGACCATCTACTCCGGCCGGCAGAAGCTCCTGGTGACCTTCGGCATGCCCGACGAGTTCTTCGCCATGCCCGATGCGACCTGGGATGCGGGCGACGAGGTCCGCATCTACTACAAGGAAGAGGGCAAATCCCTGCGCTTCATGAACGTGAGCAAGACCGACATCTACAAGAAATAGCCCAGCCCCTGCACCAGGGCCGGTCCGGATCACCTCCCGGTCCGGACCGGCCCGCAAACCGAAAACGACAAGGACCCGTCCTCCCCGCGCCGATTGCCCCTTCCCTCTCCCCGGCCAGGCCGGCCAGGGAGCACCTCCAGAGGGGGCAATCCGCCCGGCGAGGAGCCCGCACACCGCAAAGTCAGACGACGAAAAGGAGCACGCCATGTTCCAGACCACCCCGCCACCGCCTTTGAGCTTCCGGCAGAAATGCCTTGTGGTCCTGATCGACCTGGCCGTACTGGCCGAGCTGTGCTGGGCCATCCGGGCCGCCGCTGGCGACATGGACACCTTCACCCCGGTCTTCCTCAAGACCTTCTTCGCCCTGCTCCTGCCCACCCTCGCGGCCGCCTTCATCGCCAACCGAGTGCTCAAGCGCCGCTCCGCCGGGGCGCATGCATGACACCCCAGCGGACACGGATCTGGCGCCGGACGGCCGGCTGGCTCGGCGCGCTCATCCTGTCCCTGATCGTCCTTTGCGTGCTGGACGGGCTGGTCAGCCAGGCCCGGCGCGAATACAACGCCTTCGACGCCCTACCCGGCCAGCGCGTCAAGGCCACCGGTCCATTTCCAGCCGGAGCGGGCGACCTCGCGGCGGTGATCATCGACGGCAACAACGAGACCGTCCGCCTGCGGTTTGAGGACAGCACCAAGAGCTTCTGGTTCGGCGGCTCCCTCTGGCGCGGAGTCATCGAGGTCGGCGCCCAGGCCGCGGCGGGCCGCTACCGCCTGGCGCTGCGCGGACCAGAAGAGCCCGTGGCCAAACCCAACATGGAGTATACCGTCCGGGTCTTCGCCAGCCCGGAGGAGATGCGCAGCCACTCGACCTCATACGCCATCCGCTTTCTCGATCTGCACCCCTTCGCCCTGGCGGGCTCGCTTTTTCCCTTCGCGCTCCTGGTCATGGCCGGCAGCTTTTTTCTCTCCAAACACATGGAGCAAGCTATGGCCAAGGAAGGAAAAGCTGAGATATACATGGTCAAGAAGTCCCCGGAAGGCTGTCTGGTGTCCTTCAGCCTGGGCACGACCCACGGCATACGGCCCGGCGACCGCATGGACATCCTGAACGAGAACGGTCTCAAGGTGGCCCAGGCCGACGTCGAGCAGAGCGGCAAGCGCGACTCGGTGGCCAAGGTTCTGGCTCCGGTCCAGATCGAGGTCGGCTTCGTGGTGGCCAAGGAAGGAGCGCAGCCGTGAGCGCCGCGCCGGGGGATTTCCGGGAGGGCCGCGCATGAGTTTCGCCATCCACCAGAGCCGGAAGCATCCGGCCAAATACCTCTGCACCGCACTCAGGGAAGATTTCGGATCGGTGCCGGCAGCGCTCGGCGCCGAGCTCGGCGAGCTGCGCTTCCTGCGCATGTCCCACGAGGTGGCCGAGGAGACACCGGCCCTGGCCGAATCGTACCAGGCCATCGTCGCCGGCATCCAGGCCAGAGGATACCATCTGCTGACCTTCGAGGCCGTGGATTGAGACCGCGCCACGGCCGCTCCGGCAGGAACGGGACGCGCCCGTCCCCAGGGCCTCTGTCCAGGCCCGTCACCGCGCCCGCCGGCCGAGGGCCGTACGGCCGCATACCCCGTGATCGGAGGACCCCATGACCGCACTCTTCATCTTCGCCCTGGCCTGCATCCTCGGCCTGTACCTCGGCATGCGCCTGGCCGCGCGCAGGCGCCGCTAGCATCCGGCTCCCCCATGGACAGATCGCTCGGCGTCCTGTCCTACCTGCTGCTGGCGGTCCTGGCCCTGACCCTGGCTGACGCCG
The DNA here is from genome assembly GCA_002428705.1 of Desulfovibrio sp. UBA6079. Classification (GTDB taxonomy): domain Bacteria; phylum Desulfobacterota; class Desulfovibrionia; order Desulfovibrionales; family Desulfovibrionaceae; genus UBA6079. Next base: position 61,053 of record DIXN01000051.1, read on the forward strand.
GCTTTGGGCTCCTGGAGCCGGCCAACGTCATCCGGGTGGTCAGCGGCGGGAGCACGGCCGTCTCCGGGGAGCTCGACTCCCCGGCCGAGGATATCCGCTCCGTCGGCCGGCCGCCGCCGGGCACGGACCTCTCGGGCTACGTCACGATCCGCTCCGATTCGCCCGACATGCACCTGGTGCTGAGCCGCATCCGCGGCCGGCTGTGGAACGGCCGGCTCACGGTCGACGGCGGCGCCCGGTCCGGCGTCTTCAGCCTGAGCGTGCACCAGCGCTTCGTTCCGCCCGCGGCGAACTACCGCCCCTTCGAGGTCAGGGTATTTCCCGACCGGGAGGCGCTGCAAGAGGACCTGCCCACCTTCAGCGAGCGGCTGCTCGGGGTGAAGCCGTACTGGCTGACCCTGGTCTGCCTGCCGGCGGTCGCGGGGCTTCTCTTCTTCTCCTACCGCCGCGCCAGACAACGAGACAGGCTTTACCAGGAGCGGGGATTCGGGGTCATCCACACCCTCTCGCGCAAGGCCTGGGGGTACGAGATCACCTTCGGGCTCGGCCGCCGCCAGGGCGTCGAGGAAGGCGAGCCGCTGGTGCTCCTGGACGCCGAGGGACGGGTGCTGACCGAATTCGTGCCCCGCCTGGTGAAGGCGGACTTCGGCAAGGCCCGGATCAAGCCCACGGTACCGGTCACCACCGACTGCCTGGTCATGCGCCGCAAGCCCGGCGCGGATCAGGACGCCGGCAACTTGGCCAGCACCGGATCGGCCTGAGCGACCCGAACCGGCCTCTGCCCGAAGGTGTAGCCGAAGGTCGAGATATCCTTGGCGTACATGTCCGCCACGAACTCCCGGCTCTCGTCATCATAGAACTCGCTATAGTGCCCGAAGACGCGGCGCCGGTAGCGGCTGTCGGGCAGGAACATCGCCGGCCAGGTGGTCCGCCAGTGCTCCCGGGAGAAACGCGGCGGCGGCGAGGAGTTGATATGCGGCAGAGTGTGGTCGCAGAAGCCGAGTCGCCGGCAGACCGCGGAGAAATCCTCCTTCAGGCGCTCGAAGCGGCCGACGAAATCGGCCAGCAGCCGGCCGTCGCGGTCATGGAGGTAGTCGTACTGCGGCTTGACGTGCAGGTAGGGATCAGCCTGGCCGGGACGCGGGAAATGCTTGAACAGGAAGGACTTGAAGTCGAAAAGCCAGGGATACCCCCGGAATTTGTACTCCGAGACGAGCCTGTCCCAGGGGTTGCGCACAAAGGCGAACTTGAAGAAGGAGGAGAATTCCGTGCTGTTGACGAAGCCGTGCTGCAGATACTCGGCGGCCGTCAGGTGGGTCAGGATCGCCGGCCCATGCTGCGGGTTCTTGTTGTAGAAGAGCAGCAGCTTCTCGCGTGTCTGGACATTGTCGCCGAGCAGACCGAGAAAGTATGAAATGATACTCTCGCCGGCAGTTTTCGGAATATGGACGTAGATGCACCGGAAGTCCCGACAGAGCATAACATTGCTCTCTTTTGCATTACGACGTGGTATGCAGGTGAAATAGCCAACATCTCCACTGGTTATATCCTGTATAGCATGCCATGATCCTTTTTGCAAAGGAAACTGCAGGCGAGATACATCCTCTTGCCCCGCCGAACTGCGTGCCGATCCGGACAGCCGCAGGCTCAACGGCCGGATGGGAAACCAATCCGCCACAAGGGTAAAATGGGCCCGAATGCGCGGAATCCCACGCCATCAGGCTGCCGTCATCCAGGCCCTCCTCTGTGGGGCTGTTGTTCCTATCTGCGCTGATGAGGTGCCCCCCTCGCATTCACGCATGTATTACACGAACCATCGGGACCGGCCTCTCATCCGTCATCCGGCCAAGCAGGCCATACAGATGGCAGGCTGCTTTCCAGGCCTTCGTGTGCCAGGTATGCAGAGCCGGTTATTGATAATGGCCGCCTGCCGCCCATAATGAGCCATTGACAGCCGGAGCGAAACGTCTACAGTGCTTGCACCCCGTGAATACTTTTGCATAATAAATTATTATCCAGGCTCTATTTTTGGCGTGCCCCCGAAAATCGCTTCGGAATCAAACCGAGACCAATCCTATTCATTTAAACAATTCCCGGGGACAGACTCCCATTGAGCACGTCATTCGTGCCTACCGGAAAGAAGTGCGCGAACTGTGTGGTTTCAATGGCTTGGAGGATGTGCTGGTGGTCACGGAAGGAAGCATCCGTGCATACAGTCAGGGCGAAACATGGGGACCTTACAGACCGAAGAGACGTGTGTATTACTAAAAAGAATGAACCCGTCAGCCACGTGGCTGGAATGTTCAGGCTGGCTTGAGAAATAAACCGTCAACTTGATGGAGGGGTGTATGGGTAATGACGAAGCAAAAAAAGGCGACAATATTCTGGCGGGCGATGAACTGAAAATTGTTCGTGGGAGCGACGACTTGGCCCTGGTCAGGGGCCTGACCCGGCGAAATTTCATGCAATGTTGCGTCGGAACCGTTGCATCCCTTTGCCTCTGGACATTGAATACCGGATGCAACGACAGTGACGGCGGCAACCAGATCGCCTTTTACCCCATTGATCCCAATGTCGTCACCACGACAACTCGCGTGCTGTCATTTCCCATACCGCCGCAACCTGCCGGCCCGGATTCCGGAACAGGACTCTACCTGACGGAGCTTCCGCTGATCAATCAGTACAAGAAATACGGTTACGGCGATTGGACATACAGCAAGAAGGGTCTCGAGATAAAGAAGCGGTTCGATCTCATGCCGGACAGCTTCGCCGCAACCGCCGCGTCACTCACCAGACTTGAACAATTCGCACATTTTTTTACCATGACGGATATCCATATCACGGACAAGGAAGCGCCGAACCAGCTCATCTACCTCCAGCAAGAGTATCCGGCCTACGCCGGGACCAATACGTCCATCTACTCGCCGATCATGACCTGCACGACCCATGTCCTCGACGCCGCCATCCAGACGATAAACGCTCTTCACGACAAAAAGGCCTTTGATTTCGGCATCTCTTTGGGAGACACCTGCAACAGTACCTCGTACAATGAATTGCGCTGGTACATGGGCGTCTTTGACGGCGAGATCATCACCCCGAGTTCCGGTGCCCACCGCGGTGCCGATTCCATCGACTATCAGCGGCCGTTCGCCGCGGCAGGGCTCAACAAATCGATCCGCTGGTATCAGGCTCTCGGCAACCACGATCACTTCCTGCTCGGTTCGTTCCCCGTGGATGCCGACCCGTCCCTCGGTCTCCGGGAATCATACATCAGCGATACCGTCTGGGCGGTTCCGAATGCGCTTCTCACCCCGAATTTCAAAAACTTCCCTGTCCTGATCGACATGGAAAACTTCAAGGCGACTCCGCAGTATTATTGCGGCGTGCTCGATGGTTCGACCAAAACGGGCAAGATCATCGCCACCGGGGCCGCCGGGGAGGTCAGCGCTCCGACGGTCGCAGCCGATCCCAATCGCCGCTCGCTGCTACGAACGGAATGGATCCAGGAATTTTTCAAGACCTCCACCTTGCCGGTCGGGCACGGCTTCAATCTGGTCGATCCGACCAAGCCGGAGGGCTTTGCCTGCTATAGCTTCGTGCCGAATCCCGACGTGCCGCTCAAGATCATCGTGCTCGACGACACCCAGTCGGAGGCCGACGGCTCAACGGACATCCACGGCCACGGCTTCCTCGACGAGACCCGCTGGGGCTGGCTCCAGGATGAGCTGGCCGCCGGCCATGATGCGGATCAGTTGATGATCATCGCGGCGCACATCCCGATCGGCGTCGGCAGTATCGGTTCGGAGCTCGAATGGTGGGAGTCGGACAAGGACCCGAATGCCACGGAACAAAATGCCGTGTCCTTGACGGAGCTGGTCGAGACGCTGTGGGAAACTCCGAACCTTATCGCCTGGATAGCCGGGCATCGTCATTACAATACCGTCAAGGCTTTCGTCTCGCCGGACCGCGAGATTGCCCCGGAAAAAGGCTTCTGGCAGGTCGAGACCTCGTCGTTGCGGGACCACCCGCAGCAGTTCCGCACATTCGAGATCTATCTCAACAGCGACTATACGGTCTCGATCGTGACGGTCAACGTCGACCCCTCGGTCGCGGAAGGAACGCCGGCTGCAAAATCGCGCTATTATTCAATTGCAACGCAGCAAATAGTGCAAAACAACATAATGCCTAATAACCCGAATATCAAAGTGGCCTATGATGTTTTCGAGGTCGAGACCATGGACCCGTCACGACCGCAGGATGGTTCTCTTGACAAGACCATAATTTACGGATCAGTGCCGGATGTCCCGTTTTGCGCGTCGTATAATGCGGAATTGTTCAAGCAGCTCAGCCCGACCATGATCCGCGCGCTGATGGAAAAGTTCCCGGCGAACACCTAATGCCAAAGTAATACGAGCATCGCCTGATGAGAAAGCCGCCGGAGATTCGTCGCCGGCGGCCTTTTCAATTTCACAGGAAAGCGCTGCGCTTCACGAATTTCACGGCAAATGCTGACGTCAGGGCCATACAGTTTAAAAACCGCCTCCTCGGGTCACACAGCCGGAGGTGGCAGGTATCCTTGAAATCACGCAGTAGGGTAGCAAAAAAAAGGACTCGCGCCCGATATGTGCGCAAGTCCTTGAATTTTGTGGTGGGCAATGCAGGATTCGAACCTGCGGCCTTTGGCTCCGGAGGCCAACGCTCTATCCATCTGAGCTAATTGCCCGAGGGATCAACTCCTTATGTCCTGCTGACCCGCTTGTCAAGCGAACGCTCGCCCCCCGGGGAAAAGCCGCCCGCGGCTTTTCCCCGGCCGCGCTTTCTGCTAGCCTGCGGCGAAACCGTCCCGGGAGCCGACATGACCCAACCAGTATCCATCCGCCGCATCGTTCTGGCCGTCACCGGCGCCAGCGGCATGCCCTACGTCCTGCGCCTAGCCGAGGTCCTCTCCTCGCGCGAAGACGTCGAGCTCTACGCCATCCTCTCCTCGGCCGGGCGCAAGGTCCTCGAGATCGAGGCCCCGGGCGGGCTCGAAACCATCGCCACGCGCTGTGTCCGGGTCTGGAGCGAGGACGAATTGTCCGCGCCGCCGGCCAGCGGCTCCTGGCCGCACCAGGGGCTGGTGGTCTGCCCCTGCTCCATGGCCAGCCTGGCGGCCATCGCCCATGGCCTGGGCTCGAACCTCCTGCACCGCGCCGCGGACGTGACCCTGAAGGAGCGCCGCCGGCTGATCCTGGTGCCCCGCGAGACGCCAGTAAGCATCATCCACCTCGAGAACATGCTGGCCGCGGCCCGGGCCGGGGCGCTCATCCTGCCCGCCTGCCCCGGCTTCTACCACCGGCCGGACTCCATCGCGGCGCTGGTCGATTTCGTCGTCGCCCGCGTCCTCGATCACCTGGACCTGTCCCACGACCTCCTGCCCCCCTGGGGCGGGTAACCGAGAGGAGGCGACCATGGCCTACACCCTGACCTGGTTCGGGCATTCCAACTTCCGGCTCGAAACCGGGACCACCCGCATCTTCTTCGACCCCTTTTTCGCCGGCAACCCGAGCGCGCCAGTGACCTTCGAGCAGGCCGGACGGCCCGACCTCGTGCTCGTGACCCACGACCACGCAGACCACGTCGGCCAGACCCTGGAGATCTGCAGGACGACAGGCGCGACGGCCGTGGGCGTCTTCGACACGGTCAACGGCCTGGTGGCCCGGGGCCTGCCCGAGGCCCAGGCCATGGGCATGAACCTCGGCGGCACGGTTACGCTCGCGGGGATCAGGATAAAGATGGTCCAGGCCGTGCATTCCTCGGCCAGCGGTGCACCGGCCGGCTACATCCTGACCTTCCCCGACGGCTTCTGCCTCTACAACGCCGGCGACACCGCGCTCTTCTCCTCCATGGAACTCTTCGGCCGCTTCCACGAGATACATCTGGCGCTCCTGCCCATCGGCGGGCACTTCACCATGGACGCCGAGTCCGCGGCCTATGCCTGCCGGCTCCTGCGCGCGCGCCAGGTGGTGCCCATGCACTGGGGCACCTTTCCGGTCCTGGCCCAGGGCACCGACCCCTTCAGCCGGGCGCTCGAGGAGCACTCCCCGGACACGGCACTGATCCTCCTGCCCCCAGGTAAGCCGCGCCCCGTGGGCAAGGCCGTGGACCCAAACGCGGAGTGCGCCTGCGACTAATGTGACGTCCTCGAAAGAAACTTCGAAGGAAGCATTTCGAGGAGGACAGCAAGCCGAAAAGCCCCTTGGCCGTTGGTTTCTCCGGCTTCAGCGCCAGTGAAAGCTTACGGGCAAGAGAGCAGCGCCGTGGTTTTCGGCTTGCTCACGCCGCCTGCGCGGCGGGGCCACCTCGAAATGCGGCCGGCGAGGAATATCCGTGTGCATGTCGAGGCCGCCAGACCGGAGCGGAGCGCAACATCCGACTTCTTTCCTTCACGGCTCCTTCTTCGATAACAACGCTACGCTCGGAATAGCGCCGGCACAGCCAGCAGTTGCCGACCTCGCTCCGACCGCACGTCACTTCGTAGCGCGCGAAAAAAGGCCCCGCCGTTTCCGGCAGGGCCTCGTTCGTACGATGCGCCCATGGTTGGGCGCCGAGACAGCGCTATTCCTTGGCCGGAGCCACGGGCGCGGTCTTGGACATGTCGAGTTCGTAGGCCATGACCACCGTGCGGCTGTCGGCCAGACCAGTCATGCCCTTATAGGTGTTGACTGCGATGCACAGCTCGTCGGCGCCGTCGTTGTCGATGTCGGCGATGCAGTAGTCGACCACGGTGCCCTTGAGGCGCCGGGTCTTCCACTGCAGGCTAAGGCCCACGCCGTCCCAGTAGAGGGAGTGGACCTCGCCGTAGGGGAAGTTGCGGTAGCGGCTGAAGAAGTCCGCGGCCACCGAGATGTTGCGGTTGACGATCAATTCGTAGTTCTTGTCCTTTCCGAGGTGGGCCAGGATGAGCCGGTTGGGGATGTAGATCGAGATTTCCTCGTTCTCGTCCCGGACGCTGCGCTTGCCCAGGCCCGGCATGACCGAGATGACGTCGAGGCCGATGGGCGAGGAGCCGTAGGAGTCGCCGGTCACGGCCAGGAGCTCGTCGGGCTTGGACCAGACCCGGATGCGGTCTTCGCCGTCGATGGTCAGGAAGAAGTAGTTCCCGTCGGGCTGGGGCAGGAAGCCGATGTTGTAGACATTGGCGAACTCCGGCAGGACGAGCCGCTTGCCCTTGGTTCCAGGGCCTTCCAGGGAAGCGACCTCGTGGACCGGGCTCTTGAACGGCGTGGGCTGGCCCTCCTCCTGCCCGATGAGTGTCGGCGTATACTCCGGCGGCATCTGGATCACGTTCAGGAACAAAGTGACGCGGTCGTTGACGAGCACGAACTTCTCGTCGCGGAAGTTGAGGACAATCGTCCACGGCCCCTCCTCGGTCCAGCCCGAGGCCATAATCTCGGCGTAGCCGTCGCGGTTCACGTCGAGGCTCGAGAGCTTGAGCATCTCGGTCCGCATCGGCAGGGAGTATTCGGCGATCAGGTCCAGCTTGCGGTCGCGCATGCGGTAGGCCTTGATGCTCTTCTCCTCGAGGAAGAAGACCTCCTTCCGGCCGTCGGAATCGGCATCGACCACAATCATGCTGATGGTCGGGAAGTTCAGCGACTGGCTGCGCCACTGGCCAGGGCTCTCGGGATCGCCCTCGTAGCGGAACTGGGGATTCAGGTAGTAGTCGGGCTGGTTGGGGTCCTCGCGGGCGTAGACCAGATCGGGGTTGCGCGTCCCGCTCTCGGCGGGCGCGGCCTGCTTGTCGGTCTTGGCCTGGGTTGCGGGCCGCTCGAAGATGTCGGCGTTGATCTCCTTGGCCACGCCCTCCAGGCTCGGCACGATCTCGTCGATCTTCACCGTGCGGGTCTTGGGCCAGGACTTGCCGTCCTGGCCGAGGACGTGCACGTCGAGGCTGGCGTCGTCTCCGCTCACGGTCACGCTGCCCCAGATCAGGTAATCCGAGCCCAGGGCGGACAGGGATTTGAGGCCCTCGGCATCGGAGGCCGGAATGCCGACCTTGGCCTTGGCCACGGCCGCGTTGTCCAGGGGCTGGAAATGGTCACGCCAGGTCAGGCGCGAGACGAGCATGGATTGGATACCGTGCTTCAGGTAGGCGTACTTGTCCGGTCCATAGACCTCGAACGGCAGAACGGAAAACGTCTTCACCGCCTGGGCCCGGGCCGTGCCGGCCAGGCAGGCCAGGAGCAGACAGACGAGCACCACGGTGCGGCAAAATGCGCGCATAGAACCTCCATGCGGTATGCGGTCGATCTTCGGGTCGGCGGGGACTGGCCGGACGCAAGGCCGTCGGCTGCGACTGCGCGGTCCACCCCCCGGCAACGGCCCTGGACCATTAGCACCTTCTCCCGGGGAGCGCAAAGGGTCCTAGCCCTCGGCCTGCGGTCCCTCCGCGGCCTCGGCCGAGGCGGCCGGACCCCGGGCCGAGCCCGGCGCGAGCCGGGCCAGGGCCGCGGCCAGACGCGCCGCCCGCCTGGCCCCGACGCCGGGCAGGGCAGCCAGCTCGGCCTCGCCGGCCGTGGCCATGGCCGCGAGCGAGCCGAAGCGCTCCCAGAGCAGCCTGGCGGTCCTGGGGCCGACGCCGTCCAGGGACAGAAGCTCGCTCTGGATGGCCTGGCGGTTGCGGACCCGGCGCTGCCGGCCGAGGACGAAACGATGGGCGGCATCGCGCAGGCGCTGCAGGAAAAGAAGCTCGGGACTGCCCGGAGGAAGCGGCAGCGGGTTCTTGCGCCCCGGCCGAAAGATCTGGTCATTGAGCTCGCCCTTGGCCCGGCCGGCCTTGGCGATGGCGGCGAGCTCGAAGAGCGCCTCCTGCCCGGCCCGGCGCATGGCCTCGGCCACGGCCGCGAGCTGCCCCCGGCCGCCGTCGATGAGCACCAGGTCGGGCCAGGGCGGACCGGACTCGAGGCGTCGCTCGAGCCACTCGGCCAGGGCCCGGTAGTCGTCGCCCGTGCCTTCGGACCGGGGCAGGGCGTAGACACGGTAGTCTTCCGCCTTGGGTTCCCCGGCCTCGAAGACCACCTGCCCGGCGCGCATCTCCTGCCCGGCCAGATGCGAGATGTCCACGCACTCGATGCGCGCCGGCTCGCGGCCAAGGTGCAGCGCCGCCTTGAGCCGGCAGGCGGGATCCGGCGTGACGGCTTCGGCGATCTCGGCCAGGGCGTTCTCCCGGGCCAGCTCCAGGAGCTTCTTGTCCGTGGCGTCGCGCGGGGCGGCCAGATGCACCTTGCCGCCCCGCCGCTCGCCGAGGACCTCGGCCAGGGCCGCATCCTTCACCGGCCAGGGCAGAAGGATGCGCGGCGGGATGAGCCGGCCCGGCCCGTAGAACTGGGGCAGGAAGCTCACCACCACCTCCGGGCCTTCGGACAGGTCTAGGCCCGGCCAGGTGAAGGCCTTGCGGCCGATGACCCGGCCCTGACGGACGAAGATGAGGCCCAGGGCCAGGCCGGCCGGAGTCTGGACCAGGGCCAACACGTCCTGGTCCGTTCCCCCGGGCAGCACCGCGGCCTGGCGCTCCAGGGTCTGGCGCACGGCCCCGAGCAGGTCGCGATAGCCGGCGGCCCGCTCGAACTCGAGCTTGTCCGCGGCCTGGTGCATGGCCTCCTCGAGCTGGGCGGTGAGCTCGCCCGCCCGGCCGGAAAGGAACAGCTCCACCTGGCGGACCATACGCCGGTACTCCTCGACCGGAACGGGCCTGACGCAGGGCGCCAGGCAGCGGCCCATGTCGAAGTAGAGGCAGGGCCGCTGGCGTTTCCGGAAGGCCGCGTCCTTGCAGCGCCTTAAGGGGAAGAGCCGGTGGATGGCCCGCCAGGTTTCCCGGGCGGCGAAGGCCGAGGTGAACGGGCCGAAATAGAGCGAGCCGTCGCGGACCAGGGTCCGGGTGGTGGTCAGGCGGGGGTAGTCGGCGGCGGCGTCGAGCTTGTAGAGGATGTACTTCTTGTCGTCGCGCAGCACGATGTTGTAGCGCGGCCGGTGCTTCTTGATCAGGCTCTCCTCGAGCAGCAGGGCCTCCTTCTCGGTGGTCGTGCGCAGGATGTCGATGGAGGCGATCTTGACGGTCATGATCCGGGTCTTGGGGGTCAGCCGCTCCGGGGCGACGAAGTAGCTGGCCAGGCGCGCGCGCAGGGACTTGGCCTTGCCGACGTAGATGATGCGCCCCTGGCCGTCCTTCATCAGGTAGACGCCCGGGGCGGGGGGAAAGCGGGCGGGCTCGAAGCTGAACATGGTGGAAGCTACTTTTGATCCCCCCCGGCCGCCCTGTCCAGGGCCTTCCCCCCGCCGGACTGGTACAAAAATCTGGACGGTAAAAATTTTTTTACTTCGTGACCAAAAAGTAATGATTTCTGTTTTGAGTTGGGGTATTACTCGCTCCGGTTCTCAGAGAAAACGCGTGGTGCGGCATTTTACCATCAACTGGAAGAAAAGGAAGGAAAAAACATGAAACGGATTCTGGCCATTGCCTTGGTGGCGGCCTTCATCCTGGGCAGCGTGAGCTTCGCCTCCGCCGCCGAGCTGAAGGTCACCGGCGAGTTCAAATCCAATGCCCAGTGGCAGGGTAACTCCGACTTCTCCGACGACAACAGCAGCGAAGACGAGTTCGGCATCCGGTCCCGCGCCCGTATCATCTTCCGCTACTCGGCCAGCGACAACCTGAGCGCCGTGCTGCGCATCCAGTACGGCACCATCAAGTGGGGCAATCAGGCCACCGGTGGTCTCATCGACACCCAGTCCAACACCAACATCTACCTGCGTCGTGCCTACCTCGAGTTCAAGTGGCCCGACACCCAGATCCTGATGCAGGCCGGCAAGCTCTCCCTGGCCCTGCCGAACTACCTCGGCTCCGCCATCCTCGGCGCCGACACCACGGCCTTCGTGGTCTCTTCGCCCATCACCGACAACGTCAAGCTCATGGCCGGCTTCGCCCGCGCCATCGACGCCAACGTGACGGACGACGGCGACGATCCGCTGCGTGAAGAGTGGGATCACATCTTCCTGGGTGCCCCCCTGTCCTTCGACGGCATCTCGCTGACCCCCTTCGTCGACTTCTCCATCCTGGGCAACGGCATCACCGCCGCCGGCATTCCCGACTCCGTGCTGCTGGCCGACATCTTCTCCCCGGCCGGCGCCGCCGGTCAGGCCTTCGACGACGACTACGTCTACCCCTGGTGGGCGGGCCTGGTCCTGAACATGAAGATGTTCGATCCCTTCATCGTCAAGGGCGAGTTCAACTGGGGCATGATCACCGACGGCGAAGACGCCACCGAGCGCAGCGGCTGGCTGGCCGACCTCGAGCTGTCCTACACCGGCATTGATTTCATGGTCCCGAAGATCTTCGGCATGTACTCCTCGGGTGAGGACGACGACATCGACAACGGCTCCGAGCGCATGCCCATCGCCGCTGACGACTGGACGCCCAAGGGCAGCTACTTCTTCGGCGGTTCCGACCTGCTCGACGGCGACCTCGACAACCCCACCGTGGGTCTGTGGACCGTGGGCCTCGCCCTGGAAGACATCAAGTTCATCGACAAGCTGAGCTCCCTGCTGGCCGTCTACTACATCGCCGGCACCAGCGACTCCGCCATCGTGGACGAGGCCCCCGGCTACCTGACCTACGGCCGGCAGCTGACCGACGAGGACTACCTGGTCGAGATCGACTTCAACCACAAGTACATGATCTACGAGCAGTTGGCCGCCATCCTTGAGCTGTCCTACATCGTCAACGGTTACGACAAGGACACCTGGGACATCGACAACAAGTCTGACGCCTGGAAGATCGGCTTCGGCTTCAACTACAACTTCTAGTCCGACGACCTGACCACACCACGCGCCGCAACGGGCCGGAGCCTTCGGGCTCCGGTCTTTTTTCGTGCCTGGCACGGACGCCGGCCAGGGCCGCGGCGTGCAGCCCGCGGCCCACGCGTACAAAAAACTGGACGGTCAAAAAAATTTTACTTTTGTCAAAAACCTAGCTTGTCAACGACCCGGAAACAGGCTAATCGAAATGAGCCTTGTGGAGAGGCGTGTGGTGAAGTGGGTCCATTCAACGACAGCTGAAAAAGGAAGGTTAACAATGAAACAGATTATGGCTCTTGCCCTGGTGGCGGCCTTCATCCTGGGCAGCGTGAGCTTCGCCTCCGCCGCCGAGCTGAAGGTTTCCGGCGAGTTCAAGTCCAATGCCCAGTGGTCCAGCCAGTTCGACCTGAACGACGAGAACAACAGCGAAGACGAGTTCAACATCAGGACCCGCGCCCGCATCATCTTCCGCTACTCCGCGAGCGACAACCTGAGCGCGGTGCTGCGTATCCAGTACGGCACCATGTATTGGGGCAATCCGGCGACCGGCGGCCTGATCGACACGCAGTCCAACTCCAACATCTACCTGCGTCGCGCCTACCTGGAATTCAAGTGGCCCGAGACCTCCATCCTGTTCCAGGCCGGCAAGCTCTCCCTGGCCCTGCCCAACCAGTTCGGCTCGCCCATCGTCGGCGCCGACGCCACGGCCTTCGTGGTCAGCGCCCCGCTGACCGACATGGTCAGCGTGGCCGCCGGCTTCGCCCGCGCCGTCGACCTGAACCCCACGGACGACGGCGACTCCCCGAACCGCGACGAATGGGATCACATCTTCCTGGCCGTGCCCCTGACCTTCGACGGCCTCGAGCTGACCCCCTACGTGAACTTCTCCATCCAGGGCGACGGCGTGCCGGTCGGCGTCGTTTCCGGCACCGCCACTCCCAATTCAATCCTCGCAGCCAAGGATCCCCTCGTCGAGGACTTGGCTTATGACGACAGCTACGTCTACCCCTGGTGGGCCGGCCTGAGCATGAATCTGTCCATGCTCGATCCCTTCATCCTCAAGGGTGACTTCTACTGGGGCATGATCTCCGACGGCGAGAGCGAGACCGAGCGCAAGGGCTGGATGGCCGACCTCGAGCTGTCCTACACCGGGCTCGACTTCATGGTTCCGAAACTCTTCGGCATGTATGCCTCGGGTGAGGACGACGACCTGGACAACGGCTCCGAGCGCATGCCGACCATCGTCGACGACTGGGCCATGGGCACCTTCTGGTACGGCGGCTCCGACCTGCTCGACGGCGACCTCGACCGCACCACCACCGGCACCTGGACCGTGGGCCTCGGCCTGACCGACATCACCTTCATCGAGAAGCTGAGCCACGCCCTGTACGTCATGTACATCTCCGGCACCAACGACGGCGAGCTCGCCGACACCGGCGCCCTGAACTTCGGTTCCGACCTGACCGCCGACGACTACCTGGTCGAGATCGACTTCAACCACAAGTACATGATCTACGAGCAGTTGGCCGCCATCGTCGAGCTGTCCTACCTGATCAACGGCTACGACGAGGACAAGTGGGACATCGCCGACAAGTCCGACGCCTGGAAGGTCGGCTTCGGCTTCAACTACAACTTCTAGCATCCCGGAACACCATCACACCGCAACGCCTTTCCGGCCGGGGCCTTCGGGCCCCGGCCTTTTTCATTCCCCGCGCCGGCCTCTGCCTCGACTTTTCACCATCCCTCGGCTAGATTGCCTGCGCCGCCATGCGGCCAAACCCTCTGATCCTGCCGAGGTGCCCAGTGCCCTGCCCCATCATTGCCTTTTCCGGTCCCGAGTCCCTGAGCGAGCTGACCCTCCGGCTGGACAAGCGGCGCCGGCCGGACCCCGCTGTCGAAGACCAGGTCCGCGCCGTGATCGACGCGGTGGCCGAGCGCGGCGACGCCGCCCTGGTGGACTTCACCCGGCGCTTCGACTGCCCGGAGTTCACCGAGGCCATGCTGCCCGTGCCGGTCGACCGGCTGGAGGAGGCCCTGGACCGGGTCCCGCCCGAGGACATGGAGATCATCGCCGAGGCCATGGAGCGCATCGAGACCTTCCATGAGCGCCAGAAGGTCAACTCCTGGTGGCAGACCGAGCCCGACGGCACCATCCTCGGCCAGCTCGTGCGGCCCATGGACCGGGTCGGCCTGTACGTGCCCGGCGGCGCCGGCGGCGACACCCCGCTCGTCTCCAGCCTGATCATGAACGCCGTGCCGGCCCTGGTCGCCGGCGTGCCCGAGATCGCCGTAGCCTCGCCACCGCGCGCCGACGGTAGCTTGAACCCCTACATCCTGGCCACGGCCATGCTGCTGGGCATCACCGAGATCTACGCCGTGGGCAGCTCCTGGGCCGTGGCCGCCCTGGCGCTCGGCACCGAAACGATCGAGCCGGTGGACCTGATCGCCGGCCCGGGCAACATCCACGTCACCACGGCCAAGCGCCTGCTCATCGGACGTGTGGGCATCGACATGATCGCCGGCCCGAGCGAGATCGTCATCCTGGCCGACGACTCGGCCCCGGCCGACTGGCTGGCCGCGGACCTTCTCTCCCAGGCCGAGCACGACCCGCTGGCCGCCTGCATTCTCATTACAAACAGCGCGCGGCAGGCCGAGGCCACGCGCACGGCCCTCGGCCGCCGCCTGGCCGATCTGCCGCGAAGCGCCCTGGCCCAGCGGGCGCTGGCGGACTGGGGCGGCATCGTGGTCGTCCCGGACCTGGACGTCGGCCTCGAAATCGTCAACCTGCTCGCGCCCGAGCACCTGGAGCTGGCCGTGCGCGAGCCCTGGCCCATGCTCGGCTCCATCCGCCACGCCGGGGCCATCTTCCTCGGCGCGCACTCGCCCGAACCCCTGGGCGACTACTTCGCCGGCCCCAACCACGTCCTGCCGACCATGGGCACGGCCCGCTTCTCCTCGGCCCTGTCGGTGGAGACCTTCACCAAGAAATCAAGTCTCATCGCCGCCACGCCCGCGCGCCTGCGCGAGGACGCGGCCAAGATTGCCCGGCTGGCCCGGCTGGAGGGCCTCGAGGCCCACGCCCGCTCGGCCGAATGCCGGCTGGAAAAGCCTTCGGAGGAATCATGAGCGTCGTCACCAAGACCGAAATTTCCGCCTACCCCATCGTCGCCCGAGGCAAGGTCCGGGACGTCTACGCCGTGGCCGACGATGCCCTGCTCATCGTCACCACCGACCGCATCTCGGCCTTCGACGTGGTCCTGCCCACGCCCATCCCAGGCAAGGGTATGGTCCTGAACCTGATCACCCTGTTCTGGATGGACATGTTCGCGGACCTGACCGCCAACCACATCCTGGCCCGCGACGTGGCCGACTTCCCGGCGGCGCTGAAACCTCACGCTGCGGAGCTCGCCCACCGCTCGGTCATCGTCCGCCGGACCAAGCCCCTGGCCATCGAATGCATCGTGCGCGGCTACATCACCGGCTCGGGCTGGAAGGACTACCTGAAGACCGGCCAGGTCTGCGGCTACGCGCTGCCCAAGGGCTTGAAGGAGTCCGAAAAGCTCGAAAAACCGCTGTTTACGCCCTCGACCAAGGCCGAGCTCGGCCGGCACGACGAGAACATCAGCCTGGAGACCGCCTGCACCCTCGTGGACCCGCAGGTGCTGGCCGAGGTCGAGCGATTGTCCCTGGCCATCTACGCCAAGGGTCGCGACTTTGCCGCGGACAAGGGCATCATCATCGCCGACACCAAGTTCGAGTTCGGCCTGACGCCAGGCGGTAAGCTGCTGCTCATCGACGAGGTGCTCACCCCCGACTCCTCGCGCTTCTGGCCCGCCGACGGCTACGCCCCGGGCCGCGGCCAGCCGAGTTTCGACAAGCAGTTCGTGCGCGACTGGCTGGAGTCGGTGAAGTTCAACAAGCAGCCGCCCGCGCCCGAGCTGCCGGCCGAGATCGTGGCCAGGACCCGGGAGAAGTACGCCGCCATCTACACCCGGCTGACCGGCCAGGCGTTGCCCGAGGACTAGCCGGCGCCGGCGGACATGGCCATGGACCTCCAGGGCACGGTCATCCGGCCGCCGAGCGAGGCCGACTCGGTCCTTTTGCAGGTCACGCTCGGCTGCTCGCACAACCGCTGCACCTTCTGCGGCGCCTACCGGGGCAAACGCTTCGCCTTCAAGCCGCTGGAAATCCTGGAGTCGGACCTGGAGTTCGCCGCGCGCTACATGAGCCGGCAGCGCCGGGTCTTCCTCTGCGACGGCGATGCGCTGATCATGCCCCAGGCGCGACTTCGCCATATCCTCTCGCGCATCCGGGAGATGCTGCCCTGGGTCACGCGCGTCGGGACCTATGCCAACGCCAAGAGCCTCGCGCGCAAGACCGACGAGGAACTGGCCGAGCTGAAGGCCCTGGGCCTCGGCGCCGTCTACCTGGGCCTGGAGTCCGGCGACGACGAGGTGTTGGCGCAGGTGAACAAGGGCGTCGCCGTGGCGGACATGGTCCGCCAGGGGCGCCGGGCCAGGGCCGCGGGCTTCAAGCTGAACGTCACCGTGCTCCTCGGCCTGGCCGGACCCGTCGGCTCGGCCCGGCACGCCCGGCTGACCGGCGAGGCCCTTTCGGCCATGGACCCGGAGCAGGTCGGCGCCCTGACCCTCATGCTCATCCCCGGCACGCCGCTGCACGCGGACTGGAAAGCCGGACGCTTCGTCCTGCCCGGCGCCCGGGAGATGCTGGCCGAGCTGCGGGAAATGCTCGTGCACACCGGGCTGACCCGCGGCCTCTTCCTGGCCGACCACCCGTCCAACTACCTGCCCCTCAAAGTCCGTCTGCCCAAGGACAAGGCCGAGGCACTTTCGGCCATCGACGCCGCCCTGGCCGGCGAGACCCCGCTTCGGCCCGAATGGCAGCGCGGGCTGTAAGCCCTTAGGCGATACCGGCCACACAGGCCTTGATGTGGCAACCCTCCCGGCCTATTGTCCGGGTCATACGTTTTCTGGAGGATGTCATGCGTCGTCTGCTTCATCTCTTCGCCTTGGTCTTGATCCTGGTCTTGCCGGCCTGCAACGAGTCCTCGGACTCCGACGGCGAGCCCCTGACCGCCGAAGCCGGCTTCATGGAGATCGAGCCCGTGACCTTCAGCGTGCAGCAGGACGGCGTTTCCATGACCGTGACCTCCTCCCCGGCGCGCCTCTGGTACGTCTTCCAGCCGGCCGACGAGAACCCCAAGGACAAGCCCACGGCCATCATCTTCAACGGCGGCCCCGGCTCCTCCAGCATGTACCTGTTCACCTCCAACACCGCGCGCCTGACCACCGACGTGAACCAGACCGGGACCGAGTCCATCGTCGCCAACCCGAACGCCTGGACCCGCTTCGCCAACCTGCTCTACGTCGACGCCCGCGACTGCGGCTTCTCCTACATCGCGGACGAGAACGCCGCCCTGCCCGAAGCGCGAAAAGCCCTGTTCGACGTCCAGAACTTCAACGCCTTCCTCGACGCCGCGGACTTCGACCGCGTTCTCCTGCGTTTCCTGACCGACCACCCGGCCCTGGCCGACAACGGCGTGATCGTGATCGGCGAGAGCTACGGCGGCCTGCGCTCGACCTTGATGCTGAACCTCCTGCTCTACCACGAGCGCTATGAGCAGGGTACCGAGCCCTACCAGGATACTGCGCTGTTTACCGAACTGTATGCCTTCCTGGTCCGCTTCATGCCCGAAAACGCCCCATGGAGGCCGGAGGACGTGGCCCGCTTCTTCGGCCGGCAGGTGCTCATCCAGCCCTACACCTTCGGCGATGCCCAGGAGCTGGTGGCCGGAGAGATGTTCGAGACTCCGGGCTCCATCATCTACCAAGTGGCCGAGGACACCGGCACCGAGTACGTCACCTGCGGCGACGACCCGGACTGCAACTCCTGGGATAACGCCGTGACCTTCGTGCAGGACGTGGCCGAGCGCTGCCCCTACTACGTCATCGAGGGCACGACCTGGCTCGACGACTACTGGGACAAGTCCGTGGGTCCGCTGACATCCACCGCGGGCCTGGCCAAGGCCACGGCGTTCCCGGTGCCGCTCGTCTGGCAGATGTACGCCGAGAACCGCACCGAAGCCGTGCGCCGGATCGGCGCGGACAGCGCCATGGATACCTCGAAGCTGCCCGCCGCGGCCCGGACCCGCCTGCGCCTCCAGACCGCGCAGGCCAAGCGCCAGGCCCTGCCCGCCGGCGACCTGGCCGAGACCTTCGGCACGCTTCAACCCTGGGACGCCTACCTGCTCCTGGGCAACCAGGACGTCAATTTCGCGTTCTGGGTCAACACGGCCAGCGAGGCCGGCATCGACGAGATACTCCCCTATCATTCGCGCATGGGCGAGCTGTTCCTGGACAATCTGCGGGTGACCGAAACCTTCATCACCAACGCCGCATATGACCTCATCTGCTTCACCGCCGCCTTCCCGGAGACAATCGCCGACTACGAGGACATCGAGAGCGCGACCCTGAAGACCGAGGGCACCGAAGCCCGCCCCGGCGTCATCGAGGTCCTCTACGCCGGCGAGGGCGAGGAAAGCGCGCGCCTGCGCACCATCCGCTTCCCGACCTACCTCTCCTCGCACAGCGTGCCGGTGAACAAGCCCGAGGAGATAACGGCGGACATCGAGGAATGGTTGCAGGAGTCGAAATAGGGCGAGGAGAAAGCGGCCGAAAGGGATGCGACAGGGGCTGAAATCGGGGACCTGGACGGGTTCCGCGGGTCTGGACGGCGGCGTGACCGAGCCCCGGGCTCAACGCCGGGCTCGGGCTTTGAGACGCCTTGGGACAGCCGGTAATCAAGCGAGGGTGCCGGCAAGACCGCTCGGACTATCCGGCCTCCCGCGCTTCCCTTTCGATGGCACTTGCTTCTGCACAGCGCAATCCCCGCCCTGACCCGATGACCGGCGCCCATCCGAGTCTCCCTCTTTCCCCTCGCGGCAGTGTCCTCTCCCCCGCTTCTCCTCCCTCTCCGCTCCGAATTCATTGACGAACCAACCAACAAGTTCGTATAAATACGGATTCAAATACCGGCCCTGGCCGAAATCCTAGACCAGACAAGGAATGCTCATGGAAACGCTCCGCACCCTGCCCGGTGACGATGTCCGCCAGATCATGTGGCGCTTCACCGACCGTTTCGATCTGCAGATGGTCATCCAGTCCGCCCGGACCATTGCCCGCGGCCTCGTGGCCCGCATGGTGGCCGACGGCGTGCGCAACTCCCACGACTGGAACGAGCGCAAGGCGGAGATGCTCACCGCCCTGGACGAGGCCGGCATCACCGCCATGTTCATGGACGTGGAGCACGGCGGCTTCATCGAGGGGCCGAAGAACCTGGCGCTGGCCCTGGTGGCCTTCGAGCTGGCCTGGGTCGACGGCGGCGCGTCCACCGGCGCGCTGGCCGGCAACCTGGCGCTCGCGCCCATTCACGAGCGCGGCACCCCGGAGCAGCGCGCCCGCTACATGAGCCTGGCCGTGCCCCCGGCGCCCGGCGAGGACCGCTTGCAGCTGCGCGGCGCCTTCGCCCTGACCGAGCCCCTGCCCTACATCGGCGTGGACACCGGCGTGGTCGGCGGCAAGGTCCGCGTCGCCGACTGGCCCGAGAACGGTGAGCCCATGCTCCACGTGGAGAAGCGCGGCCGGTTCATCACCAACATGGGCTTTGCCAACTTCGCCACCGTGGCCGTGAACACCGACGACCCGCGGATCAAGACCTCGTGCATGGTCATCCTGGAGGAGGACGACCCCGGCCTGTGGGACCGCGGCGCGCCCACGCGCAAGATGGTCCACCAGCTCTCCTCGACCAACGACCCGATCTTCAGCAAGACCGTGCCCGCGAGCCGCATCATCGGCGGCTACACCGTGGAGGACGGGGTCATCGTGCCCAAGTACAGCCACGGCGAGATCATCGCCGCGGTCTTCCACCGCACCCGCGTGACCGTGGGCCTGATGACCTCGGCCAAGCTCCTGTCCGCCATCGAGCCGGTCATCCGCTACCACCGCCAGCGCTTCCGCGGCGGCGACTGCGGCGGCCCCGGCACCCCGCGCTTCGACCTCGGCCTGCAGATGAAGGAGGACGCGCTCCAGCGCCTGATCGACGTCTGGGGCACGGGCGAGGCCGCCTCCTCCCTGGGCTTTGCCACGGCCCGGGCCTTCGACGCCCTGGACCCCAGCGAGAAGGTCAAGGACGCACTCTTCGAGGAGCGCGGCATCAAGACCTCCCGGGCCCAGATGACGGCGCTGAAAAAGGTCAGCCAGGAGGCCATCGAGCTTCTGGGGCTGCGCGGCGCCTGCGTCACGAATGACCGGCGCGAGGCACTGGAGTCCGATCCGCTGGTGACCTACGTCCTGAACGAGGCCGTGTCCTCGGTCCTCTGCCCGGCCTGCAAGCTCTGGAACACCGGCGTGGGCGCCACGGTCATGCGCGAGGCCGTGGCCCTGGTCGGCGGCTACGGCATCACCGAGGACTGCCCGGGATTTCTCGGCCACAAGTGGATGGACGCCCAGCTCGAGGCCACCTACGAGGGCCCCGAGGCCGTGCAGCGCCGCCAGCTCTCGGTGACCATGGTCAATCCCGTGTTTTTGTCCGTATACAAGACCTGGATCGCCGAGCTGCGCACCCTGGACGCGAACAACCCGCCCATGGGCGCCGAGATCCTGGCCCGGGCCATGGAGCTCTGGCTCTGGACGCTCGATTACCTGGAAAACAACAAGGACCCCGAGGGCAAGAAGCTCTACCACGGCAACCGCCACGGCGTGACCTTCCCCCTGGCCGACGCGCTCTGCTGGCTGCTCGCCCCGCGCGAGCTGGTCATGGACGTGCTGGAGCTCGCGGCCAAGGGACCGGAGAACCCGGTGGTGGCCGAGGGCCTGGAGGGGCTTCTCTCCTTCTACCGCGACCTCTGCCTGGCTCAGGCCGCGCGCTCCGCCGGCGAGGCCGGCCGCATCTGCACCGAGCTGGTTTATGGCTACACCCCGCCCCAGGGCGACTGCCTGGCGGCCTTCGGAGCGCTCAAGGCCGGTCTGGACGCCTCGCTCGCCGGCGCCCGCCTGGCCAAGGACCGCGCGGCCAATGCCCTCACCGGGGTCATGATCCCCGAAGCCCTGGACTATCCCCTCTAATCTCAAGGCATCTTCGATGAGCGAACAGGATACCATGAGCGAGCAGGATTCCATGAATGTCGAGGTTCCGCGCCAGGAAATGGACGTGGACATCGTCTGCGTCGGCTTCGGCCCGGCCGCGGCAGGCTTCCTGACCACGTTGGGCTCCGCCCTGGTGGCCGAGGACGGCACGCCCTTGGCCGAGAGCGCGGTCATGCCCGGCATGCCGCCCCAGGTCATCTGCTACGAGCGCGCCGACGACATCGGCTTCGGCGTCTCGGGCGTGGTCACCCGCGCTCGGGGCATCAAGGCCAGCTTCCCGGACCTGGACCCGAGCCAGATCCCCATGGCCGCGCCGGTTGCCACGGAAGAGGTCGTCTACCTCCTGGACCCCGTGGGCGCCTCGCGCCGCTCCCTGACGTTGAAGCTCGCGGACAAGGCCATCCTGGCGGCCCAGGGCCTGCTGCCTTTTACGCACATGGCCCTGCGCCTGCCCTACATCCCGCCCTACCTGCAAAAGCACGACGGGTACGTCCTGTCCCTGGGCCAGTTCATGCAATGGGTCGGCGGCCAGGTCATGGGCTCTGGGCTCGTCCAGGTCTGGCCCGGCACGCCCGTGGCCGCGCCGCTCCTGGACGGCAAAAAGGTCACCGGCGTGCGCCTGGCCGACCAGGGCGTGGACAAGGCGGGCACGCCCGAGGCCGCCTACATGCCGGGCATGGACATCAAGGCCGCGCTGACCGTGGTCGCGGACGGCCCGGTCGGCCCAGTGGGCCGGGCCATCGACCAGGCCCTCGGCCTGCCCGAAGGCCGCCACCAGCAGGAATGGGCCGTGGGCATGAAGTTCGTGGTCGACCTGCCCGAGGGCTGCGAACTCACCCCCGGCACGGTCATCCATACGCTCGGCTACCCCGAGCCCGAGATCTTCGGTTTTCTTTACGTCTACCCCGGCAACGTCGCCTCGCTCGGCATCTTCGTGCCCTCCTGGTTCGACAGCCCGGTGCGCACGGCCTACCGCTACCTCCAGCACTGGATGCTCCACCCCTACCTCTGGCGCCACCTCGAGGGCGGCACTTTGCGCTCCTGGGGCGCGAAATCGCTCCAGGAGTCCGGGAAACAGGGCGAGCCCCTGCTCTGCGGCGACGGGTTCGCCCGCATCGGCGAGGGCTCGGGTTCGACCAACGTGCTCACCGGCTCGGGCGTGGACGAGGCCTGGACCACCGGCGTGCAACTCGGCCAGGCGGTCATCGAGCTGCTCAAGGCCGGCAAGCCCTTCACCAAGGAGAACCTGGAGACCGCCTACGCCGCCCGCCGCCGGGCCTCCTGGGTCGAGGAGGAAGGCCGTATCGCCGAGCACGCCCGCGACGGCTTCCAGCAGGGCTTCCTGCGCGGCCTTATCGGCATGGCTCTGACCGGCGCCACCAAGGGCAAGCTCGGCTGGCCCGGCTTCCTGCTTCCCACCTGGAAGCGCATCCCGACCCTGGAGCGCTACTACCGGGACAAGCTCAGCCCGCGCGAGATCGAGGCCGTGCGCGCCGACTGCACCGCCAAGGGGTTGGCACTGCACGGCGCGCTCATGGACCGCGCCGGCTGGCCGGCCATCGCGTTCGACGGCAAGCTCCTCGTCTCCCACCAGGACGCCCTGCTCATGGGCGGCAAGGTCCAGGCAGCGCCCGGCTACGCCGACCACGTGACCTTCGTCAGCCAGGCCACCTGCCGCGCCTGCAACGAGAAGACCTGCATCGAGGCCTGCTCCGGCCAGGCCATCACCACCAACCCCGACGACGGCGTGCCCCTCTTCGACCGCGAGAAATGCATCCACTGCGGGGCCTGCCTCTGGAACTGCTCCAAACCCCACCCGAGCGACCCCGGCCGCACCAACATCGCCTTCGCCGCCGGCGCCGGCGGCCTGCACTCGGCGGAGAACTAAAAAAAAGACGCCTCCATCGGCCCCCGAAACACGATGACATCCTTGTCCGGGTCGGTGCATCGATAGAGAATCCAAGCAGCCGCCATGAAAAGGAACGGGCCGGATGATGCCCGTTCGATCCACCCTCGCCGGCTGCCTGTCTCCCCGCCCTCGTTGTGCCCCCGGGACCGGCGAGAAGCATGACCCGGCCTGCGCCACCCAAGCTGAAAAACGAAGCCGTCCGGTGTTCTTCGCACCGGGCGGCTTCGATTTTCAGACTGCGGGGTGCAGGGGGATCATCCCCCTGACGGGGTGCAGGGGCAGCGCCCCTGCAGGGGGTGCAGGGGGCAAAGCCCCCTGCCCGCCGGAGGCCAACCACGCGCGGCACTTCCACTCGGGGCCGGCAATGGGTATGGTGCGCCGGTCATGCGAACCATACAGGTGGTGAACGTCCGCTGGTACAATGCCACGGCCTGGTACGGGCTGACGCTGACGCGGCTGCTGGCGGCCGCGGGGCATCCGTCCCTGGCCCTGGTGCTGGCCGGGACCGAGACCGAAGAAAAGGCCCGGGAGATGGGGCTTGCCCACCTGGCCCTGCCGCTCAATGCGGCCAATCCGCTGGTGCTGGCCAGGCTTTATGGGCGTCTGGCGCAGCTGACGGCCGAGTTCCGCCCCGACGTGGTCGATTGCCACCGGGGGGAGTCGTTCGTGCTGTGGGGGCTGCTGGCCCGGATGCGCGGCGGGTTCAAGCTGGTGCGAACGCGCGGGGACCAGCGGCTGCCCCGGGCCGATCCGCTCAACCGCTGGCTGCACGGGAAAGTGGCCGACGCGGTGGTGGCGACCAACGCGGCCATGGCCGCGTATTTCCGGGAGAAGATGGGGGTGCCTGAGAGGAAGCTGCGCTGCATCCGGGGCGGGGTGGACCGGGAGCGGTTCCGCTTCGATGCCGCGGGCCGGGAGCGGGTGCGGGCAGAGTTCGGATTCGGGCCGGAAGACATGGTCGTCGGACTGCTCGGCCGGTTCGACGAGGTCAAGGGGCACCGGGAGCTGATCCGGGCCGTGGCCGAGGTGAGGGCAAGGCCCGGAGGACAGCGGGCGAAACTCTTTCTGATCGGCTTCGACACGGCCCTGACCGAAGGGGATATCTGCGCCTGGATCGGGGAGGCCGGGATCGGGGAGGCGACGCGCATCAGCGGTTTCCGGGAGGACGTGGCGGCCTGCATTTCGGCCCTCGACGTGGGCGTGGTGGCTTCCAAGTGGTCGGAGACCATCGCCCGGGCGGCGCTGGAGATCATGGCCTGCGGCCGGCCGCTGGTCGGCACTCGGGTCGGGGTCATGCCCGACCTGCTGGCCGGCGAGGCCTTGGTGCCGCCGGGGGACGTCTCGGCCCTGGCCGGGGTCCTGGGCCGCTGCCTGGCCAAGCCGGCTTTTTTGGCGAAATTGACCGCGAAACAGGCCAAGGTGGTGGCAAACTTGAGTCACGAGTCTTTTCTGGCCGAGACGCTGGCCTTGTACCAGGAGATCCGGCGGTGAGCCGGGTGGCGGTGCTGGTCGCCCGGCTGTCTCGCTACGGCGGGGCCGAGGGCTCGGCCTGGCGCCTGGCCCGGGAACTCGCCGCCCGCGGGCATGCGGTCAGCCTGGTCTGCGCCCGGGCCGAGGACGAGCCGCCGCCGGGGGTCGCGGTGGTGGCCCTGGGCCGGCCGATCGGGCCGAAGGTCCTGAAGATGCTTTGGTTCGCCTTCGCCGCGGCGCGGCACTGCCGGAGCGCGGGCTACGACCTGACCGTCAGCCTGGGCAAGACCGTGATCCACGACCTCTCTCGCGTCTCGGGCGGACCGCTCACGATCTTCTGGCGGCTCTCGGCCCGGGCCTGGCCCGAGGGGCTGGCGCGCAATCTCAAAATGCTCCGGCGCCGCCTGTCGCCGGCCAACTGGCTGGCCCTGGCCATCGAACGCCGCCAGTTCGCGCCCGGCCGGCCCCTGGTGGCCGTGTCGCACGCCGTGCGCCGCTGGCTTGTGGAGGCCTATCCGTCTTTGCGCGAGGAGGACATCCCGGTGGTCTACAACCTGCCGGACCTCTCGCGCTACCGGCCCCCGACACCGGCCGAGCGGGCCGCGGCCAGGGAGCGCCACGGACTGGCCGAGGGCGAGACGGCCCTGGTTCTGGCCGGGACGAATTTCGCCTTGAAAGGCCTGGGCCCGACCATCGAGGCCCTGGCCCTGCTGCCGGAAAACTGCCGGCTGCTGGTGGCCGGCGGCCGCAACCCGGGGCGCTTCGGCCGCCTGGCCCGGCGCCTGGGGGTCTCCGGGCGGGTCAGCTTCCTCGGCCGGGTGAGCGACATGCCCGGGCTCTACCACGCCGCCGACGCCTTCGTCCTGCCCTCCTTCTACGACACCTGCGCCAACGCCGTGCTCGAGGCCCGGGCCTGCGGCCTGCCGGCGGTCAGCTCCGCGGACAACGGCTCCAGCCGCTGCCTGCCACCCGACTGGGTGGTGGCCGACCCGTCCGATGCCCCGGCCCTGGCCGCGGCCATCCGCAGCGCGCTGGCCGCCGGCCGGGACCTGCCCTTCGCCTGGCCGGCGGAGCTGGCCTTCGGGCTCACCCCCCTGGTCGAGCTGGCCGAGGCGCTGATCGCGGCCCGCTCTTGTCAGCCGGGTGGGTCTGTGTCATAGCCACAGTGGGGACCGTAAGGACGCGGATGCAGCGACACGTTAGGCCATGAACCGGCCCGGGCCGGGCTCGGGCTTTTGAGGCGGCCGCGGCCGACCCGGAGGCGGCGGTCCGGCCGCGGGATCAAGGAGGCATTCGCGTCATGAGTCACGCCCATCGTCCGGCCCTGCGCAGGGTCGTCATTTCCGTGCTCATCTGCACCCTGGCCGGCCTCTTGGCCTCTTGCGCCGGCCGCACCGAGAGCCAGAAGGGCTCCCAGGTCTTCGCGGCCTCCAAGGAGGCCGGCGGCTTCGAGCACTTCTCCGGCGAGTTCACCAACACCGAGGCGATGCGCGCCCGCCAGCCCTCGGTGGTGGCCGTGCTGCCCTTCACCGAGACGGCCGAGGTGGCGTCCGGATACCGCCTGGAGAGCGAGGACCCGGCGGTCATCGTGCGCCGGGCCTTCTACAACCATTTCGCCTCCCTGCCCTACTCCGACGTGGAGCTGCACGTGGTCGACGGGGCCCTGGCCAACGCCGGCCTGCGCGACCCCGAGGCCGCGGCGGGGCTGGTGGCTTCCGATCCGGCCAAGTTGAAAAAAATCCTCGGCGCCGACGCCGTGATCACCGGCCGGGTGACCCATTTCGACCGGGTCTACGCCGGGCTCTATTCCCAGGTGGCCGTGGGCTGCGAGCTGAGCCTGACCGACCTCAACTCGGGCAAGCTCCTGTGGCGGGCGACCCACGTCTCGCGCGCCCACGAAGGCGGCATCTCGCTCTCGCCCATCAGCCTGGCCATGACCGCGGCCAGCACGGTCTGGAACCTGTCCGAGAACTCGATGATGAGCGAGACCGACCAGCTCTTCCGCGAAGTGGTCGGGACCGTCTACGTGCCCGAAGGGCTGACCGCCGGCCGGCCGGCCAAACCGCGCATCGACCTGTTCGCGGTCAAGAATCCCGGCGGGCCGTTCCGCGCCGGCCAGGAAGTATCCTTCCGGCTGATCGGCGACCCCGGTTGCAAGGCCACGGTCAGCCTGCCGGGCGTGGCCGACGGCATCGAGCTCAAACCCGTGGAGCCCAAACTCAAGGCGGCCATGCAGAACCTCGTGGTCGGCAACGTCGTGGCCAGCTACGCCAAGACCGACCAACAGATCACCCCGGAGATGAAACAGGCCATCGCCGAGGAGATGGCCGGCCGCGAGATCTACGAGGGCAGCTACGTCGTCGAGCCCGGCGTGGAGGGTTACGGCCTGGTGCCCCGGGCGGTGCTCGTCTCGCCGGCCGGTGGCGCGGCCGAGCGGCTGAACCCGGTGCAGGCCCTCGACGTGGACGCAGTGCCGCCGGCCCCGCCCTCGGGCCTGGCCGTCAATTCCCTGGACGGCAGCGTGCGCCTGTCCTGGAAGGCCTCAAAGGAAAAGGACATCGCCGGCTACCGGGTCTTCGCCTCACCCAAGCCCCTGTCCGGTTACGCTCCGGTCCTGAGCGTGGAGACGACCGAGGCGGCCATCCCGGAACTGCAGAACTTCGCTACCTTCTTCGTCACGGTAACGGCCCGGGACAAGGCCGGCAACGAATCCACCCCGTGCTCGCCGCTGGAGGCCGTAGCCCTGCCCGAGCCCGGCATCCTCTCCCTGCCACGGCCCGGCCCGGCCCTTTCCGGGACGCTCGCCGGTACCGCGCTGCTGACCCCCGAGAAGTCGCCCTACACAGTGGGCGCGACCCTGACCGTGCCCAAGGGCGCGCGCCTGATCATCGCCCCGGGCGTCGCCCTGCAGTTCGCGCCCGGCGCCGGCCTCGATGTCGAGGGCGAGCTCCTGGTCTACGGCCATCCGGACACGCCGGTGCGCTTCGTGCCGGCCGCGACCGGCGCCCCGGCCGGCTCCTGGCAGGGCATCAGCCTGTCCGGCGCGGCTCGGGCTCTGCTCACGGGTATCATCGTCGAGCAGGCCGTGAACGGCATCAGCGTGGCCGACTGCGCCCCGATCATCCAGGCCGCGCGCGTGAGCGGCTCCTCCCAGGCCGGGCTCCTGGTCCAGGCCGGCGGCAAGCCCGAAGTGGTCTGCACCACGTTTTCCGGCAACCAGGGCCAAGGCGCGCTCGTCGTCTCCGGCCAAGGCGCGGACCCCAAGCTTCACGACAACGTCTTTTCCGGCAACGACTTCATTGTCCAGAGCTTCATCCCGCTACGCCTGGACCTGACCCAGAACAACTTCGGGACCGACGCCACCGACCCGGCCAAGGTCGTGGGCGATGTCGCCTGGCAGCCGGGGCTGTCGGCTCCGCCGGTCTTCTGCCGCATGCCCTGAACCCTCCGGAGGACGCCATGACGCGCTTGATCCGTTGTCCACTGGCCGACTTCCTCCCCTTGCTCCTGGCCGCGATCCTCAGCCTGGCCGAGGCCGCGCCGCTGGCCGCCCAGACCGAGGGCGGCATCGACTGGGCCGGCCTCAGGGTTTCGGCCACCGGCCTCGGCGCCCCGCCGGCCAGCGCGGTCAACGCCGCCCAGGCCCGGGCCATGGCCCAGCGCGCCGCAGTCACCGTGGCCCGGCGCAACCTGCTCGAGGTGGTCAAAGGCGTGCGCATCGACTCCGCGACCCTGGTGGCCAACGCCATGGTCGTGGACGACCGCATCGTGAGCCAGGTCGAAGGCTTCATCCAAGGCGCGAGCGTGGACGAGGTGCGCAACCTGCCCGACGGCTCGGTCCAGGCCACGGTCAGCCTGCCCCTGACCGGCGACCTGGCCCGGCTCCTGCTGCCCCTGGCCAAGACCCCGGCCCTGCCGCCGGTCCGGCCGGAGCCGCCCGCAGCGGCGATCCCGGCGACCCCGGCGCCCGTTGCTCCCGAAATCGAGAGCTTAAGCCGCCGCCTGGCCGCGGTGGAAGCCCAGCTCACGGCCCAGCAGGCGGCAGTAAGCGAGCAGGCCGCGGCCCTGGCCGAGCTCGCCCGGCAGCTGAAATCGCTGGCCGAGAAGCCGGCCGCCGCGGCCACAACGCCCGTGCCACCCGCGCAACCCTCGCCCGAGACCGAGGCCCGGCTCGCGGCGGTCCTCTCCCGCCTGGAGGCCGCGGAAGGGCGCCTGGCCAGGCTGGAGACGCCCGCGCCGGCAACGATCCTCCCCGCCGCTCCGCTCCCGGCGGCCGCCGCCCCGGCGCCCTGGACCGGGCTGGTGGTCGATGCCCGGGGCCTGGGTTACAGTCCCTGTCTGAAGCCCAGCCTGGTGCTTGACGGCCGGCTTTTCTACGCCGGCCCCGACGTGCCCCAGGAGACGGCCGTGACCAGCGGCTACGCCCGCTTCTACCGCAAGCTCGAGCAGGCCCAGCGCTCGGAGCCCGCCGGCAGCCTGCCGCTCACGGTCACGGCCCAGGCCCTGGCCGACGGCGGCGGCCTGATCCTGGACCAGGCCGCGGCCGAGAGCCTGCGCGCGCTCCTGGCCGGAGCGAGCGTGCTGCCCCGCTGCCGGGTGGCCATCGTCTTCTGATGCGCGCCCACCTCGATCCCGAGCGGACCTACCGCCTGGGCGGCGCCGCGGTCCCGGGCGAGGTTCGCTTCCAGGTCGTGGTCGAGCAGACCGACCTGCTGGTGGTGGCCAACGCCGACTACAGCGCCCGGGTCCAGGCCCTGGTCCTCACCTTGCGCGGCCAGATCAAAGCCGCCGGCGAGCTCTATCCCGGCTTCCTGACCAGCTTCTCGCCAGTCCCGGTCCCGGAAAATACGCCGGCCGTGGTCCGCGAGATGGCGAGAGCCGCCGAGGCCGTGGGCGTCGGGCCCATGGCCGCCGTGGCCGGGGCCATCGCCCAGGCTGTGGCCGAGGACCTGGCGCGGGACAGCCCGGACTGCCTGGTCGAGAACGGCGGCGACATCTTCTGCCGCTCCAGCCGCGAGCGCGTCATCGGGCTGCTGCCCGAGCCCGAGGCCGGCCTGACGCTCGGCACCCGCGTCCCGGCCGGGGAATTTCCCGTGGCCTTCTGTGCCTCCTCGGGGAAGATCGGACACTCCGTCTCCTTCGGCCGGGGCGACCTGGCCGTCATCCGGGCCGGGAACGCCGCCCTGGCCGACGCCGCGGCCACGGCGGCAGCCAACATGCTGCGCACGCACCGGGACCTGGACCGCCTCATCCGGCAGGTGAAAGCTTGGCAAGCCCTCGGCATCGAAGGTCTTTTCGCCCAGTGCCAGGGCCGCATGGCCCTCTGGGGCCGGATGGAGCTCACCGCCGTGTAGTGGAAATTGTCCGCGGAAAAAGCATTTCGCCTTGCCCCGACCCGGCCGGTACGGCTACAATGGGGGGCAAAACCCGGGAGGACCCACATGACGGAGCATATTCAGGATACCGCGCGCTACCGCAAGGCCTTGGCCTGGGCGCGTGCCTTGCGTGCGCCGGGGCAGCCGCTCGAGTTTCCGGAGCTGGCCGAGTATGTGCGGCTGGCGGCGGAAGCGGCGCCCTTCGACATTCCGGACGAGGCCGACAGCGAGGCGGTGTTCCACGGCATCCCCGAGGAGTTCGAGCTGGCCTATCTGCAGGTCAAGCTCGAGCGGTTGAAGGCCCGGATCAAGACCGAGAAGGGCCTGGACGTGGGCGCGTTGTAGTGCCCGCGCGGCGCGTGTGCAACGCCGCCGCAGCGCCCCGCATCCGTTCTGCGGAACGATATGCCGGAGTCTCACCCGGCATGTTGCGGCCGGCCCTGCCGGCCCCTTTTTTCGCATTCCTCCTTGCCATGCGGGCCGTGCTCGTGTAGGCAGAATGCGGCCACTGCAACATCCCAAGCGGCAGGCGCGGCTTGGCGGGGCGTTGCGGTCGAGGACCAGGCCAACCGGTATAACATCGCGCAACGTCAACATCGTGATTCCGGATCGCCAATATGGGCGCCGGCTGCGATGTAAGACAAGCCCGTCCGCTCGGCCTTCTCCAGGCCTGCGGCGGGCGCAGGGACGGTTCATGCGCTCAGGGTGCCTGGTCCTCGCGGCGTTTTTGTGCGCCTTCTTCCTGTTCTCCCCGGCCGATGCCGGCGCGGATGCCGGTCTGGTCGCGGCCGGAGCCCGGCTGGTGGCCGAGGTCCTGGGCGGCGAGCCCGGGGCGCGGCGCATCCTGGCCCGGCCGGAGGCGCTCTCGGCGTCGGTGAGCGTGACCACTTGGCGCGGCGAGCTGACCCTCGGCCAGGGGCCGGGGCGGCTCTTCTTCGTGGACGACGCACCCGCGGCCAACTGGGAGCACCCCTGCCGCTTCGTCTTCGTGCCCGACGCGGGGCAGATCGAAAGCGTCGCGGCCGTCACCCCGCCGAAAGACCTTTCCGACTACGTCCTCTGGTACGAGCAGCACGCGCCCGAAACCCTCGCGGCCGCGCGGCAGTGCGCCTGGCCCGGGCGAAGCGCCCCGGTGGCGGACATCAACGCCGCCGCGCCGACGCCGGCGGCCAGGCGCTGGGCCGTGGTCATCTCCGGCGGCCACAACGCGGATGCCAACAAAGAGCGCTACTACAACGACGCGGTCTACTTCTACCGCACGCTGCTGGCCCACGGCTTTGAGCGCGACCAGATCTACGCCCTGCTCGGCGACGCAACGAGCTACCCAGACGACCTGGACGGCGACGGATCGGACGAGGACGTGCGTGTCTGCAGCGCGGACCAGATCGGCGCGGTCTTCGACGAATTGGCCGGGCGCATGGGCCAGGACGACCTGCTCTACGTTTTCGTCACCGATCACGGCGGGGTGGAGAGCTGGCCGGCCACCTCGCCCGAGTCCTTCCTCTATCTCTGGCACGAGACCATGACCGACGCGGCCTTTGCCGCCGAGATCGACAAGGTCGCGCCCCGGGCCACGGCCGTGGTCCTCGGCCAGTGCAACTCCGGCGGCTTCGTCGACGACCTGCGCGGCGAGAACCGGGTGATCGTCACCGCCTCGCGCTACTGGGAGGCCTCCTGGGCCCTTGAAGACGGGACTTTCGAGGAGTTTCTCTTCCATTTCACCTACGCCCTGGCCAATCCGGCCGCGGCCGACGCAAACGGCGACGGCCTGACCAGCCTGGAGGAGGCCTGGCGCTACGCCCACCTGCGCGACAGCCGACAAAGCGAGGAGCTGACGCCGTTCTCGCCAGGGGAGAACCGCCTGAACCTGGGCGAGCACCCGTGCTACGAGTCCACGCCCTGGAGCCTGGGGCGCAAGCTCTCCCTGGCCGGCCTCTCGCCCGACCCGCGCGATCCGGCCGCCGCCGGGCTGACCCAGTCGCGCCTCTCCCAGCCCTACCCCGAAGCCGAAGTGGCCGACGATCCGGACGATTGCCGCGACGCCTTCCGCCAGGGCGACGACGAATCCTGGCCGTTCGATCTGCCCTTCGCATTTCCGTTCGGCGGCAGGAGCTTCACTCGGATCCACGTTGCGGCCAACGGCTATGTCTCGCTGAGCGACGAAGGCGGCCTCTCGGACCCGGTGAACAGCCCGGCCAAGCTCGCGGACATGGTCGCCCTGGCTCCGCTCTGGGACGATCTGGTCACCACCGGCGCGGGCGAGGGCGTGAGGGTTTCGTGGACCGGCCACTGGTTGACCGTGCGCTGGAAGGGCCGGGCAAAACCCCTGGTCAGCAGGCCGGTGGACGTGGCCCTTATGCTGTCGGACACCGGCGCCGTGCGCTTCCTCTACGGCCCGGACAACGACCTGTCGGGTCTCGCGCCGGGCAGCGGCCAGACCATCGGGGTCTCAACGGGCGACGGCCAAGTGCACCTGGCCCAGACCGCGGGCCTCTGGGACCTCGGCCACGCCGAGGCCGTGGAATTCCGACCCGAGGTCGGCGGCCGGCGGGTGCTCTATTTCTGCGACGGCAACCTCGGCGACAATCCCTTTCCCACGGCGCTCGCCCGGCTGCGCCTGCCCACGACCATGGCCGCGGACTACGCGGATTTCGAGCAGCGCATCAGTTCGGGCGACTACGCCCTGGCCGTGACCCTCTTCCACCGCTACCTGCCCGGCACGGCCCACCGCCCGGCGAGCCTTGCGGCCTTCGAGGCCTACCTGGACGCCGGCGGCCGGGCGATCATCGCCGACGCCGGCCGCCAGCAGTCCCTGGCCGCGCGCTGCGCCGCAAGTTTCGTGGCCCGCGAGGACCCCTGCTGCCTGGTGCCGACCGCGCCCTCACTCGACCGCCTCTTCCCCTGGAACCTGTCCCTGGCCAACCCCGGCTGGAACGTCCAGGGCTTCGCCGCGGCCATCGAGCCGGACGGCGCCCAGATCCTGGCCCGCTACGCCGACACCTGGGATTGCGCCGTCGCGGCCACGCCCCGGGTCATCCTGAACGGCCCCACGGCCGACAGCTTCGTCGACTTCCCCGACGCCCTGACCCTGGCCGAAGCCGAGCTCCACCGCCTGCTCCCCCCGCCATATCTGTCAGCGGTGCTGGGGTTGCTGGTGGAGGAGTAGACAGGCCGGCAGGACGAAGCAAGCATAAAGCATTTCAGTTTACACGCATTTTATTGATTTGAGACAATTGTTACCGCATACAATCTCGTGCCATCAACGTATATATTGACCTTCGAGCGCATGGCTTGAGCAGACACAAATGCAACAAAAAGAGCATTAGTGTATGGATCATCAATACTTGACCAATACGCAGTGCCACTGCAATTAACTCTAAGCCCTTGATAACTAGTAGTTACAGCTATAACTTCCTGATCTTGTTTCCATTCCATTGCCATGGCAAAATTAGATGACAATATTGAAATAATAACCATCAAAATGGCAGCAAACTTGCACATACAATCTACCTCCTATTATGTTGAAATGTTGTTGCCTTAGTTGCATTAATTCAATGCACACCCATCGTGTGCTACTTATAACGAGATTACTTCATCTCAGCCTCAGTCTTAACTATTTATATAGCAATTCAATCTTGCTGCAAAAACTCCCCACCAATATGCACAACAAGTGGTGCGCTATTGCAAATAGCGGCCCCAATATCCCAAGCTCCCATCCGCTGCCGACCTTCGAAGTCATTGGTGAACAATGTGGACAGATTCTGGCCAGAGGAACAGGCGGAGCCACCATAGGTTGGTGCGAAGCCGGCAATCTTTCCCGTGCGTGATGGGATCTCAGTAAAATTAGTAAAATAAGGGTTTGTGTTGTTTGCTGTCGCCTCCCATGTTTTTACATCAGCATATATAATGCTATCTCCACTACAATTATCTCCATCACAGATGGCGATACTGTCAGGCATGGTAGCGTTGAAATATATATTATTGGCGTGACCATCCTGAATAAACGAACCGACGGAATTGAGTTTCAGGCTCATCACGTCGCCGGATTGATAAACTATATTATTGCGGAAGTCGGTATCAGTGCCAGCGATCCGGATTGCAGGTACAATTTCATTAGCGCCTTCGACAAGTGACAGCACCCCGCAGTTAACAATTGTATTATTATAGATTTTGGTTTTATCAGTCTGTGGATGCGGCGTTCCACTTGCAATTTCGGCATTAACTTTTATTGCTTCTCTGTCTGTATTAATAATTATATTATTACGCACAACACATTCAGAAGATCCCAGCAAATCAACTCCGACACGACAAGACTCCCCGGGTTCATTGCTGCCGATCAGGTTGCTCTCGACAATGACATTAGTCGGCACCATATATACCGAACCAGTCGGACCTGATCGTCTTGCCTCAATACAAATGCCAGGGGAATAGCCCGCATTGGGTGTGGTTGGATCAGGCTGATAGCCGCCATATATTCTATTATTTGCAACAATACCATTCGATGCCGACACTATCGAAATTCCTGCTGCATAATCAAACCATTTACCATAATCATATACAACATTATCTTCAGCAAGAAATCCATCTATTGAGTCATACTCATTATCCGTTTCATATCCAGGATAAAACGCGATTCCCGAGCTGGCCACATCATATACGACGTTGCGAGTAGCTTTCAGATCAGTAATGACTACGGGTTGCTCGTCATCAATTTTGGCTGGGTTTGTCCGAAAAGCTATCCCATAAGTATGATGAACTATTTGCGTACCATGCACGACGCAATTATCAATCCACACATGATTGGCGTTGACCGTAGAGATCAGACATGAGTAACCATCATTTTTACCAAATGTGTCATCGCCCTCTATTTCCAATCCAGTCACTTTCAAATACGCATCATAGGGATTATTCGGATTATCAGGCCATATCTTATCTTGGCTTGCTATGAATACACCATTTGATTTTACGCCATCATCAATGTTGTTGAATTTTATTTTTGCACGAGTTGTATTGCTTTCATTTTCTCCCCAGCTCGTACCATCTATAGTAATCCAGTGCTGTGACGTTCCGTGCAGAGTTAAATACATTCTACCATTTGCAGAATAATTCCACTCATCCCCATTGTCTAATTTTATAACCACATCATTATTTTGCACTTCTGTTTCGATAGCATTAATTTGAGCGCTATTTAAATTGGGCTCCACCCACGCGGCAGCATGGCTCTTGCCATCACCACCCGCTGGAGCATCTGAATCGATATAAAATATGACTTCAGCCTGTGAAGTATATGGGATTAAAATGGCTATCATGAAAATGATGCACGGCAACAATTTATTAGTGAAGGTTTTCATCACATTTCCCTTATGTTAAGATTCAAAAATATTTATGTTGCTGCGTTATATTTTGTAATTCATCTTATATGCACTGTTTATTAAAATCAATTTATACAATATATGCGATACTCATTAAGTGCGCAAGATGCTGTTTATAAAAAATTATTAATCAATTATTACAATTAAATGCGCAGTTCATTCAATGTGCGTCGCCGCAAATTCATATAGTGCCAATACCGACCATCGCTAAGGAACCACGCCGGGCTCTCGCCTGACGGCGCGATCAAAGACCGGCGCTGCTGGTATCCGCAGCAGGCCATCGGATTTTGCCCAGGGGCTGGACCGCCGCGCCCGGCGCATCCTTCACCTTCATGGCAACCGCCCGCCGCGTCTTGCCAAACCGGACCGTTCTGACTACCGATAACGCATGCCCGGGCAGGTTGAGCCCGAATGTAAACCCCTGGAGGATTCCATGAAGAAGATCCACTATACGGACGTCGCCCCCAAGGCCTTCAAGAGCCCGGCCCAGGGCGTGAGCGGGCGCGTGGTCATCGGCAAGGCCGACGGCGCAGAGAACTACTGCATGCGCGTCATCGAGCTGGCCCCGGGCGGCCTGGTCCCGCCCCACACCCACCCCTGGGAGCACGAGCAGTTCTATCATTCCGGCACCGGCCAGGTGCTCTCCGGCGAGGACTGGATCGACGTCGGCCCGGGCGACGTGGCCTTCATCCCGGCCGACGCGCGCCACGGCATCCGGAACACCGGCACTGAGCCCATGGTCATCGTCTGCTCCGTGCCGCCCTTCGCACCGGAGCTGTAGGCGGAGAAGGGCGAAAAGTCGCCATGAGGTGAAGAGTGTTGAAACGCGGGCCATCCTGCGGGTTACGGCCCCGGCGGACGGCCGCCGGCCAGCCATCTTTCACCTTCGCGGTAGCCTTTTTCATCTGGTGACCGGACATGAGCCCGGCTCAGCAACGGAGGACGTCATGGACAAGGTCAACCTGGCCGAGGCTTTTGCCGGCTTCTCGGAGCACTGGAGCCCGCGCATCGCGGGTGAGGTGAACGACAGCCAGGTCAAGCTGGCCAAGCTCAAGGGAGAGTTCGTCTGGCACCACCACGAGCGCGAGGACGAGCTCTTCCTCGTGGTCCGCGGCCGCCTCGTCATGCGCTTCCGGGACCGAGACGTGGCCCTCGACCCCGGTGAGTTCATCATCGTGCCCCACGGGGTCGAGCACCTGCCCGTGGCGCCCGAGGAATGCGAGGTCCTGCTGCTCGAACCCAAGTCCACGCTCAACACCGGCAACGTGGTCAACGAGCGCACCGTGGCCGAGCTGCAGCGCATCTGATCGGAGAGGCCAGCAGTATTTCGAAAATCGAAGCCGCCAACGCGAGGTGAAGACGGCTCCGGCGCTGGCCGAGGCCGGCTTGCCAACCCGCCGCCCGCCAGGAACCGGCTCCCCCTTCGCGGGCGACTTTCTTGACTCCGAGCGCCCGGATCGTACCGCCCGCTCGGCGCAGATCGAACGCCCCGCCACGAGGTGATGCCCGGAGCTGGCCGGGGCCTTCGAAGCCCCGGGCTGGCGACTGCCTGACGCCCGCCTTTCCCCTTCACGGCCGCCTTCTCCCCTCCCCCGGCTTCCCGGACGAACGAATACCGCGCGCGATCGCCCGCGAATCGGCCAGTTCCTTTGATACATGAAATATCTTGACGCCGTCGGGGTTGGGCGTATCTCTCCTGCGCATCCCGGAGGTTTACGCCCATGCCCGCCCTGCCCTTGGCCCTGGCTCTCGTCATCTGCCTGCTGCACGCCCTTGCCCAGGTCGAGCTTTCGGCCGCGGGGTCGAACGTCCCGCGTACCGGGCCGGACGGCGAAGTCTTCGTGGACTGGACGCGCGCCGCGACCGGCAACCAGGCGCTCACCGCACTCAAACGCGAGCACCTGCCGGAATACTTCGCGGCCGAGGTCAGCGAGCTTTTCCACCTGCCATCCGACCTGACCCTCGCCGTCGGGCCGTGCGGCGCCGGGCTGCCCGCCGTTCCGCCCGCCGGCCGGACCATCCCCCTGTGCACCGAGGGCGTGCGCCTTTACCACCGCCTGGCAGTGGAAATTTCCGGGACGGACGACCAGGCCGCCGACGAGCTCTTCTTTGATGCCACGCTTTTTTCCCTCTACCGGGAGCTTGGCCGGGCGCTGCCGAGCGTCTTCGACCTGCCCGCCTCGGTACGGGGGGCGGAAGCCACGCGCAGGCTCGGACTGTGGTGCCTCTTCGAGAGCCTCGGCGCGCCCGGCGAGCACGGCCTGGCCACGGCCCTGAACGCCGCGGACTTCTTCGCCAACGCAGCCCAGACAGAAGACCTGGCGCCGGCCGAGCGGCCCTACTGGCAGGCCCAGGCCCTGACCACGGAAGCCTACGCCGATGTTTTGTGCCTGGCGGTCGGCTACGACCCGGAGCAGGCCGAGGCCATCCTCGGCGCGAGCCCCGAGGAACTCCTGCCGGCCGGGCGCGCCACGGGCTGCGAGGCCGAGTACGACCGCCTGGACGCGGACATGATCGCCCTCCTTGGCCGGATGCTGAAGGCCGAGCCGGAGACGGCCAGGTCCGGAGCCGAGAAGGCCGGCGCGGCCGCCCGCTAGCCCGCTACCGCCCTACGCCCGGAAGGGCCGGCGTCATCTCCGCCTGTTCCTCGAAGGCCGGGCAGTGCAAACGCTCGGCCTGCTCGCGCGAGAGCGGGAAGGAACGGCACTTGAGCGGGCGCACCTCATGGATGTGGCAGACCTTGCGGCCGCCCTCGGTCCGCAGCCAGGGGCAGCGCTTGAAGTGCCCGCCGGTCTTGGGATTGACCCAGGCTGCGTAGAGCACGTAGTCCGGCCGCTCCTGGCGCGAAACGAAACGCAGCACGTCCTCTCGGCCGAGCAACCGCCACCAGTCCACCTCCTCGCGGCTCACCCGGCCCTGATAGGCATCGCGCAGGCCGGTGCAGCAGGCGGCGCAGCGCCGGCAGGCAAAGCCTTCCGGTTGCGCGGCGAAGTCGGCCGCCACGGCCTCGGCCACGGCCCGAGGGCTCATCCCCAGGGCCTCCCCGGCGGCGGCGAGCGCGCCTGCGAGCAGCGCGCCGCGATCCAGGCCGTGGTAATCATAGGCCGGATGGACATAGGTCAGCGCGGGCCGGCCCTGGGAGTCGCAGGCCCGGGTGATCACCCGACGGCTGGCCGCGTCGTAGCCGTCGGTCAGGACAAGGCCGCGGCGCAGCAGGTATTTCTCCAGGGCCGACAGGGACAGGGGCATGGCCAGCGTCAGGCTGGCCGGCAGGCAGGGGGCAAGGGTCATGCGCGCCTCGCGCGAGGGACGGCTTGTTACGGCCGTCGGCAGAAAACCGGTTGGGCGGGGACGGAGACGTTTGGTCCCGGGCGGGGCGCAACAGCCCTAGCCGAACAGGGAATCTTTGAAAAGCAGGAATCGACGCGACTTTTTCATGGGGCCTACGCCGGATCGGAAGATGGAAACAGCGCTCAATATGCCTGCGCCCGGGAATTGGCAAGGGGCGGTCAACGGCCTTTTCAACGTACTGCCGATACGTTACGATCGGACGACGAGGAGCGCGACCATGACCGATACTCCGCCGCCCCCGCCCGAGGACCAGGACACGAGCCGGCCGGGTTCCATCACCGACCGCCAGTTGGCCGCCTTCCTCGAGCAGCTCCCCCTGCCGGTCTTCGTCAAGAACAGCAGGCGCCGATTCGTCTACGCCAACGCCGCAGCCAGGCGCGTGGCCGGCTGCGATCAGCCGAGCCTGCTCGGCCGGCGTTCCGAAGCGCTCCTGCCCCGGCTCGCACCCGAGGACCACGCCCGGATCAGGGAGGCTGACCTGGCCGTGTTGGCCGACGACACCACGATCGAGAACGACTTTCCGCTGCACGGCCTGCCGGAAATGCGCACCGTCCGCACCCTGGTGCGCGACACGGCCACCGACCGGGACTTCATACTGGGCGTGTCCCGGGACATGAGCCAGGAGCGCGCGGCCGAGGCCCGCCTGTCGGCCTCCCTGGCCGAGAAGGACCTCCTGCTGCGCGAGGTCCACCACCGGGTCAAGAACAACCTCCAGATCGTCTCCAGCCTGCTCTCCCTGGCCAGCGACGCCGTCACCGACCCCGAGGCCCTCGAGCCCTTCAACCAGTCCATCGACCGCATCATGACCCTGGCCCTGGTCCACGAGGAGCTCTTCCAATCCGCGGACCTCTCCGGCATCGATGCCGCGGCCTACGCCGCCAAGATCGTCGACCGCCTGATCGCGGCCTACCGCTCCGACGGCGGCGTCCGCCTGGAGCTCGACTGCCAGCCCGTCCCCTTGAGCATGGACGCGGCCATCCCCTTCGGCCTCATCGTCAACGAACTGGCCACCAACGCCGTGAAGCACGGCCTGCCCGGCCGGCAACCAGGAACGGTGGCCTTTTCGCTCACGGCCGATGACGACCTGGTCCGCCTGGAGATCGCCGACAACGGCGTAGGCCTGCCGCCCGACCTCGACGTGCGCGCCACCGCCAGCCTGGGCATGCGCCTGGTGGTCAGCCTGGTCGGCCAGCTCAGAGGCACCTTGACCATCCTGCGCGAGAACGGCACCCGCTTCGTCATCGAATTCCCCAGGCGCTAGGCCTCCGGCGGCCAGGGGCGCTGCCCCTTGACCCCGCAGTCTGAAAATCGAAGCCCCTCGGCGCAAAGAACGCCGAGGGGCTTCGATTTTCAGCTGGGGTGACGAGGGGCGAACCATGCTCCTCGCTGGCTTCGGGAGCAAGGAGAACGAGAGAAGAAAGGCGCACGGGGAGAGCAGGAATCAACACCCGGGCAGGGTCAAAAGACCGGACAGGCGATGCGCGTTCACCCTATTCTTCACCCCCGTGGCGCTGTTCCGCTGGGAACGGCTATGGGGCCGGAGGAGCCCTTGCCAGCGCAGCCGGCCGGCTGCCCTCCGTCCGCACCGGGCGCCGGAAGCCAGGCCCGGGCCTGCCGCTGCGGCTCTCGGAGAATGATGGCTTTTACGCGTGAAATCAGTTGCCCAAATGAATATTTTCCCCTATAGAATAGTCCCAAGTCTCCTTTTCTTGGAAAGGGACCGGAAGGAGGGGAAAACCATGATTACTCAGGCCATCATTTTCCTGGTATTGGCCGGCGTGGCCGGCGGCATCAGCTTCACCCGGGTGTCGGGACAGGCCGCGGTGGTGGCTCGGGTCCAGTCGGCGCTTTTCCTGTTCCTGGCCATGCTCATCGGCCTCTACAGCTTCGTGAACGGGTCGTAGCGCAAGCGTGCCGGGCCGCTGCTGGCCCCGACCCACGGACCGGCGGCAGACATCTGCCCCATAACCCCGTCCGCCTTCGGACCGGGAGCGCTCGTCCATGGCCGCGGGGCGCGCCGGGCGTCCATGCCGGACCCGCCGGCCAGCTCGATCCCGGCATTTCCTCGCCCTCATGGCCGTTGTTCGGTTTTCGATCGCGCGCCGGCTCGATCCATCCGCGCGGTGAAGAAAGAAAAGACGGCCACGAAATGAACGGATGCCGGATCGGCGTCAGATGACGGTCCAATCCTGCCCTCCCCTTCTCTCACCTCGTGGCGGCTTTCCCGCTTTCCCCGCGCTCAGAGTGCGAAGAGAGGGTCAAAGGATTCAGGGGCGCTGTCGAGAGCCAGGGGCAGAGTGACGGTGAAGGTCGTGCCGCGGACCTTGTCCGAGGTGAAGCGTACCTCTCCGCCCAGCAGGTTCTCGGCCAGGGTCTTCACCCCGTAGGTGCCGAGCCCGCGGCCCGGGCCCTTGGTGGAGAAGGCGCGCTGGAAGATCTGGTGCTGCACCTCGAGGGGGATGTAGGCCTGGTTGGTGACGAAGAAGGTGATCGAGGCCGCGGCCAGGCGGTAGCCTATGGTCACCGAGTCGCCGGGCAGCGAGGCTTCCAGGGCGTTCTTCAGCAGGTTTTCGATGACCCGGTAGAGGATGGCCTGGTCGGTGCGGATGGTCGTCTCGGGGTGGCCGGACTGGACGACGATGGCCTTGCTCTGGGCCAGCCGGCCGCCGGCGTACATCCGCGCCAAGCTGGCCAGGAGCTCGTGCGGGCTGACCTCCGCGGCCTCGGCTTCGGGCCGGTCGTTTTTTTCGGCGGAGTTGAGCAGCCGCTGGGCGTTCACCTCGCGGGTCATATACTCGGCCCGCTCCAGGACCGCGGCAGCCAGCTCCTGGAGCTCGCCGCCGGTCTCCTCGTGGATGATCCGCGTGGCGCCGACAATGCCTGACAGGGCGTTCAGGATGTCGTGGAAGAAGACCCGCTCCATCAGCTCCCGGGCCACGTGGTCGGACATGTCCGAGATGTAGGCGATGACGAAGTCCTGGCCTTCGACAGAGAGCGGCTCGGCATGCACCTTGAGGTTCATGCTGTCTATCCTGCCGCCCGTGCGCACCAGGACGCGGGCCTCCTGGTCGGTGGGCTGGCCGGAGGCCGCGCCGAGAATGGCCCGCACCGCACCGCACTGCCGGCAGGCCGCGGACGTGCCGCAGCCGCCCAGGCCGTCGTGGGCGTGGACGCACTGGAACAGCTCGCCCGGCCGCAGGCCGACGATCTCGTCCAGGCTGTCGGCCTTGAACAGGTTGAGGAGCGCGGTGTTGGCGTAGGCGATCTGCCGCTGCGCATTCAATATCAAGACGATGGAGGGGATGGTCTCGATAATGCGGGCGTCGAGGGCGCGTTGCAGGAACGCCCGCTGCTCGCGGACAATCTCTATAGACTCTCGCTCGGCCGGAGCGAATTCCGTCAGCAATGCGCCGAGCGCCGGGAAGCTCTGTTTTTCTGCGCGCATGGTCGCCTCTCGCATGGGTATACTAAGCATGTAAGGTGCATTCGGTTTTTGTAAACATCAATAATTTTACATGCAAACGCCGCACCATCCGTATCCTCGGGCGGACCGGGGCCGACGGGCACTACAGTCGCCGGACGAGGACGCGGCAAGGACAGGAGATGGCGACCATGCGCACGGCGCGTCATGCATTGCACACCCGGCGCGGTCGGGCCTGCGGAGGGATCGAAAAACCGAAATGACGGCCGGCGAGGGGGAAGGCTGCGGAGAGGTCATGCAATGCACACCCGGCCCAAGCAGCGATCGCGGATTTTCGACAGCGCGGGAGCGGAAATCAATAGGACAATCGACGCACCACTGGCACGGACAGCAGATCTTCAGCCAATGCCGTAATTCCACGAAACAATATGCCACTGCAGACGATCTTCATAGACAATCAGCGCATGACGTATTAGAAATGCGACGGCGCATTGGTTCATGCCACCGGCAGTGCCTCCCCCCACCGCAACCCACAGGAGCTCGTCATGGCGTCCGGAATTGTTTTCCTCTACGTGCTCGCCTTCATTCTGATGATCTGCATCGCCATCGCCCCCCTGTACATCTGGAAGTGGACCAAGCGTAGCGCCCTGTCCCTGGAACACATCGAGAAGCTGCTCCACCATTCACTCATCGTTACGGGACAACTCGATGCGACTCCCAAGGAGATCGAGAGCGTCGTACCCCGCCGGACTGCGCCCGAAAGGACGACGCAGCCCACAGCGCCGGCAGCTCCGGCGGTGGAGGTGACCTGCCCCGGCTGCCAGCGCAAGATGTCCTCCGCCTGGGGCGTCTGCCCTAAATGTCACACGGCATTGCCCACGGTCTGAGGATCAAGGAATATGGCTCGCGACTCCGTGGAGGCCCGGTCTGGGTTTTACTGACGAGTGACTGACCGGATACGTCAGGCCGAATCCAAATAACCTGTACGGGGGAAGATCGAGCGCGCGAGATGGCGGAGATCAGAAAAGGCCGCCACGAGGGTGAAGAAGGGAGGGATGGCGCGGCGTGCGGGTCACAGACCGCATTCGCGGCGCAATACGGTCCCGTTTTTCACCCTCACCGGCCGCCTTTCCCCCATTGCGGCCTGGAATCCGGGCGATTTGCATTCCGCCGAACGCTACTTGAAGACCTCGGCGCCGTTTTCCACGTCGCGGGCAAGGCGGCTGGCCAGCAGCTCGTCCCGGGGCAGTTGCAGGAGCACGGGCCGGTCCCCGGACTTCAGCCAGGCGACCAGGTCCAGCAGATCCTTTCTTTCCATGGCGGTGCAGCCGGCCGTGGTGCAGGCCTCCGGCCGCCGGATGTGCATGAAGATGCACGAGCCCGCGCCGGGCGTGCAGCCCTCGTTGTAGGCCACGGTCAGGCCGAGGTCGTACAGCTCGTCGCTGCGCAGCATGTTTTCGTGCGAGGACCAGTCCACGGTCGCCGCCTCGTCGCGGTCGATCACCGTGTTGTAGTATTTCGAGGCCGGATCATCGACGCAGACGGTCGAGGCGTCGGCGATGAGCACCGGCATTGCGACGTTCGGCGGCAGGGCCTGGGCATTGCCGGCAAAGACCTGCGTCAGCCGGAACAGGCCGGCCGGGGACTTGCCGTCCCCCTCGCGCTTGACCGCGTCCGCCGGCTCGGGGCGGTACTCCCTGTCCCAGGCCAGGCCCTTGGCCCCCAGGCAGACCGTCACCCGGCCGCCGACGGCCGACCACGGCCCGCCCTCGGAGCGGCGCTCGAAGCGTTGCATCCGGCCGTCCGCCCGGTCCCACCCCTCCGACCAGACCACGACCAGCTGCCGGGCCTGCGCAAGCAATGCCTCAGTCTGCGCGTTTCCGATCCGCATCGAACGGTCCTTTTCATTGAAATAGAGGAACAAAAACGCCAGCACCAGGAGAATTGCAACGACAACCAGGCCTGTCTTCTTCATACCCCGTCTCTCGGCATTTCATTCACAGTGGATTCCATGACCGCACGGCCGCCACGACGTGGCTGGAATCGCCCGCCGCGCCGCGAAGATACGGAAAAGCCGCCGCGAGGGGAAGATGGGGTGCGGGGGCGGCTGTCCGGTCATACGATCCGGACACGGCGCGGAGTCACGCCCTCGCCGGCTTCTTTCCTTCATTGCCCGCCCGATCCGAGCCCCGTCGTTCGACCTCGGAGCTCTCCGCGAAGCGAGCCAAAAGTTTAGAAAGGGTGGATGGGGGTTCGGGGGAAGGCGGGAAACCCTTTTGCCAAAGGGTTTCCCGCCTTCCCCCGGTTCTCTCCCCTCCCGCCGCTATTCCCTGGTCTTGCGGATATTGTACACGCCGCGGGCCTCGACCAGGACCAGGTCGGGATCGGCGGCGGGAGTGATGCGGACCACGGCGTTGCCCACGCGGTTGCCGATGAGCCGAACGGTGCCCGTGGCGCACAGGTCCTCGGCCGGGGCCGGCCGCA
Source organism: Desulfovibrio sp. UBA6079 (assembly GCA_002428705.1). Taxonomy (GTDB): domain Bacteria; phylum Desulfobacterota; class Desulfovibrionia; order Desulfovibrionales; family Desulfovibrionaceae; genus UBA6079. The sequence goes on from DIXN01000051.1 coordinate 105,431, forward strand.
GGTAGTCCACGCGCAGGTCGATGGTGGCGAGGCGGTCGTGGGCACCGCAGCGGGTCCAGACCGCGGTGCCGCCGGCGGCGTCGGCCAGGGTCGAAAGCACGCCGCCGTGCAGGGCGGGCCGGCGCGAGTCGCCGACGAGCTCCGGCCGGAAGGGCAGGGACAGCACGGCCAGGCCGTCGGCCAGCTCCGGCACGTGCACGCCGAGCCAGACGTGAAAGGGAATCGACTCGATTATCCGCCGGATGACGGCGTACTTCTCCTTGTCCATGCAGTCCTCCCGGGCAAGCGCCGGGCCAGACTGCCAGGACGCGGCGCAGTTGTGAAGCGTTATCGCTGGCGAAAAGGGGAGGAAGAGGAAAGGCGCCGGTGAGGGGCGAGACGGGGCGGGAGGAAGTCGGCGGGCTGGTTTGCGATCCGGTGGAGGACCTGGGGCTGACGCCGTCGCCGCGCGGCCGGAGTTCGGATCGACGCCGGCGGGCGGATCAGACCTGCGGCTCAGTCGAAAGACGGAAAAGCTGCCAGTGAGGAAAGAGGAAGAGCAAATCAACCACGCGGCACGGCCCAAGGACCGGGCGGCCCGGCGCGGGTGCTTCCCCCCTCGTGGCCGCCTTCCGCCCGGGTTTCGCCCCCATTCGGGTGGTCCAGAAGGGAATCATTCCCTCCTGGCAGGGTCCAAGGGACAGCGTCCCCTGGCCGCCGGAGGCCGCCGCCTGAGGCTACACCGCCCGGCGCAGCTTCTGGACCTCCTCGGCCGGGCTTGCGCCGAAGAAGCGCTTGAACTCGCGGCTGAACTGGGAAGGGCTCACGTAGCCCACCTGCCCGGCCGCCGTGCTGGCGTTCAGGCCGTCCTGGACCATGAGCACGCGGGCCTTGTGCAGGCGCAGGGTCTTTACGTAACTGAGCGGCGAGGCCGAGGTCACGGCCTTGAAGTTGTGGTGGAAGGCCGAGAGGCTCATGCCGGCGTCGCGGGCCATGGTTTCGACGGAGAGGTTCGCGGCGCAGTCGGCGTGGATTTTCTTCAGCACCTTGGCGATCTGTCCGAAGCTGCCGTTGCGCGCGGCCAACGCCCGCAGCGCCCCGCCCTGCCCGCCCTGGAGCACGCGGAAGACGATCTCGCGCACGGCCTGGGGGCCGAGGATGCGGCTTTCGGCCGGGGAGCGTAGGCTCTCCAGCAGGCGCACGGCGGCGCCCAGCAGCTCGGGGGTGAGCGGGGTCGAGGCGATGCCGCGGGGCACGTTGGTGCGCGGGACGGCTCCGCCCGAGGGCTCGGACTCGTCGAGCTCCAAAAGCAGCTCGCCGAGAACGGCCGGTTCCACGGGCACGGACAAGCCGAGGAGCGGCTCCTCGGGGCTGGCCTGCGTCTCGCATTCGAAGGGCAGGGGCACGGAGAGCACCAGGTAGTTGCCGGGGTCGTAGGTGTAGACCTCGCCGCCCAGGTGGCCGATCTTGCGGCCCTGGCCGATGATGATGACGCAGGGTTCGTAGACGGCCGGGCCGCGCGGGTGGGGCCGGCTGGACTTCATGAAGCGCACGCCGGGCAGCGGCGCGGGCGAGACACCCTCGCCGGGCGCCAGCTCGGTCAGCAGGCGCACGAATCGTTCGTGCCGGGCTGTCATGCCGTGTTCCATGCCGTTCTCCTTCGTCGTCCGGATTCTCTGTACGACATCCGCCCGCCGGCACAAAGGGGGAATTTCAGGATTTTGCAGGATCAGGCAAGCATTCGACTGAAACATGTCTGGAATCCGCCACCGGGGAGGACTTATGTAGTCAATCGACGCGCCGGCATCAGGCCCGCGCGCGAAATCCCCGAGGGGAGGACACCCATGGCCTCGAAAGTCTATTTCGCCAGCGCGCGGACCCGCAGCCACACGGACAACAAGATCGCCAAGATCCGGCGCCTGGCCGAGGCGGCCGGGCTCGCGGGCATCGTCGCCAAGGGCGACCTCGCGGCCGTGAAGCTGCACTTCGGCGAGCACGGCAACGACACCCACCTGAAGCCCGTGTACGTGCGCCAGATCGTGGACGCGGTGCGTGAGCTGGGCGGCAAGCCCTTCCTGACCGACACCAACACCCTCTACAGCGGCAGCCGCATAAACGCCGTGGACCACCTGCTGACGGCCTTCGAGCACGGCTTCGCCTACAGCGTGGTCAATGCCCCGGTGATCATCGCCGACGGCCTGAAGGGCGGCAACGCCGTGCAGGTGGCCATCGACCGCAAGCGCTTTTCCGAGGTAACAATCGCCCGCGACGTGCATGACGCCGACGCCATGGTGGTCATGACGCACTTCAAGGGCCACATGATCGCGGGCTTCGGCGGGTCCATCAAGAACCTGGCCATGGGCTGCGCCCCGGGCAAGGGTAAGCTGGCCCAGCATTCCCCGCGCCTCACTGTGGACAAGGACAAGTGCATCGGCTGCGGGCTGTGCCAGGAGGTTTGCCCGGCCGGGGCGGCCAAGGTGGGCGACGACGGCAAGTGCTTCGTCAGCCCCGAGCTGTGCATCGGCTGCTTCGAGTGCTGCACGGTCTGCCCGGAAAAGGCCGTGGCGCCAGAATGGTTCCGGGACGTCCCGGAGTTCATGGAGCGCATGACCGAGTACGCATACGGCGCAGTCAGGAACAAGGCCGGCAAGGTGCTGTACCTGAACTTCCTGGAGAACATCACCCCGGACTGCGACTGCGTGCCCTGGAGCGACACGGCCATGGTCGCGGACATCGGCATCCTGGCCTCAACCGACCCGGTGGCCATAGACAAGGCCTCCTACGACCTGGTCACCGGCCAGGCGAGCCTCGCCGGCTGCAAGCTCGAGCAGCCCGCCGGCCCGGGCGTGGACAAGTTCAAGGCCGCCTGGGAACACACTCAGGGCCTGATACAGATCACCTACGGCGTGGAGATCGGCCTGGGCAGCGCGGACTACGAGATCGTGGAGATATAGAAGAGAAGGCGAAGACTGCCACGAGGTGAAGAGGGGCCGGACCGGGCCGTTCGCGCGGGGTTTGCGACCGCGCGGATGGTCACGCCCGCCCCCTCTCCTCATGGTGGAAGGAAGAAAGACGCCACGAAGGGGCAGTGAGGGGCATTATTCCAATTACAAATCAAATATGTAATAATGGCCGCACAGCCCGAAAGGAGGTGCGGCGATGGCGAGGACAGCGAGCGGACGAGAGGTTTTGGAGCAGGCCAAAGCGAGCGTGGCCAAGGCCAGGACGGCGGATGAACTCAGGCAGGTCCAGGCCGTGTTGCTTCCTCTGGCGTTCGGCCTGACCCTGGAGCAGAAGGCCGAGGCCATCGGCGTCTCCAAGGGCTGGGCCTGCCGCTTGCGCAGGCAGTTCATCCGCCAGGGTGGCTTGCGCAACGAGCCCAGGCCGACGCGCGGCGGGCGCCGCC
>DIXN01000039.1 GCA_002428705.1 Desulfovibrio sp. UBA6079
AATCATTTCCCCCTTGCGGGGTGCAGGGGCAGAGCCCCTGCCGGGGCCCGGGGCAGCGCCCCGGTCTTCGCCTACCAGGCGAAGAGGGGGAACTGGCGGGCGAAGCGTTCGACCTGGCTTCTGATTTCGGCCAGGGTGGTTTCGTTGTCCATGTGGGTGAGGACGCCGACGATCCAGCCGGCGATCTTGCACATGTGGTCTTCCTTCATGCCCCGGGTGGTGAGCGCCGGGGTGCCCAGGCGGATGCCGGAGGTGACGAAGGGGGACTTGGTCTCGAAGGGCACGGTGTTCTTGTTGACGGTGATGCCGGCGAGGTCCAGGGCTTTTTCGGCGTCCTTGCCGGTCAGGTCTTTGCTGGTCAAGTCCATGAGCACCAGGTGGTTGTCCGAGCCGCCGGAGACGAGGTCGAAGCCGGCGTCGGTCAGGCATTTGGCCAGGACCTGGCAGTTGGAGACGACCTGGCGCTGGTAGGTCTTGAACTCGGGCTTGAGGGCCTCGCCGAAGGCCACGGCCTTGGCGGCGATGACGTGCATGAGCGGTCCGCCCTGGATGCCGGGGAAGATGTTGGAGTTCAAGAGCTTGGTCTGGTCCTCGGCGGCGAGGATCAGGCCGCCGCGGGGGCCGCGCAGGGTCTTGTGGGTGGTCGAGGTGGTGAACTGGGCGTGCTCGATGGGCGAGGGGTGCAGCCCGGTGGCCACGAGGCCGGCGATGTGGGCCATGTCGACCATGAGCTGGGCCCCGACCTCGTCGGCGATCTGGCGGAAGCGCTTGAAGTCGATGATCCGGGGGTAGGCCGAGGCGCCGGCGATGATCAGCTTGGGCCTGGCTTCCTTGGCCACGGCCAGGAGCTGGTCGTAGTCGATGGTCCCGGTGTCCTTGGAGACGCCGTAGAAGGCGGTCTTGTACAGCCGGCCGGAGAAGTTGACCGGCGAGCCGTGGGTCAGGTGTCCGCCGTGGGACAGGTTCATGCCCAGGATGGTGTCGCCGGGTTGGAGCACGGCGAAGTAGACGCCCATGTTGGCCTGGGAGCCGGAGTGGGGCTGGACGTTGGCGTAGCCGGCGGAGAACAGGCGCCTCACCCGCTCCACGGCCAGGTCCTCGGCCTGGTCCACGAACTCGCAGCCGCCGTAGTAGCGCTTGTGGGCGTAGCCTTCGGCGTACTTGTGGGTCATGACCGAGCCCTGGGCTTGGCGCACGGCGGTGGAGGTGAAGTTTTCCGAGGCGATCATCTCGAGCTTGGCGATCTGCCGCTCGCATTCCAGGGTGATGGCCCGGGCGATGTCCGGGTCCTGCATGATGAGCTCTTCCATGACGCTACTCCTCGAATTTTTTGAACAGGACGCAGCAGTTGGTGCCGCCGAAGCCGAAGGAGTTGGACAGGGCGTAGGTCACGTCCTTCTTGCGGGCCTGGTTCGGGGTGTAGTCCAGGTCGCATTCGGGGCCGGGGTTGTCGAGGTTGATGGTCGGCGGGATGATGCCCTCGTAGATGGTTTTGACCGCGAAGACGTTCTCCACGCCGCCGGCCGCGCCGAGCAGGTGCCCGGTCATGGACTTGTTGGCGGTGATGGCCAGTTTCCTGGCGTGGTCGCCGAAGACGGTCTTGAGCGCCCGGGTCTCGCAGAGGTCGTTTAGCGCCGTGGACGTGCCGTGGGCGTTGACGTGGTCGATCTCGGTCGGCGGCAGGCCGGCCTCGCGCAGGGCCGCCTTCATGGCCAGGGCCATGCCTTCGCCGTGCTCGGGCGGGGCGGTCATGTGGTAGGCGTCGCCGGACGAGCCGCAGCCCACGACCTCGGCGTAGATGCGGGCGCCTCTGGCCTTGGCCTGTTCCAGGGTCTCGAGGATGAGGATGCCCGAGCCCTCGCCCATGACGAATCCGTCGCGGTCGCGGTCGAAGGGCCGGGAGGCGCGGGTCGGGTCGTCGTTGCGGGTGGAGAGGGCTTTCAGGGCATTGAAGCCGGCCACGGCCAGCGGAGTGATGGTCGATTCGGCGCCGCCGCAGATCATGGCCTTGGCCCGGCCGAGTTTCAGCTCGGTGTAGGCCGTGGCCACGGCGTGCATGCCCGAGGCGCAGGCCGAGGTGGTGCAGAGGTTGATGCCCTTGGCCTTGGTGTAGATGGACACCTGGCCGGCGGCCATGTTGGCGATGAGCACCGGGATGAAGAAGGGGGTGAGGCGCCTGGGGCCGGTCTCGAGCATCTTCTTGTGGCAGATCTCGATGGTTTCGAGTCCGCCCAGGCCCACGCCGATGATCACCCCGACCTCGGGCTCGTCGGCCGGAGCGATGGTCAGGCCCGCGTCCTTGACCGCCGAGAGCGCGGCGTAGACCGCGTAGCGGGTGAAGCGGTCCATGCGCCTGGATGCCTTGGCGTCGATCAGCGGCGTCTCGTCGAGGTCCCTGATTTCGCCGGCGATGGTGGTGATGAATTCGGAGGTGTCGAAGCGGGTGATGGGTCCGATGCCGCTCTTGCCGGCCAGCAGGTTCTGCCAGCTGCTGGCCAGATCGTTGCCGAGCGGCGTTACGGTGGCCAGGCCGGTGACGACGACGCGATTGAGTTTCATTGTCTCCCCCGCTGCTTGGGGCGTTTGGTCCGGTTGCCGGAAGCACGGGGGCGCCCGGCGGCGAATGCCGGCCGCGGGGCGCCCCCGACGGGTACAGGCGCTTCGGGACCGCTCAGGCGGCCCGGGGCATCAGGACTTGGACGAGATGTAGGAGATGGCGTCCTGGACCTTGACGATTTTCTGGGCGTCCTCGTCGTCGATCTCGATGTCGAATTCCTCTTCCATGGCCATGATCAGCTCGGTCAGGTCCAGGGAATCGGCGCCCAGATCGTCGACAAAGGAGGCTTCGGGCTTGACTTCCTCGGCCGAGACGCCGAGCTGATCGACGATGATCGCTTTGACTTTTTCCTCAACGGACATGGTGTACCTCCAGGCGGGTGGTTTTTGTCGTAGGTTGTCTGTGCTGGATACGAAAAGCTGGGGGCTATCCCCTTACATGTACATTCCGCCGTTGACCGCCAGGACCTGGCCGGTGACGTAGCCGGCCTCCTCGGAGGCGAGGAAGGCCACGGCCGCGGCGATGTCCTCGGCCGAGCCGAAGCGGCCGGCCGGGATGCCCGCGAGCATGCCCTTTCTGATCTCCTCGGGCAGGGCCGCGGTCATGTCGGTCTCGATGAAGCCGGGGGCCACGGCGTTGACCGTGACGTTGCGCCCGGCCAGCTCGCGGGCCGCGGTCTTGGTCAGGCCGATCAGGCCGGCCTTGGCCGCGGCGTAGTTGGCCTGTCCGGCGTTGCCCATCTGGCCGGTGATGGAGGCGATGTTGACGATCCGGCCGAAGCGCTGGCGGGCCATGATCCTGGCCGCCTCGCGCAGCATGGCGAAGGCCCCGGTCAGGTTCACGGCGATGACCTTGTCCCAGTCCTCGTCCTTCATGCGGATGAGCAGTCCGTCCTTGGTGATGCCGGCGTTGTTGACCAGCACGGACAGCCGGACCTTGTCCTTGATCTCGTCCTTGAAGAACGCGGCCACGGCCTCGCGCTCGGCGGCGTCCAGGCGGATGGCCCGGGCCGAGCCGCCGGCGGACGTGATCTCGTCCACTACGGCCGCGGCCGCCTCGGGCTTGGAGACGTAGGTCAGGCAGACCGCGAAGCCGAGGCGCGCCAGGCGCAGGGCGCAGGCCTTGCCGATGCCGCGGGAGCCGCCGGTGACCAGTGCGGTGGAGGGAAGATCGCTCATGGTGCGTTACGTCCGGGGTAACTGGTGCGTCCGGAAATCAAAGTGTCCTAGCCTAAATGCCGGTGATGCGCAAATGGCTAAAAACGCAGGAGCGAGGCTCCCCAGGTGAAGCCGCCGCCGAAGGTGGTGACCACGACCCTGGCTCCGGGGGGAATGCGGCCCTGAGCGTAGGCCTCGGCCATGGCGATGGGCACGCTGGCGGCCGAGGTGTTCCCGTAGCGGTCGACGTTGATGTAGACCTTGTCCGCGGGCAGCCCGAAGCGTTTGGTCACGCCCTCGATGATGCGCAGGTTGGCCTGGTGCGGGATGAACAGGTCGATGTCGGCAAAGGTCAGGCCGTGCTTGGCCAAAATGGCCTCGGTCACGGCCTCCATGTTGCGCACGGCGTGCTTGTAGACCTCGCGGCCGTCCATGTGCACGAAGAATTCGTCGCCGATGCACTCGCCCTTGGCGTAGGGGTGCATGGAGCCGCCGCCGATGACCGTGAGCATGGGCCAGATGGAGCCGTCGGAGGACAGAAGCACGTCCTCGAGCCGGCCCAGACCCGGGCCGCGCGCAGCGCCGCCGAGGATGGCCGCGCCGGCGCCGTCGCCGAAGAGCACGCAGGTCGAGCGGTCGGCCCAGTTGGTGCGGGTGGAGAGGATCTCGGCGCCGATGATCAGGACCAGGGCCTCGGGGTGCAGGCAGCAGATGGCCCGGGCCTGCTCCAGGGCGTAGGAGAAGCCGGAGCAGGCGGCGTTTAAGTCGAAGGCCACCTTGCGCGTGGTGCCGAGCTTGTATTCGAGGATGCAGGCCGTGGACGGGACGTAGGCGTCGGGGGTCAGGGTGGCGACGATGATGTGGGTCAGGTCGTCGGCGGCCAGCCCGGCCGCGGCCAGGGCCTTTCGCGCCGCGCCCAGGGCCAGGTCGGAGCAGGCGGTGCCGGCCGCGGCGATGCGCCGCTCCTTGATGCCCGTGCGGGTGGTGATCCACTCGTCGCTGGTCTCGACCATCTTCTCCAGGTCGGCGTTGGTCAGGACGCGCTCGGGAACGTGGAAGCCAAGGCCGTGGATGGCGCAGGAAGTGGTCATCGGCGGTAGTATCTCCACCAGGTGGCCCGAGCGGGGCGGCTGGGTGCGCCGCCGCAGGGCTAGGAGCCGGTTTCGGCCGTTTCGGCCCGGCCCCGGCTGAACCTGGTCAGGTCTTTGTTTTCGGACAAGGCCTTGATCAGCAGCTGATTGGCCTGGTTGCCCACGAAGCGGGCGGCCATGACCACGGCATTCTTGATGGCCTTCTCGTTTGAGGCGCCGTGGCAGACGATGGCGATGGACTCCAGACCCAGGATGGGCGCGCCGCCGTATTCGGCATAGTCGAGCAGGCGCTTGAAGCGCTTGAGCGCGCCCATGGCCAGCATGGTGCCCAGGGTCGAGAGCAGGGTGCGCTTGAGCTCGCGTTTCAGGATGTTGGCCATGGAGCTGGCCAGGCCTTCGGAAAGCTTGAGGGCCACGTTGCCGACAAAGCCGTCGCAGACCAGGATGTCCAGCTCGCCCTTGAAGATGTCCCGGCCCTCGACGTTGCCGACGAAGTTGAGCGAGGACTGGCGCAGGAGGTCGTAGGCCTCCTTGACCTGGACATTGCCCTTGCCCTCCTCCTCGCCGATGGACATGAGCCCGACCGAGGGGTTCTCGTAGCCGAGCACGGTCCGGGCCAGGCAGTCGGCCATGAGCGCGAACTGGAAGAGGTGGTGGGCCTTGGCGTCGACGTTGGCGCCGACGTCGAGCAGGATGACCGGGCGCTTCTCCGTGGGCAGGATCGAGGCCAGGGCCGGGCGGTCGACGCCCTTGACCCGGCCGAGGATGAAGATGCCGCAGGCCAGGGTGGCGCCGGTGTTGCCGGCTGAGACCACGCCGTCGGCGCGGCCCTCCTTGACCAGGCGGCAGGAGACGTGGATGGAGGAGTCCTTTTTCCGGCGCAGGACGTCGGACGGCTTGTCCTCCATGGTCACCACCTGGGAGGCTGCCACGCGCTCGATGGTCAGGCCCGAGGTGTCGAGCTTGGCCAGCTCGGCCTCGATGGCCGCGACATCGCCGACCAGGACCAGGTCGAGCTGTTCCTGGCGGGCGGCCGCGACCGCGCCGGGCACGACCACGGAGGGACCGAAGTCCCCGCCCATGGCGTCCACGGCGATGCGCGGATTACTCGGCATCGGCCTTCTTGAGCAGCTGGAGGCCCCTGTACTCGCCGCAGGACGGGCAGATCCGGTGGGGCAGTGTGGCTTCGCCGCACTTGCACAGGATGACGTTGGGCACGGCCACGTGGTCGTGGGAGCGGCGCATGCCTTTTTTCGACTTGGACGTTTTTTTCTTGGGAACAGCCATGTTCGTGCCTCGCTTGACGTTCGTATCGTGATCGCGGGAGCTACTGCTTGAGCTTCAGCCCGCGCAGGGCGGCCAACCTCGGATCGCCCTCGTCCTTTTCGCAGGTGCAGGCCTCGACGTTCAAGTCGCGGCCACAGCCCGGGCACAAGCCCTTGCAGTCCTTCCGGCAGAGAACCTTGACCGGAAGGGCCAGGTTGAACTGCTCCCAGAGCAGCCTGCCGGCATTGAGCTTCAGATGTCCGTCGGCCGAGGACAACAGGGGCTCGGGGTCCTCGATGCTCGGCTCGACGGCTTCTTCGTACAGATCGAGCTCGACGTCAAACCCGATTTCAGCGTCGCCGGTGCAGCGATCGCAGGGCACGACGACCGAGCCGGTGAGCCCGCCGACGATGCGCACCCCGCCCTCCTGGGGCGTGACGGCGAGCGTCGCGGCAAGGGGCCGGCCGGGACGGTAGGCAAGACCGTACTCCCGCCAGAACCCTTCGAAAAGCTCCTGGCCTGAAAATGAAAATTCCCGGCCGCCGGCCGGGAGATCGTCCAAGGACAGCCACAGTTCGGGCATAGCACCTCGCAAGGAGGATTCCCTAATCCGTCGCCAGGCTTGTGTCAAGAAGAAAGGACTTGCCATTCCCGGAAATTGCGGCTAGGGAGTTTAGTTCGCTGCGCCGGTCGGTGGCCGGCGTTCTTTTTCGACGTAAAACGCCCCCGGGCGTCGAGACCTTCAGGAGGATATTCACCATGGCCAAGATTTGCGACGTCTGCGGCAAGATGCGCCAGAAGGGGCACAGCGTCAGCCATTCCAACATCAAGACCATCCGCACCTTCGAGCCCAACCTGCAGAACGTCCGGGCGGTCCTGCCCTCGGGCGAGGTCAAGACGCTGCGCGTCTGCACCAGCTGCATCCGCTCCGGCAAGGTCCAGAAGGCCCCGATCCGGGTTGTCGAGTAGCCGAAGCACATATTTTTTTTCCCGCTGTCGACAAAGCCCCGGTCCGCGCGGACCGGGGCTTTGTTCGTTGAAGAAGAAAAACCGGGATTGCCGATGAGGGAAAGATGACGGGCTCATCAGCCGCAGGCCGGTTTCCCGGCCGCGCCTATCCGATCGACCCCATCCTCCTCGGCCCGAACGTGTGAGGGCTCGAGGCCGCCACTCCGCCCCGCGTGATCCGGGCTCAATTCCGCGATCTTCACCCCGTCGCGCCCTTTCGGCGTCTTTCTTTCATCCTACAGGTTCACCGCCCTCGCCAACCTGGCGAGCACCCGCTCGCGGCCGAGGACGTCCATGGTCTCGTGCAGGCCGGGGCTGAAGGTGCGGCCGGTGATGGCCACACGCAGGGGCTGGGCCACGGCCTTGAAGGCCAGGCCCTCGGCCTCGAGGTAGGTGGCGAAGTAGGCCTCGAGGCTGACCTGGTCGAAGCGCGGCAGGGCGGCGAGGCCCTCAGCCATGGCCGATAGCCGGGTCCTGGCCTCGGGCGTGAGGAATTTGGCCACGGCGGACCCGTCGTAGGGCAGCTCCGCGTCGGGCAGGACGAAGAAATCGGCGGCCGCGGCCATCTCCACCAGGGTCTTGGCCCGGGCCTGGAGCAGCGGCACCACCCGGGCGAGATAGCCCGGCTCGGCGCGGGGCAGGCCCTTGGCGGCCAGGAAGTCGGGCAGCAGGGCGGCCAGCTCCTCGGGCCGGGTCTGCTTCATGTAATGGGAGTCGAGCCAGAGGAGCTTGTCCAGGTCGAAAACCGCGGCCGAGGAGCCGAGGTTCTCGGTGGTGAACAGGGCTATCATCTCCTCGCGGGAGAAGATCTCCTTGTCGCCGTGAGCCCAGCCCAGGCGCAAAAGGTAATTGACCATGGCCTCGGGCAGGATGCCCATGTCCCGGTAGTCGGTCACGGACATGGCGCCGTGGCGCTTGGAGAGCTTCTTCTTGTCCGGGCCGAGGATCATGGGCACGTGGCCGAAGACCGGCGGGTTGAGGCCCAGGGCGCGGTAGATGAGGATCTGCTTGGGGGTGTTGGAGACGTGGTCGTCGCCGCGCACGATGTGGGTCACGCCCATGGTCACGTCGTCGACCACCACGGCCATGTTGTAGGTCGGCCAGCCGTCGGCCCGGCGCAGGACCAGGTCGTCGAGCTCCTCGTTGTTGACCGAGATGACCCCCTTGACTAGGTCGTTGAAGCTGGTCGTGCCCGAGAGCGGGGCCTTCAGCCGGACCACCCGGCCCGGGCCGGGGCCCAGTCCCCGCTCCCGGCAGCGGCCGTCGTACTTGGGCTTGCGGCCCTCGACCTGGGCTTTTTCGCGCATGGCCTGGACCTCGTCCGGCGTGCACTCGCACCAGTAGGCGTGGCCGCTCTCCAGGAGCTTGTCGATGTATTCGTTGTGCAGATCGGCGCGCTTGCTCTGGTAGTAGAGTTGGTCCCAGGACAGGTCGAGCCAGGTCAGGCCGTCGAGGATGGCTTTCGTGGCCTCGGGGGTCGAGCGCTCCTGGTCTGTGTCCTCGATGCGCAGGATGAAGGTCCCGCCGAAATGGCGGGCGAGGAGAAAGTTGAAGACGGCGGTGCGGGCGCCGCCGACGTGGAGAAAGCCCGTCGGGCTCGGGGCGAAACGGGTGACGACGGACATGGGTGGGGAGTCCTTGTCTTTGGGTTTGGGATGGGGGGATGCGGCGGCGTCCGGCACGCCGCCGCCGGCGGAGATATTCGGCCGGGCTCTCTTTTCGCGCCTCAGGCCGGCTCGACGCGCCTCAGCTCAGGCACTTCCTTGAGCACGGTCCGCTCCACGGCGTTCTTCAGGGTCATCTGGGACATGGGGCAGCCGCGGCAGGCGCCCTGCAGGCGGACCTTGGCCACGCCCTCGGCGGTCAGCTCGACCAGCTCGACGTTGCCGCCGTCGGCCTGTAGCATGGGGCGGATCTTGTCCAGGGCGGCCTCGACTCTGGCGCGCAGGGATTCTGACATGGCGACCTCCGGGGCGTTTCGCAGTACCGCCCGTGCGATAGCCACTTGGCCAGGGCTTGTCAATTGAGCCTGCTGGCGGGCTGCACAAGTGCGCGGTGATTTGTGAATTGTTTTGCACAAAAACAGTGGCGAACCAGACTGTTGCCGTCATGTCCGGGAGGAAAACGCGCCTCGGGCCATGGTTGGCACGGTCCCTGCTTCATGCCGGCCGACACGCGAGGACGACACCATGAAAACCCCATTCTCCTCCATGATGCTGGCCATGGCCCTGGCGCTTTTCGCGGCGCTGGTGCTCGGTCCGGCGGCGAAGGCCCAGACCCAGGCCGCGAACACCGGCCGCGACACCCAAGCCTACGAAGGCTGGAAGAAAGCCTATCTGGCCCTGCCCGCGGAGAAACGGCAGGCCTATGACCGGATCATGGAGGAGCACGGGGCGAAGGCCGAACCCCTGCGCGCCGAATTGAAAAAGACCCGCAACGCCCTGGCCAAGCTGGAGCGCCAGCCCAATCCCGACACGGCCAAGATGAAGGAGCTGTCCGTTCAGCTCGACGCCTGCCAGCAGCAGCTCCTGGAGCTCAGGCGCGAGATGGCCAGGCAGATCCAGGAGACAACGGGCGTGAAGCCCCCATATTTCCACAAGCAGGCGGGCGCAAGCAAGGCCTCCTAGGGCCGGGCTGGAAGCAGCCGGATGGATTGGGCCCGCCACTCCGTCCGGGCGCGAAGCCGGCTGACACGATGACCCCCGTGCTCCGGCGATGGACCGAACGTTTACCGCGACCCTCCTCCTTCCAGCCTCACCGGCGGCGGCTTCCTCTCCAGCCGCCGCCGGTTGTTTTTTCCGGCCGGTTGAGTAGTGGGTAACAGGTCAGGGCGACTGTCCCGCAATAAAGGAGACCCGGACGACACCATGGAAATCAGCCTGCAGCGGGCAGCAAGCCGTGCGCCCATGATCCTGGTGGCCCTGGGCCTCTTCCTCATCAGCTCGAGCCTCATCGCCGTGACCTGGTCGGGACTGAAGCAGCAGCGCGAGATATTGGACCGCAACATGCTGCTGACCGCCGGGGCGCTGTTGCGCAGCATCCAGCCCATCATCCAGCGCGCCATCCGGCTGCAAAGCCCGCTGCGCCCCGGCCGCTTCGACGCCCGGGCCATGGAGCTCTTCCAGAGCATGGTCCAGGGCGGCGACGTGCGTTACATGGCGGTCATCACCAGCGCCGGCGAAATCCTCCTGTCCTCCATCGGCGAGGGCGGGCACGAGATCATCCTGCCTTCCGGAGCCCTGGAAAGCCTCGAGTCCCGCGGCAGCTGGCACGGCGTGGTCCGCGGCCCCAAGAGCGAGATGCTGCTCATGGGCCTGCGCAACCGCGCGGGCTCGGTCGACATCGGCGTGAACGACATGCCCCTCTCCGGCTTCCCCGAACGGCCGGAAAAGACCTTCCTGCTGCTGGGCATGGGCATGGACGCCTACCTGGCCCAGTACCAGGATTTCCGCACCGCGGCCCTGGTCCAGACCGGCTACATCCTGGCCGCGGCCGTGGTCCTCTTCGGCTTAAGCTACGGCATCCTGCGCCGCCGCGAGGAGGGAGCCAGGCTGGCGGCCCTGGAGCGCTTCCATTCAAAGCTCCTCGACACCATGCCCGACGGGCTCCTGGCCGTGGACGGCGACGGCTACGTCCGGGCGGCCAATCCAGCGGCCCACGCCATCCTCGGAGCCGAGCCCGGGACCCTGGTCGGCGCGGTCTGGGAACGGGTGGTGCCGGCCCTGGCCACCATGAACGGCCACGGCGGGGACTGGACCCAGGTCGAGTCCGAGGGCAAGAAGCTCGAGCTCCTGAAGCGCAAGGTCGGCGACCCCGAGGCCCCGGAACAGCTCATCCTGGTCCGCGACCGTACGGCCATGAAGGACCTGGAGGAACGCCTGGCCGGCGCCCAGCGCCTGGCCGCGGTCGGCCGCATGGCCGCCGGCGTGGCCCACGAAATACGCAATCCCCTGTCCTCGCTGCGGGGATTTGCCCAGCTCTTCGCCACCAAGTTCGCCGGCGTCAAACCCGAGGAGGAATACGCAAGGACCATGGTCCGCGAGGCCGACCGGCTGAACAAGGTCGTCTCGGACATGCTCTTCCTGGCCCGCCCCCGCAGCCTGACCCCGGGCGAGATCGAGCTCGCCCCCCTGGCCGAGGAGCTCGCCCGCCTTGTCTCCTTCGACCTGAGGCAGCACCACGCGACCCTCGACGTCCGCCTGGAAACCCCGCGTCTCAAGGCCGACGGCGACTCCCTCAAGCAGGCCCTGCTCAACCTGCTGATGAACGCCATCGCCGCCCTGCCGGCCGAAGGCGGACGCATCGAGCTGCGCGCCGCGGCCCAAGGGGCCGGCGTGCGCCTCAGCGTCACGGACAACGGCCGGGGCATGACCGAGGACGAGCGCGAGCACGCCCTCGAGCCCTTCTTCACCACCCGGGCCAGCGGCACCGGCCTCGGCCTGGCCATCGTCGAGGCCATCGTCCGCGAACACGGCGGCATGATCGAGATCGACAGCACCCCGGGCCACGGCACCACCGTCAGCCTCATCCTCCTGGCCTAGCCGGCGAGAAGCCTCCGGCGGCCAGGGGGCTTTGCCCCCTGGACCTCCAGCAGGGGGAAATGATTTCCCCCTGCACCCCCTCGGCTCCCGGTTTCCGGCCGGGGAAAGACCCCGGCCGGAAACCGGGATTCGAGCAGTCGCACGCGGACATCCTGGCCGCCGGGCGGGCTCGGGAGAGGATCGAAAGGCACGAAGAGGCCATGAAGGTGAAGAGCGGGCGGCCAGGGCCGGATGGCCGGTCCCGCGGACGGGCACGGACGACTCCCGGGCGGGTCCGGATGCAACCGGTCAGCCTTGACCCCACACCACCTCGCCAACCTCTTTACCTTCATCGGCGTTTTTTTTCATCGTGTCGTCGCCGGGACCAGTGAGGGACATAATCCCGCCCTTCGTCCCCAAGCTGAAAATCGAAGCCGCCCGGTGTTCTTCGCACCGGGCGGCTTCGATTTTCAGACTGGGGGGTCAAGGGGGATCATCCCCCTTGTGTCCAGGGGCGAAGCCCCTGGCCGCCGGAGGCTTCTCTAGTCGTACTTGACGTTGGAGACGCGCATCAGGCGGTCGAACTGGTGGGAGGCCTCCATGTAGCGCACGGTGCCGGTCAGGCCGCGCATGGACACGGAGAAGGTCACGGCGCCGGTGCCGGTGTAGCGCACGCCGGGCAGGAAGGAGCCGCCGGAGATGCCGGTGGCGGCGAAGAACAGGTCATCGGACTTGACCAGGTCCTGGGCGCTGAGGACGTGGCGGGTGTCGATGCCGGCGTTGATCAGAGCGGTCTTTTCGTCGCTGCCCTGGGGTTCGAGCTTGGCCAGCATGGCGCCGCCCATGATGCGGATGGCGATGGCCGAGAGCACGCCTTCGGGCGTGCCGCCGACGCCCATCATGACGTCCACGGGGTTGCGCGGGTCGATGACCATGAGCGAGCCGGTGATGTCGCCGTCGGTGTGCAGCTGGATGCGCGAGCCGACCTCGCGGATCTCCTCGATGAGGCGCGAGTGGCGGGGCTTGTCCAGGACGAAGACGGTCAGGTCGTCGACGTCCTTGCCCAGGGCTTTGGCGATCTTCTCCAGGTTCTCGTCGGTGGGCGCATCGAGGTCGGCGACGTGGGCCGCGGCCGCGGGCACCACGAGCTTCCTCATGTAGAAGCTCGGGCCGGGGTTGAACATGGCGCCGGCCGGGGCCACGCCGACCACGGAGATGGCGTTGGGCCGGCCGTAGGCCAGGAGCCGCGTGCCTTCGACCGGATCGACGGCCACGTCCACGGCCGGGCCGGTGCCGGTGCCGACCTTCTCGCCGTTGAAGAGCTGGGGCGCCTTGTCCTTCTCGCCTTCGCCGATGATGATCCGCCCGTCGATGTCCAGGGCGGAGAAGGACTTGCGCATGGCGTCAACGGCGGCCTTGTCGCCGGAGTTCTTGTCGCCGCGGCCGAGCCAGCGCGACGAGGCCAGGGCCGCGGCCTCGGTGACGCGCACCAGATCGAGGGCCAGGTTCTTGGTAGGGGCTTGCATTGTCAGACCTCCCTAGAGGTGTTCGCGAATCAGGCGTACCAGATTGGCGGCGGTGAAACCATACTTTTCGGCCAGCACGCCGGCCGGGGCCGAATGGCCGAAGTGGTCGAGGCCGAGGACCACGGCCTGCCGGCCGAGGTACTTGTACCACAGATCGGAGCGGCCTGCCTCCACGCCCACGGTGAGCCGTGTCCCGGGCGGGACGAGGGCGGACTTGTAGGCCGCGTCCTGGGCATCAAAGAGCTCCAGGCAGGGCGCGCTGACCACGCGCACGCGGGTGCCCGCCAGCTCGGGGGAGGCCGCGGCCGCCAGCGCCAGGTGGACCTCCGAGCCCGTGGCCATGATGACCACCTCGGGCTCGCCCGCGCAGTCCTTGAGGATATAGGCGCCCCTTGCGGGTCCGCCGGCGAGGTTCGGATGGTCCGCCGGGTCGAGCACGGGCAGGTTCTGGCGGGTGAGCAGCAGGCAGCTCGGCTTGTCCGGCGTGGTCAGGGCGATGCGTAAGCAGGCGTAGGTCTCGGTGGCGTCGGCCGGGCGGAAGACGAGCATGTCCGGGATGAGCCGCAGGGAATCGGCGTGCTCCACGGGCTGGTGCGTGGGTCCGTCCTCGCCGACGTAGAAGGAGTCGTGGGTGAACACGTTCAGCACCGGCAGCCGCTGCAGGGCGGAGAGCCGGAGCGCGCCGCGCATGTAGTCGGCAAACGCCAGGAAGGTGGCGCCGAAGGGGATGAGCCCGCCGTGCAGCGCGATGCCGTTCAGGATGGCGCCCATGGGGAACTCGCGCACGCCGAAGGCCAGGTTGCGGGCGGCGTGTCCGTCGCAGCCGAAGTTGCCCACGGCCTTGCGGAACTTCTCGGTCTGGTTGGAGGGGTCGAGGTCGGCCGAGCCGCCGATGAGCCCGGGCAACTGGTCTTTGAGGGCCATGAGCGCAGTGCCCCAGGCCGAGCGCGTGGCGATCTTCTCGCCCGGGACGAGCGGCGGGAAGGCCAGCTTGAGCTCGCTGCGGGGCGCGGTGAGCGCCTCGCGCAGGGCGGCGAAGTCCTTGTCCGCCTGCAGGCGCTTCTCGACCCGCGCCCGCCAGTCCGCGGCGCGCGCGGCCAGGCGGGGGAAGTTCCGGCGGAAATGGGCGACCACGTCCTCGGGGACGTAAAAAGTCTCATCGGGCGGCAGGCCGAGGCGGGCCTTGGTGGCCTTGATCTCCTCGGGCGAGAGCGGCGAGCCGTGGGTCTCGTGCGAGCCCTCCAGGCTGGCCGTGCCCTTGGCCATGACCGTGTGGCCGATGATCAGGGTCGGCTTGTCCGAGAACTGCGCGCTTTTCAGCGCGCCGCGGATGGCCTCGTGGTCGTGGCCGTCGATCTCGATGACGTTCCAGCAGATGCCCTCGTAAATTTTCTTGTAGTCGGTGCAGTCGCAGCGGCTGGTCGGGCCGGCCAGCTGGATCTTGTTCGAGTCGAAGAAGACCACCAGGCGCGACAGGCCCCAGACGCCGGCCAGGCTGGCCGCGCCGAAGGACACGCCCTCCTGCAGGTCGCCGTCGGAGGCGATGACGTAGGTGTAATGGTCCACGGCCTCGGGGCCCAGGCGGGCGCGCAGGTGGGCCTCGGCCGCGGCCATGCCCACGGCCATGGCCAGGCCCTGGCCCAGGGGGCCGGTGGTGGCCTCGACCCCGGGGGTTACGCCCAGCTCCGGGTGCCCCGGCGTCTTCGAGCCGTACTGGCGGAAATTCTTCAGGTCATCGAGGCTGACGTGCCCGACGAGGTGCAACAGGGCGTAGAGCAGCGAGGACTCATGCCCGCAGGATAGCACGAAGCGGTCGCGGTCGAACCAGCCGGTGTCGGTGGGGTCGTAGTGCAGAAACTCGCTGAAGAGCACGGCGGCGAAGTCGGCCGAGGACATGGGGCCGCCCGGATGGCCGGAGTTGGCCTTGCGCGTGGCGTCCATGACCAGGCCCTTGACCACCGCGACGAGCTTCCGGTCGAGTTGCGGATTCATATGCGTCTCTCCCCTTTCTCTGTCGGATGAAGATGTCGATATTATGGCTTCTCGATGAGTTCGATGCGCCGCAGATGCCGGCCGCCCTCGAAGGCCGTGGCCAGGAACGCGTCCACGACGGACAGCCCCAGGCCGACGCCGACCACGCGCTCGCCCAGGCACAGGACGTTGGCGTCGTTGTGCGCCCGGCTCATGCGGGCCATGAATTCGTTCACGCAGACCGCGGCCCGGATGCCGGCCAGGCGGTTGGCGGCCATGGACATGCCGAGCCCCGTGCCGCAGACCAGGATGCCGACCGTGCCCTCCTCGGCCAGCACCCGCGCGCAGACGCCGTGGGCCAAAGGCGGATAGTCGCAGGACACGGCCTCGTGCGTGCCCAGGTCCTGAACCGCGAGGCCGGCCTTGCCCAGATGGGCGACGATCGCCCCCTTCAGCAGGAGGCCGCCATGGTCCGAAGCGATCACGATGTTGCGCATAGTCTGTCCTCGCAAGCTGGGGCGTTGCCCCAGACCCCCACCAGGGGCGCTGCCCCTGGATCCGCCAGGAGGGAAGCCTTCCCTCCTGGCGGGTCCAGGGCAGCGCCCTGGTGGGGTCCGGGGCAACGCCCCCGGCTCATTCGGGGTCGAGGCCCCAGGTTTTCAAACGGCGGGCCACGTAGTCCCGCCGGGCATCTTCGAGTTCGCGGGCCAGGAGGTCGATCTCTTCTTTCAGGAAGGCAACCTGCTTTTCGGCCAGGTCGCGCTCGGCCGCGGCCTTGGTGTCGCGGGTGGGGTCGGGCGCGGCCAGCCGGCAGAGGGTTTCCCGTTCCCGGGCGAGCTGCTTCTCGAGCTGCCGGATCTCCAGGCGGCGCAGGTACTTGATGGCCAGCCAGGAGAGCTCGCTCCACACCACCTTGAGGCCCAGGATGAGGGTGCCCAAGGGACCGGGCTGGCCGCAGGGAGACATCTCGGGCATCGATGACCTCTTGCGGACGCGTTTGGCGTCTTTAACCACGGATCGCGGAAGAAATCCACCCCGGATCAGGGGGCCAGGTGGAGGGTTTCGATCCCGGGCGGCAGGGGCAGATCAAGGGCCGATGCGGGCCAGGGCTCGGATTTGTAGTCCAGGTTCTTGACCAGGAGGTTGGCCGTTTCGTCGGGGGGGATGGCCATGTCCATGCGGTCGGCCAGGTCGTCGGGGGCGCCGGCGTAGCCCGAGAGCGCGACGGTGAAGGGCCGGGTGCCGTCCGTACCGCCGCCGGCCAGGGCCACGGGGCGGCCGAGGCGGTCCAGCGTCAGCTCGGTCAGGCGCGCGCCCGGGCCGAAGATGAAGGCCAGTCCGTTGGGCCTGGCCTCGGCCCGGCGGTAGGATTTGGGCACGAGCGCACCCAGGCGGCCGGTCATGAGCGCGCAGAGGTCGGAGAGGCTGAAGGGGATGTTCACGCCTAGGGCCGGCAGGGCGCGGCGCGGGTCCTCGTGGTCGTAGGCCTTCTTGTCCTGGGGGTAGAAGGCCAGCCAGTGGCCGGCGTCCTCGCGGTACATGGCCAGCATGGAGCCGACCCCGGCCTGGACGTCCAGGCGGTAGGCGTCGCCCAGGCGGCCCCAGAAGGAGAGCACGGTGCGGTTGGAGCGCTCCTTGGTGGTGTAGTAGAGGCTCGCCTTGATGAAGAAGTCCGCGGGGTTGGCGGACAGGCGCTCTTCGCGTTCGCGGAAGGCCTGCCAGACCGCGGGCGCGGTTTCGGGTCCGGGCGGGCGGGGCAGCAGCGCGGCGCAGGCGGTGAGCGTCAGGCACAGCATGAGCCCCGCGCCCGCCGTCGCGGCGCGGCGGAGGAAGCCGGCCCGGACGATCATGGCTTCTCGAGCTTCTGGCGGATGCGCTCGGCGTTGGGCGTTTCCAGGGCGAGGGCCTTTTTGTAGCCTCTGGCGGCCTCGGCTGTGTTGCCCTGGGCGGCGGCGATGTCGCCGTAGTGCTCCCAGATGGTCGGATCGCCGGGCTCCAGGGCCACGGCCTGGTTGATGGTGGCCCAGGCCTTTTTCAGCTTGCCCTGGCGGAAGTAGACCCAGGCCAGGGAATCGACGATGTAGCCGCTCTCGGGCTTCTCCTCCAGGGCGGTCTTGACCAGGATCTCGGCCCGGTCCAGGTCGCGGTTCTGCTCCGCGAGCACGTAGCCCAGGAAGTTCAGCGCGTCGGCGTAACGCGGATCGAGGCCGATGGCCCGCTCCATGGTGGCGATGGCCGCATCCATGTCGCCGGCCTTCTCCTGGAGGATGCCCAGGCGGTAGACCAGGCGCGGATCGTCGGGCCACTTCTCCAGGGCCTTGCCCATGGCCTCGAGGGCCTTGCCGGTCTGGCCGGTCTCCTCGAGGATCCAGGACTCGATCTCCCAGAAGTCCTTGCTCTTGGGGTAGCGGGTCTTGCCTTCGTCCACGAGCTTCAGGGCCGGCTCGTAGCGCTTGAGCACGTAGAGCAGATGCGCGCGGAAATTCATGGCCTGGGCGGCCAGGCGCTTGTCCTCGGGCAGCTTGTCGAGCCAGTTGAGGGCCGCTTCGGGGTCCTTGTCGCCCTCGAAGGACAAAAGCGCCAGGTAGAAGTAGAGCTCGGGCGGCGGGGCCGGGCTTTCGGACAGGGGGACGAGGATGGCCCGGGCCTGCTCGAAGAAGTCCTGGTCGATGAAGATGCGCGCCGCCTCCATCTCGAAGAGCGGGTCCTCGGGGCCGCGGCGCACCAGGGACAGGGCCTTGTCCGGGTCGTTCAGCTCGAGGCTCAGGCGGATGAGCCGGAACCAGACCTCGTCGCTGGCCTCGCCGAGCTCGATGATCCGGTTGTAGGATTTTTCGGCGGCCAGGTAGTCCTTGGCCAGCTCTTCCTGGTAGGCGAGCTCGGCCCAGGCCATGACGTTCCCGGGCTCGGCGGCGACGACCTTTTCGAGCAGCCGGATGGCCCGTTCGCCCATGCCGAGCCGGGCGCTGGCCCGGGCCTCGATGAAGAGCACCTCCGGGGTGCGCGCCTCGGCCGGGATGACGGCCAGGGCGTCCAGGGCCTCGGCGTATTTGCGGGCCTCGATCAGGATGTCGGCCAGCTTCAGGCGCATCTCCAGGGAGTCGGGATGGCGCTCGAGGTAGAGGCTCAAGGTGGTGGCGGCATCGTCGTAGCGGCGCTCGGCCAGGTAGGTGTCGGCCAGCCGGGCGGTCAGCTTCGGGTCGTCGGGGAAGGCCGTGAGACCGGATTTCAACGCCTCGCGGGAGGCGGCGACGTCGCCCTGGCGGAGCTTCAAGTCGGCCAGCTCGAGGTAGACCAGCGGCGAGGGCGCAAGGTCGAGGATCTGGCGCAGGGCCTCGTCCGCGGTTTCGGCGTCGCCCTCGCGCAGAGCGTCGTAATAGACCAGGTAGAAGTAGTCCGCGGCGGTCTCGGGGGTCATGGACCACTTTGGAGGTTCTTCCGTCTTGGGGGCGGCCTTGGCGGCGCAGCCGGAAAGGGCCAGGGCGGCCAGGCCGACGGCCAGGAGAAAGCAGAGGAGGGGAGTACGGAGCTGACGGTTCATGTGCGGATCGTGACCTTGGACGATCTTATTTCGGGCGCAGGCCCAGGCCGGCGCCCAGGCGCTCGGTCAGGATCTGGCCCAGGGTCAGGCCCTGGCTCAGGAATTCCGGCCCGAAGCGCTTGCCGGTTTTGGTGCGGAAGGTGTCGGTTGCAGTGTGGATGTGGCCGAGGGCCTGGGGAAAGCAGCCGAGCAGGCCCTGGGGGGTGGCCTCCTCGTAGTCGCAGAACTCCCACAGGGCGCTGGCGAAGATGTCGGGGCCGAAGCGCAGGAGGTCGGCGTCGTAGAGGGCGTCGGCCACCAGCCGGGCGTCCGCGTCGCCGCCGGTCTTGGCCGGGGCCGCGTGGTCGGAAATGGCGAAGGCCACGGCTTCGATCTCCCGGGGCTCGAGGGGGTAGCCGGAGAGCATGCTGCGCGCGATCTCCGCGCCGCGCTCGGCGTGGTTCTCCTCCATGCGGCAGACGTCGTGCAGCAGCCCGGCCATCTGGGCCAGAAGGGCGAGCCGCCTGGCGCGCGGCATGCCCTGCCCGCCGATCTCGGCGTAGACGATGCCCCCGGCCTCGATGGCCACCTTTTTGGCGTGCTGGATGCCGTGGCCGAAGTCGTCGTAGAGGAAGGGGATGATCTCTTCCTGGAGCTTCAGGATGACGCGCTTGTCGAAGAAGAGTTCCCGGGAGAGCTCGAGCTCCTCGGCGCAGGCCGCATAGAAGGCGGGTTTGGGCAGCTCGGCGGCCAGTTTGGCGGCCTGGGCCTTCATGCCCTTCAAGAGGTCATTCTTCACGACGTATCCAGTCCGGGGAGAAGTCCTCGATCTTGTCGGAGAGGTGGTCCTTGATCTTTTCCAGGAGCCGGGCCTCGATCTGGCGCACGCGCTCGCGGGTGATGTTGTACTTCTCCCCTATCTCGCGCAGGGTCACCGGGGAGTCGGACAAGAGCCTGTGCTCCAGGATGTCGCGTTCCTTCTCGTTCAGCTTGGGCGCGAGGGTTGCGAGATGGCGGTCGATGATGCCGGCGATCTCGTCGTCGGCCATGATCTCCTCCACGCCCGGTCCGAGCGAGGGCAGGAAATCGAGGCGGGTGGTGGTCGAGTCCTCGCCGAAGGTCACGTCGAGCGACATGTCGCTCTTGGCCAGGCGCTGCTCCATCTCCTCGATTTCCGCGGGCGCGACGCCGAGCGACTTGGAGAGGTTGGAGATCGTCGGGTCGAAGCCCTGGGATTGCAGGCGCTGGCGTTCCTTGTTCAGGTTGTAGAACAGCTTGCGCTGGGTCTGGGTGGTGCCGATCTTGACCAGGCGCCAGTTGTCCATGATGTATTTAAGGATGTAGGCCTTGATCCAGAAGGCGGCGTAGTAGGAGAACTTGATGCCCTTGTCCGGGTCGAACTTCTGGACCGCGCGCATGAGGCCGACGTTGCCTTCCTGGATCAGGTCGAGGACGTTCTGCATCCAGCGCCGCTGGAAGTCCATGGCGATCTTGACCACCAGGCGCAGGTGCGATGAAATGAGCCGGAAGGCGGCTTCGGAGTCGTTTTTTTCGCGCACGAGCTTGGCCAGGCGCACTTCCTCGTCGGGCTCGAGCACCGGGAAGCGGCTGATCTCGCGCAGGTAGAGCTGGAGCGGCTCGGCGGGCGCGACCGAGCGCGAGGTGCTCGGCGCGGGCAGCTGGAAGGTGTCCTCGCCGGCCGGCTCTTCGCCGGCCAGGGCCTCCAGCTCGGCCTCGTCCGGGGTCTCCACGGGTTCGCCGGATTCGTCCTCGGCCTCGTCCGCCATGTCCGGCGACGGGTCCAGATTCTCGTCCAGCTCGCTTTCGGGCGTTTCTCGGGGGGTCATCTCGCCTCGTCGCCGTTTTCCGATGTTGGCTGCTTCCGGCCCGATACCGAACGGGCCAGGGGCTGAGTATAGCGGGGAACGGGGGAACGTTTCAATAGAGTTTTTATTTGTCCTTTTCAAGCTTTTTCTGTAAAGGGTCCGGACCTGCTGGTCCCGGCCGCCCGGGCCGGGGAGGAGAATACCGTGCCGCACTTCCGCCAGATTCTCGACGACGGCGCCCTCTACCGCTTCGACGGCAGCTACGGCGTCCTGCTCCAGTCCCGGGGCCTGCCCGCCGGCGCCTCGCCCGAGCTGTGGGGCCTGGCCAACCCCGGGGTCGTCTCCGCCATCCACGCCGACTACCTGGCCGCAGGCGCCCAGATCCTGACCACCAACACCTTCGGCGGCACGGCGCCCAAGCTCGGCGCGAGTATCGAGGTCGCCGGCCTGAACCGCGAGATGGCCCTGCTCGCCCGCAGCATAGCAGGGAACAAAGCTTTTGTCGCCGGCAGCGTCGGCCCGACCGGGCTTTTCGTCCGGCCGCTGGGCCCGCTCTCCCTGCGCGAGATGGTCGCGCTTTTCGCCGCCCAGATCCGCGGACTGGTGGAGGGCGGCGTGGACGCGGTGAAGCTCGAGACCATGTTCGACCTGGCCGAGCTGAAGGCCGCGGTCCTGGCCGCGCGCGAAGTCTGCGATCTGCCGGTCATCGCCTGCATGACCTTCGAGACGGCCGCGGCCACCTTGACCGGCACGCCGCCGCTCACCTTCCTCGACACCTGCCAGAACCTGGGCGTGGAGGTCGTCGGCGTCAACTGCTCCGCCGGTCCGGACGAGATCGCGCGCACGGTCGCGGCCATGCTGCCGCGCCTGGCCACGCCGCTGCACGTCCAGCCCAACGCCGGCCTGCCAGAACTGGTCGGCGGCCGGACCGTGTTCCGCCTCGGACCCGCCGAGTTCGCGCAGAAGTCGCTGGCCCTGGCCGAGGCCGGAGCCAAGTTCCTGGGCGGCTGCTGCGGCACGACTCCGGAGCACATCGCGGCCTTGTCCTCGGCCCTGGCCGGGAGGAGCTGGCAGCGGCCCGAACCCGGCGCCCCGGCCCAGGTCGTGCTGACCTCCCGGGCGGGGAGCGTGGAGATCGGCTGGGACTGGCCGGCGGTGATCATCGGCGAGCGCGTGAACCCCACGGGCAAGGCCCGGCTGACCGAGGAGCTGCAGGCCGGCGAGTTCGGCGAGGCCCTGCGCCTGGCCGAGGAGCAGCTCACCCTCGGCGCGCGCGTGCTCGACGTGAACGTCGGCGCGCCCATGGTCAAGGAGGCCGACGTCCTGCCCCGCCTCACGGCCGAGCTGACCGCCCGCTGCCCGCTGCCGCTCTGCCTGGACACCAGCGATGTCGAGGCCGTCGAGGCCGCGCTCTGGGAGTGCCCCGGCTCGCCACTGGTCAACTCCATCTCCGGCGAACCCGGCCGGCTGGAGCGCCTGGGGCCGCTGTGCAAGAAGTTCGGCGCGCCCTTCATCCTGCTGCCGCTCAAGGGTAGGAAGCTCCCGGTCACGGCCGGGGAGCGCCTGGCTATCATCGAGGAGCTCCTGGCCCAGGCCGACGCGCTCGGCATCCCCCGGCGCCTGATCCTGGTCGACGCGCTCGTCCTGACCGTGTCCTCCAAGCCGAAGGCCGCGGCCGCCTGCCTCGATGTCATCCGGGCCTGCCGCGAGCGCTTCGGCCTGGCCACGACCATGGGCCTGTCCAACGTCTCCTTCGGCCTGCCGGCGCGCGAGCTGCTCAATGCCACCTTCCTGGCCATGGTCCTGGCCAGCGGCGGGGCCTCGTTCATCGCCAACCCCGGTTCGGCGCGCCTGCGCGAGGCCCTCGGCGCGGCCGAGGTGCTCCTCGGGCGCGACCCCCAGGCCGGCCGCTTCATCGCCGCCTTCGCCGACTGGAAGCCCGGAGCGGGGGGCGGATTTGGCGGCGGTCCGGGCCCGGCCAGGGCCGTCGCCGCAACGCCGCGCGAGGCCGTGGTCGCCGGGGCCAAGGACGCGGTCGTCCTCCTGGTCGAGACCGCCCTGGCCGAGGGCCGATCCGCGGCCGCGATCATGGACGAGGAGCTCATCCCCGGGATCATGGAGGTCGGCGAGAAGTACGAGCGCAAGGAATACTTCCTGCCCCAGCTCCTGCAATCGGCCGAGACCATGCAGCGCGCCTTCGAGCGCCTGAAACCCCTGCTCGAGGCCAGGTCCGACGTGGCCCGGCCGAAGATCGTCATGGCCACGGTCGAGGGCGACATCCACGACATCGGCAAGAACATCGTTTGCCTGATGCTCAAAAACCACGGCTTCGAGGTCGTGGACCTGGGCAAGGACGTCCCGGCCGAGAGAATCGTCGCCGCGGCCCGGGAGCATGGCGCCCCGCTCATCGGCTTGTCCGCGCTCATGACCACGACCATGGTGCGCATGGAGGAGGTCGTGAAGCTCGCGCGCAAGGAAGGTCTGCCGGCCAGGATCATGGTCGGCGGCGCGGTCCTGACCGAGGCCTACGCCCGGGCCATCGGCGCCGACGGCTACTCCCCGGACGCCGTGGCCGCGGTCAAGCTGGCCAAGGCGCTCCTGTCCTGCCCGGCCTGAAGGCCCTCCGGGGCGTCTTTGTCTTTGACCGAGAGTTCTGCTATCACTTCGCCCGTGAGGTGAGCCATTGATGAAACGATTCCTGATTGTCTTGACACTCGTCGCCGTTCTCGGCCTGCCCGGCGCCGGGCGAGCCTCGCCGGCCTACATGCCGGCGACCTACCTGGACATCATGCAGACCATCGCCAAGGCCAAGGGCAGCGTGATCCTGGTCAACTTCTGGGCCACCTGGTGCGCCCCCTGCCGCATGGAGCTGCCCGGCCTCGTCCAGCTGCGCAAGGACTTCCCCGAGGACAAGCTGAAGATCTACGGCGTGTCCGTGGACCAGCACCCCTCGGCCCTGGACTCCTTCCTGAAGCAGATGCCGCTCAACTACAGCGTGCTCTGGGCCACGGTGGACGCCCTGCGCGGATTTGGCATCAGCGCCGTGCCCCGGACCATGGTCTTCGACCGGGACGGCAAGCTGGCCTTGCAGCGCGACGGCTACATGGACCACGGCGAGCTCAAGACCACCGTGCAGCGGCTCGTGGGCAACTAGGCATGCCCGGCTACCATATCCGCAAGGCCCGGGTGCACGACGTCAAGGCCATCCACGGCCTGATCTACAAGTGCGCCCAGAAGGAGCTGCTGCTGGCCCGCTCCTTTCACCAGCTCTACAATTTCCTGCGCGACTTCGTGGTCCTGACTGACGGGGAGGACACGGTCCTCGGCTGCTGCGCCCTGTCCATCTGCTGGGAAGGCCTGGGCGAGATCCGTTCGCTGGTGGTCGACCCCGGGCATGAGCGCCAGGGCCTGGGGCGCCGGCTGGTCACCGCCTGCCTGGACGAGGCCCGGGAGCTCGGCCTGGCCCGGGTCTTCACCCTGACCTACGTGCCCGGCTTCTTCTCCCGCCTGGGCTTCGCCGAGGTCGGCAAGGACGTGCTGCCGCACAAGATCTGGGCCGACTGCATCAACTGTCCCAAGTTCCCCGAGTGCGACGAGACGGCCATGCTCATCGAGCTCATTGCCCCCGCCAACCTCGAGACGACTGCGAGCGACGCGTGACCAAGACCGCCAACCTGACCGAAGTCATCGGCCGCGAGGCCATCCACGCCCGGGTTACCGAGCTCGGGCGCGAACTCTCGGCCTTCTACGGCCATGAGCCCGTGGTCGCGGTCTGCGTCCTGAAGGGTGCCTTCATCTTCTTCTCCGACCTGGTCCGGGCCATGGACATCGAGCCCGAGATCGACTTCCTGCGCCTGGCCAGCTACGGCTCGGAAACGAGCTCCAGCGGCAACGTCTTCCTGACCAAGGACCTGGAGCTCGAGGTCGAGGGCAAGCACGTGCTCATCGTCGAGGACATCGTCGACACCGGCCGCTCCATGGAGTACCTGGTCAAGCTCATGGAACGGCGCGGGGCGAGGACCGTGCGCATCTGCGCCCTCATCGACAAGGCCGAGCGCAGGCAGCGGGAGGTCAGGGTTGACTTTGTGGGCTTTCCCCTGCCAAAGGGATTCGTGGTCGGCTATGGCCTGGACCATGCCGAACGCTATCGCGGCCTGCCGGCCGTGTACGAGTTGAAGCCCTAGCCGGGCGCGTGTCGTTGCGCCGCCGGCGGGGCGGCGCCCAAGGGAGCGAGCCATGATCGTCCAATGCCCGCAATGCGAGACCAAGTTCAACCTGCCCGACGAGAAGGTCAAGCCCGAGGGCGTGAAGGTCCGCTGCTCCCGCTGCCGGCACGTCTTCACGACCGAGCCGCCGCAGGTCGGCGGCTTCGACGACCTTTTCCCGGCCAAGGGCCAGGCCCCGGAGGGCGGCCCGCAGAACGAGCCCGCCCGGCGCGTGCCCGACGACGAGTCCTGGCAGGCCCCTGAGACCCCGGCCGACGAGAGCCTGAGCTTCTCCTTTCCGGGCCTGGAAAAGAAAGCCCCGCCGGAGCTCGCCCCGGAGCCTCAGGCGCAGGCCCCGGCCAGGGAGCGGCCGGCCGAGAAGCCGGAGAAGACCGGCGAGCACAAGCTGGGCCTTGATCTCGAGGACACCGAAGAGCTTGCCGGAGTCAAGCCGCGCCGGGCGAAAAACAGGCTCCCCCTGATCCTCGCGGCCCTCGCCTTTCTCGTCCTCGGCAGCCTCGGGGCCGCCTACTTCCTCGACCTCCTGCCCGACAGCCTGAACCGGACGCTGACCAACATGGGCCTGCCGGCCAAGCCGGTCGAGGTCACCGGTCAGCCGGAGAAGGACGCCCAACCCCCGGCCGAAGCCGACGCCGTCAGCCAGATCGCCCTGGAGAACGTCCGCCAGTACAACGTGGCCAACGAGAAGGCCGGCCGGCTCATCGTCATCGAGGGCAAGGCCGTGAACAATTTCCCCGCGGCCCGCGATCACGTGGCCGTGGAGGCCACTCTGTTCGACGCCGGCGGCACCGCGCTGGTGACCAAGAACGTCCTGTGCGGCAACGTCCTGTCCTATTTTCAGCTCCAGATCCTCTCGCGCACCGAGATCGAGACCGCCCTGTCCGCCGAAAGCGGCGTCCTGGCCAACAACACCAACATCCAGCCGGGCCAGGGCGCGCCGTTCATGATCGTCTTCTTCGAGCCGCCCGCCGGCGTGGCCGAGTTCGGGGTCAAGGTCGCGGACTCCAAGCCCCTGTCGGGCAAGTAGCCCGGCCCCGGCCCTCCGGCCATGAAATCCCGCCAGCTCTACGTCTGCAGCGCCTGCGGGCAGGCCAGCCCGCGCTGGCAGGGCCAGTGCCCTGGCTGCAAGGCCTGGAACAGCCTGGTGGCCGAGGCCCCGCCGCCCCCAGGCCGGGTGCGCGCCGCCGGCCCCGGCCGGCGCACCCCGCCCTCGGTCCTGGCCGAAGCCTCGGTGGACAGCCTGGCCGCGCGCCAAAGCGGTCTGCCCGAGTTCGACCGCTTCCTCGGCCGCGGGCTCATCGCCGGCAGCGCCATGCTGCTGGCCGGCGAGCCCGGCGTGGGCAAATCGACGCTCCTTCTGCAACTGGCCGGAGCCGTGGCCGCAAGCGGCGGCCACACGGTCTACGCCTCGGGCGAGGAATCCCTGCCCCAGCTGAAAGACCGCGCCGAGCGCCTGGGCGTCCTCTCCCCCCGACTGCTCGCCCTGGCCACCTCCAGCCTCGAGGACATTTTGTCCGCCCTCGAGCACCAGCCGGCCCCGGATCTGCTCATCGTCGACTCGGTCCAGACCGTGGCCTCCTCCGACATCGACGGCATCCCGGGCAGCGTCTCCCAGGTCAGGGCCGTGGCCGGCAGCCTGGTCGAGGCGGTGAAGAAAACCTCCTCCACCCTCATCCTCGTCGGCCACGTGACCAAGGACGGCCAGATCGCCGGCCCCAAGCTCCTGGAGCACATGGTCGACACCGTGCTCTCGCTCGAGGGCGAGCGCCGCCACCTCTTCCGCATCCTGCGGCTGCAGAAGAACCGCTTCGGCCCCTCGGACGAGCTGCTGGTCATGAGCATGGACGAGTCCGGCCTCACAATCGTCCCCGATCCCTCGACCTTCTTCCTCGGCGAGCGCGAGCCAGGCCTGCCGGGCACCGCCGTGGTCATGACCGTGGACGGCCACCGGCCCCTGGCCGTGGAGGTCCAGGCGCTGGTCACCGGAAGCTTCCTGGCCATGCCCCGGCGGACCTCGCTGGGCTTCGACGCCAACCGCCTGCACCTCATCCTCGCGGTCATGGAAAAGCACCTCGGCACCCAGCTCGGCCAGCTCGACGTCTACGCCAAGATCGGCGCCGGCCTCAAACTCCAGGAGCCGGGCCTGGACCTCGGCCTGGCCGCCGCCGTGCTGTCCTCGCTCTCCGGCCGGGCGCTGCCTCCCCAGGCCGTGTTCTGGGGCGAGATCGACCTGAACGGCCGGATTCGCCCCTGCGCCGAAGACCACCTGCGCCTGCGCCAGGCCGAGCGCCTCGGCTATGCGCCCATCCTGCGCGCCGGCCCCAAGCTGCGCACCCTGGGCGACCTGGCCCGGGCGCTGGACTAGGGCCGGGGAAGGGGAGGGGAGAGGGGGGGGAGAAGATGCCTCCGGCGGCCTGGGGGCCGAGGGCCCCCCGGACCCCCCGATTTCGGCCGGGACTTTCAAGCCGGCGGCCAAGGCCCCGCCGTCTCGAAATTCCCGGCCGACTGGCCCGTTTGAAGAGGGCCGGGATGGGCTGGAAAGGAAATCACGTAGAAGCCATGAGGTGGGGGAGGGTGCCTGCACATGCCGGGCGCACGGTCCTTGGACACGCCACTGCGCCCCTTTCTTCACTTTCACCGGTTGTCTTTGATTATCTCCCACGATGTCCACGTCCTGCGAGGAACATGGTCCACACCTTGTCACCCAAGCCGAAAATCGAGGCCGCTCCGCGCGAAGAACGCGGAGAGGCCTCGATTTTCGGACTGTGGGGTCAAGGGGGAGCATCCCCCTTGTGGGGTGCAGGGCAACGCCCCTGCCCGCCGGAGGCAGCTCCTAGAACTGGCTGAACTCGAAGCGCTGCAGGCTGTAGGTGCCGTCCTCCGAGGTCAGGGTCAGGGTGCCGTCGGCATTCACGGTCAGGCTGGCGCCGGAGAGGTCGGTATAGGCCGGCGACCGGTACGTCCCGCCCACGGTCTGGCCGTTTTCCCACTCGCGCAGGGAGGCGCTGAAGGTCGCGCTGCCCGAGGGGAAGCCGCCGATGTCGTCGCCGCCGCCCAGGCTCCACCAGCGGGGGCTCCTATCCGCGCGGTAGTGGTACCAGGCCAGGTACAGGGTGTCGCCGCGGGCCTCGAGAAAGACGCCCATGCCTTCCAGGTCCGGGTCCCACCACCAGCCGCTCAGGTTGCGCGGATCATAGGCATGGCCGGTCAGGCCGTCCAAGTTGTCGAACAGCCGGGTCAGGCTCAGGCTGCCGGAGGAAAGGCCGCTGACGGCGTAGCTGAAGGTGGCGTTGCCCTCGTCCTTGAAGGTCAGCGTGCAGCTGCCCACGGATGTGATGGTCGGCGCGCCGTCCCAGGTCGTGCCCAGCGGCCAGCCGGTGGCCCGGAAGACGCTGCCGGTGAAGGCCTGGTCGGCGCTGCGGGTGGCCAGGCTCGCGTACCACACGGGCTGGCCCGAAGCGTCGTAGACGTACCAGGCCAGGTAGGCCTTCTCGTCCTGGAGCTCGATGGCCAGGCCCGTGCCGGGCTTGGTCTCGTCCCACCACCAGGCCGGGGCGTGCCAGAGTTTGGCCTTGCGCACGGCCGCATACGCGTTCACCCGGCCCGCGCCGGACTTGTCCTCGTCGTGATCGACCGTCTCGTCTGCGGTCTGCATCAGGATGTCCTTGACCGCGCGCGGGTAGAGCTCGTCGTTCACCTGGTAGAGGAGGGCGCAGATGCCGGCGACCTTGGGCGTTGCGGCCGAGGTCCCGGCGAAGGTCGGGTCGTAGTTGGCGTCGGCGAGCAGGCTTGCGTCGTTGTAGCCGAGCGCGCCCTGGCGGTCGGTGGTGTAGCACCAGGTCCCGGGAGCCATGACGTCCGGGCCGCTGCCGACGTAGCTCGAGCCCCAGGCGAACTGGCCGTCGGAGGAGGCCGCGCCCTTGTACTCGTCGGTCGGGCTGGTGGCGCCCACGGTGATGATGTCCAGATCGCCGGTCTGGTTGCCGGGGAAGGCCACCTCGTAGGTGTAGGGCGCGCGGTCCGGGCCGTTGCCCGCGGAGAAGAGCACGCTGCACCCGGCGTTGACGGCGTCGCGGACGGCATCGACGATGACCTGGACCGGAGAATCGTACCAGCCCCAGGAGTTGGACAGGACCTTGGCCCCCTTGCTCACGGCCACGTCTATGCCCGCGGCCAGGTCCGCGTCGGTCAGGGCCGAGCTGAGGGCCTCCACGGGCATGATCGGCACGCCCGGGGCGGTGCCGCGCACGCCGACGGCGTTGGCCACGGCACCGACGTTGCCGGCGCAGGCCGTGCCGTGCATGTCGGAGAGCGACTTGTGGGCGCCGCCCGCCGAGCCGTCCCAGTCGTAGCCCTGAACCAGGTTCAGGTCGGGATGGGTCAGGTCCGCGCCGTCGTCGACGACCGCCACGGTGAC
This sequence comes from Desulfovibrio sp. UBA6079, assembly GCA_002428705.1. Lineage (GTDB taxonomy): Bacteria > Desulfobacterota > Desulfovibrionia > Desulfovibrionales > Desulfovibrionaceae > UBA6079. Next base: position 29,086 of record DIXN01000039.1, read on the forward strand.
CGTGGAGCTGGCGGCGAGATTCCAGGCCTCGACCAGGTTGAGGTCGTTGCCCGAGGCGCCAAGGCCCGCCACCTGGCCCGCGTTGCTGATCTCGTACTGCCGGCCGGCGAAGGTGTCGGAGCCCAGCGGCTCGGTGTCCACGTCGGAGCTGCCGAGCACGCGGACGTCGTCGACGTAGAGGCCCTCGGTCTGCGTCGTGCCGTCGGATATCCAGTCGATCTCCACGCCCACGTCGGCCTTGCGCAGGGCCGGCGGCACGCGCAGCAGGCAGCGCCGCCAGCCGTTCTGCGTGGTCGCATCCGCGGTCATGTCGCCCTCGAGGCCGTTGTTCAGGAGATAGGTCACCTCGAAGCTGGTCGTGTCGTCTGCGTCCCAGAGGATGACGTAGCCGTAGTCGTAGGCATAGCCGTTGGTGACCTCGTTCTTGGCGTAGAACCAGAACTCCACGTAGGCTTCCTCGTAGCCCGAGAAATCGGCCAGGAAATAGAGATAGCTGCCCATGTTTGCGGGTGCCGGGCCGGGCGACTCCTGGCCCTTGCCGCCGCTTTTGGCGCAGTAGTAGGACCAGGCGCCGGAATGGGCCAGCTGGCTTGTCCGGCCCCAGTAGGCGGCCGCGTAGCCGCTGGCCGCGCCGGCGGACCAGCCGCTCGGCAGGGCGGCGCTCTCGGCGTCGGCCGAGGCCACGGTCAGCCAGCTGGGGCTCGCGCCGCGCTCGGCCGTGCGGTAGGCCGGCTCGGCGCCGGACAGCCTGGCCGCGGCCGCGATCGCCTCGGCGCTCGTGGCCGTGAGCGAAAGCGGCGAGGCCGTGGCGGCCGGGGTCTTCGCCGCCAGCTCGCGCTGCCAGACGACCATCTGGTCGGGCTCGGCGAAACGCACGCCGTCCACCTGGGACAGGGCCTTGGCCACGGCGAAGGCCCGGCCGTCGGCCGGGCTCGAGATGGTGGCCGCGAAGGTCTTCGGCCGCAGGAGGTCGAGCGTCAGGATGCCGAGCTCGTCCTTGGCCGTCCCGAGGCACGCGAGGGCCTCGTCCGCCGTGGCGGCCGCGTCGAAGCCGACGACCAGGCGCTCGCAGGGGACGAGGAGCGCCCAGCCCTGGTCGAAGACCGGCTGGGCCTCGGCGGAGGCCAGCAACGTGTCCCGCGTGGCGGTCCTGGAAACGGACAAGGCCGCGCTCTTGTCCTTGCCCGCTGCGGGGAGCCGGTAGAGAGCGTAGCCCCGGTCCTCGAGCTTCGCGGTCTTTCTCCCCTGCACCTGGGTCAGACCCTGGCTCCGGACCGCGGCCATGGCTGCCGCCGAGGCCTGCGGCAGCGCAACCAGCTCCGTGCTCGGGCTCAAGGAGACGAGCCGGCCCTTGAAATAGTAGGCATACGACCCGGTATCGCCGTCGGCGGCAAAGGCGACTCCGGCCAGGACCAGACAGCCCAGGACCAGGGCCGGAACCAGGCGGGCGAACGATCTCATGGCTGTGACTCCTCCCGTTTTGTGGGACATGGCCGGCGGCGGGCGGCCGCGGCGTGTTTCGATGTGCCAGGCCTGGCCCGGGAGCCGGGTCCTGCTCTTCAACAGACGAAACAGCGAGGGAAAAAGTCACAGCACAGACTACTTATCTATTTGAAATATTTTGATTTATAAGAATTGCACAGCCGAAAAAACCACGGCCGGCCCGGAAAGCTCCGGACCGGCCGTGGGGACGGGCCTGTGGCGCAGCCTAGAACTGGCTGAACTGGAAGCGTCGCAGGGTGTAGGTCCCGGCGCTCGAGGTCAGGGTCAGGCTGCCGTCGGCGTTCACGGTCAGGGTGCCGCCGGAGACGTCGGTGTAGGTCGGCGGCTTGTAGAGCCCGCCCACGGTCTGGCCGTTCCTCCACTCGCGCAAGGGCGCGGCGAAGGCCGCGGTGCCGGCCGGGAACTGGCCGATGGCGTCGCCGCCGCCCAGACTCCACCAGCGGGGGCTCCTGTCCGCGCGGTAATGGTACCAGGCGAAGTAGAGGGTGTCGCCGCGTGCCTCGATGAAGGCGCCCATGCCCTCCAGGTTCGGGTCCCACCACCAGCCGCTCAGGTTCCGGGTATCATAGTTGTGGCCGGCCAGGCCGTCCAGGTTGTCGAAGAGCCGGGTCAGGTTCAGGCTGCCCGCGGGCAGTCCGGAGATGTTGTAGCTGAAGCTGGCCGGGCCGGCGGCCTGGAAGGTGAGGGCGCAGGTGCCAACGGATGTGATGAGCGGAGGGCCGTCCCAGGTCGTGCCGAGCGGCCAGCCCGAGGCCCGGAAGACGGTGCCGGTGAAGACCTGGTCGGCGCTGCGGGTGGCCAGGCTTGCATACCATACCGCCCGGCCGGAGGCGTCGTAGACGTACCAGGCCAGGTAGACCTTCTCGCCCTGGAGCTCCACGGCCAGGCCGGTGCCGGGCTTGGACTTGTCCCACCACCAGGCCGGGGCGTGCCAGAGGGCCGCATGGCGCACGGCCTCGTAGGCGTTCACCCGTCCCGCGCCGGACTTGTCCGGGTCGTGGTTCACGGTCTGATCCGCGGTCTGCATCAGGATGTCCTTGACCGCCTTGGGATAGAGCTCGGGGTTTGCCTGGTGCAGGAGCGAGCAGATGCCGGCGACCTTGGGCGCGGCCGAGGAGGTGCCGCCGAAGGTCGGGTCGTAGCTCGCGTCGGCCAGTGCATCGCCGTCGTTGTAGCCGAGCGAGCCCTGGCGGTCGGTGGTGTAGCTCCAGGGGCCGGGGGCCATGACGTCCGGGCCGTTGCCGATATAACTTGATCCCCAGTTGAACAGGCCGTCGGAGGAGGCCGCGGCCTTGTGCTCGTCGGTCAAGCTGGTGGCGCCCACGGTGATGATGTCAAGCGTCCCGGTCTGGCTGCCGGGGAAGGCCACCTCGTAGGTGTAGGGCGAGCGGTCCGGGCCGTTGCCCGCGGCGAAGACCACCGTGCGCCCGGCGTTGACGGCGTCGCGGATGGCGTCGACGATGACCTGTTCCGGGGCGCCGATCCAGCCCCAGGAGTTGGACAGGACCTTGGCCCCGTGCAGAACGGCCACGTCGATGCCCGCGGCCAGGTCGGCGACGGTCACCGCCGAGCCGAGGATCTCCACGGGCATGATCGGCACGCCCGGCGAGGTGCCGCGCACGCCGAGGGCGTTGGCCATGGCCCCGACGTTGCCGGCGCAGGCCGTGCCGTGGCCGTCGGACGCGGCCTTGTGGCCGCCGCCCGGGGCGCCGTTCCAGTCGTAGCCCGGGACCAGGTTCAGGTCGGGGTGGGTCAGGTCCGCGCCGTCGTCGACCACGGCCACGGTGGCCAGGGACGAGGGCACGAGCCCCCAGGCCTCGACCAGGCTCAGGTCGTTGGCCGGGCTGCCCAGGCCCGCCACCTGGCCCACGTTGCGCAGCTCGTACTGGCGGCCGGCGTAAGTGTCGGAGCCGAGCGGCTCGGCGTCCACGTCGTAGCTGCCGAGCAGGCGGATGTCGTCGACGTAGAGGCCTTCGGTCTGGATCGTGCCGTCGGAGAGCCAGTCGATCTCCACGGCCACGCCGGCCTTGCGCAGGGCTGGCGGCACGCGCAGCAGGCAGCGGCGCCAGCCGTTCTGCGTGGTCGGGTCGATGGTCATGTCGCCTTCGGGCCCGTTGTTCAGCAGATAGCGCACCACGGAGTTGGCGGTATTGCTCGTGTCCCAGAGGATGACGTAGCCGTAGTCGAAGGGATAGCCGAGGAGCTCGACCTCGTTCTTGGCGTAGAACCAGAACTCCACATAGGCTTCCTCGAAGCTCGAGAAATCGGCGACGAAGGACAGGTAGGAGCCCATGTCCGTGGGCGCCGGGCCGGGCGAATCCTTGCCCTGGCCGCCGCTTCTGGCGCAGTAGTAGGACCAGGCGCCGGAATGGGCCTTTACGTTCGTCCGGCCCCAGAAGGCGTTGGCGAAGCCGTCCGCCGCGGACGCGGTCCAGCCGCCCGGCAGGACGGCGCCCTCGGCATCGGCCGAGGTGATGGTCAGCCAGCCCGGGCTAGCGCTGCGCTCGGCCGTGCGGTAGGGCGGCTCGAGGGCTGCCAGGCCGGCCGCGGCTGCGACAGCCCCGGCGCTCATGGCCGATGACGACAGAGGCGCGGCCGGGGTGGCCGGAGTCATGTGCGTCAGCTCGCGCCGCCAGACGACCATCTGGTCGGGCTCGGCGAAGCGCACGCCCTCCACCTGGGCAAGGCCCTGGGCCACGGCAAAGGCCCGGCCGTTGGCCGGGTTCGAGATGGTGGCCACGAAGGTGTTGGGGCGCAGCGGGGCAAGCTCGAGGATGCCGAGCTCGTCCTTGACCGTCCAGATGAGGTCCAGGGCCTCGTCGGCCGTGGCGGCCTGGTGAAAGCCCACGGTCACACGCTCGCAGGGGATCATGGTCGCCCAGCCCTGCTCGAAGACCGGCTGGACCTCGCCCCCGGCGACGGCCAGCGTGTTGCGGGTGGCGGCGCCGGATGCGGCCAGGCCGGCGGCTCCCTTGGCCTTGCCCGCGGACGGGAGCCGGTAGAGGGCATAACCCTTGCCGGCGAGACCGGCGGTTTTTCGGCTCTGCACCTGGGTCAGCCCCAGGCTCCGGGCCGGCGCGAAGCTCGCGGCCGGGGATTGCTTCACGGCCACCAGCTCCGCGCTCGGGGTCAGGCTGACCAGCCGGCCCTGGTAATAGTAGGAATAGGCTCCGGGGACCTGGTCCGCGGCGTCGGCCCCGGCGGCCGGGAGCAGGCAGAGCGCGGCCAGGACCAGAAACAGGCGTGCGATAGACAGCATCTTGCGACTCCTTGTCCGGCGGCGGGATACGATCGTTCCCCTCGCCGGGGCGGGCCTTCGGAGGAAGGTCCTGCCTCCTACATAAGAAACGATCCGGGAGCCGAAAAGGTCACAAGGAATAAATAATTTTTTGAACAAAATATCCGTTATCAGTGAAGCCGCATCGCCGGAAACGCGCAAGGCCGGCCCGGAAATCCCGGGCCGGCCTCGGTTGCCGTCCGTGCCGCTCGCGCGGCCGGTCTAGAACTGGCTGAACTGGAAGCGCTGCAGGGTATAGGTGCCGGCCCCCGAGTTCACGGTCAGGGTGCCGTCGGCATTGAAGGTCAGGGTGCCGCCGGACTGGTCGGTGTAGGTCGGCAGCTTGTAGACGCCGCCCGCGGTCTGGCCGTTCTTCCATTCCCTCAGGGGCGCGCTGAAGGTCGCGGTGGCCGGCGGGAACATGCCGATGACGTCGCCGCCGCCCAGGCTCCACCAGCGGGGGCTGCGGTCGGCGCGGTAGTGGTACCAGGCGAAGTAGAGGGTGTTGCCTCTGGCTTCGATGAAGATGCCCATGCCCTCCAGGTTCGGGTCCCACCACCAGCCGCTCACGTTGCGCGGGTCGAAGGCGTGGTTGGTCAGGCCGTCCATGTTGTCGAAGAGCCGGGTCAGGCTCATGCTGCCCGCAGGCAGGCCGCTCAGGTTGTAGGCGAAGGTGGCGCTGCCCGCGCCCTGGAAGGTGAGCGTGCAGGTGCCGACGGTGGTGATGACCGGCGGGCCGTCCCAGGTGGAGCCGAGCGGCCAGCCCGAGGCCCTGAAGACGTTGCCGGTGAAGACCTGGTCGCCGCTGCGGCTGGCCAGGCAGGCGTACCACACCGGCCGGCCGGTGGCGTCGTAGACGTACCAGGCCAGGTAGACCTTCTCGCCCTGGAGCTCGATGGACAGGCCGGTGCCGGGCTTCGATTTGTCCCACCACCAGGCCGGGGCGTGCCAGAGCTGGGCCTTGCGCACGGCCTGATAGGCGTTCACCCGGCCGGCGCCGGACTTGTCGTCGTTGTGGTTCACGGTCTTGTCCGCGGTCTGCATCAATATGTCCTTGACCGCGCGCGGGTAGAGCTCTGCGTTGGCCTGGTAGAGGAGCGAGCAGATGCCGGAGACCTTGGGCGTGGAGGAGGAGGTGCCGCCGAAGCTCGGGTCGTAGCTCGCGTCGGCAAGAACGCTGCCGTCGTTGTAGCCGAGCGCCCCCTGGCGGTCGGTGGTGTAGCTCCAGGGGCCGGGGGCCATGACGTCGGGGCCGCTGCCTATGTAGCTCGAGCCCCAGTTGAACAGGCCGTCGGAGGAGGCCGCGGCCTTGTGCTCGTCGGTCGGGCTGGTGGCGCCCACGGTGATGATGTCGAGCGTCCCGGTCTGGTTGCCGGGGAAGGCCACCTCGTAGGACCAGGGACTGCGGTCCGGGCCGTTGCCCGCGGCGAAGACCACCGTGCGCCCGGCGTTCAGGGCGTCGCGGATGGCGTCGACGATGACCTGCACCGGCACGCCGATCCAGCCCCAGGAGTTGGACAGGACCTTGGCCCCGTGCAGCACGGCCACGTCGATGCCCGCGGCCACGTCGGCATCGGTCTGGATCGAGCCCAGGACCTCCACGGGCATGATCGGCACGGCCGGGGAGGTGCCGCGCACGCCGATGGTGTTGGCCCTGGCGCCGACGTTGCCGCCGCAGGCCGTGCCGTGGGCGGCCTCGTTGGACTTGTGCGATCCGCCCGGGGCGCCGTTCCAGTCGTAGCCCTGGACCAGGTTCAGGTCGGGATGGGTCAGGTCCATGCCGTCGTCGAGGACGGCCACGGTCACCGAGGAGAAGGGCACGAGGCCCAAGGCCTCGACCAGGCTGAGGTCGTTGGCCGTGGTGCCCAGGCCCGCCACCTGGCCCATGTTGCGCAGTTCGTACTGGCGGCCGCCGAAGGGATCGGAGCCCAGCGGCTCGGTGTCCACGTTGGCGCTGCCGAGTATGCGGATGTCGTCGACGTAGAGGCCCTCGGTCTGCGTCGTGCTGTCGGATATCCAGTCGATCTCCACCGCGATGCCGGCCTTGCGGAATGCCGGCGGAATGCGGAACAGGCAGCGCCGCCAGCCGTTGGCCGCGGTCGGGTCGGTGGTCATGTCGCCTATGGGGCCGTTGTGTACGAGATATTGCACGCTGCTGGCGGAGGTGCTCGAGTCCCAGAGGATGAGGTAGCCGTAGTCGAACAGCGTGCCGTCGGCCCCGACCTCGTTCTTGGCGTAGAACCAGAACTCCACGTAGGCCTCGGCGTAGGACGAGAAGTCGGCGACGAAGAAGATGTAGGCGCCCATGTCCGTGGGCACCGGGCCGGGCGACTCCACGCCCTGGCTGCCGTTCTTGGCGCAGTAGTAGGACCAGGAGCCGGAACGGGCCTTGGCGTTCGTCCGGCCCCAGTAGGCGTCGGCGTAGCCCGCGCCCGCACCCGCGGTCCAGCCGCCCGGCAGGCCGGCGGTTTCGGCGTTGGCCGTGGCCAGGGTCATCCAGCCGGGGCTCGCGCCGCGGTCGGCGGTGCGGTAGGGCGGCTCGAGGGCGGCCTGGGCGGACAGTGCGGCCACGGCCTCCTTGCTCATGCCCGGAAGCGAAAGCGGCGCGGCCGGTGTGGCCGGCTCCTTGTCCGTCAACTCCCGCTGCCAGACGAGCATCATGTCCGGCTCGGCGAAGCGCACGCCGTCCACCTGCGCCAGGGCCTGGGCCACGGCAAATGCCCGGCCGTTGCCCGGGTTCGAGATGGTGGCCACGAAGGTGTTCTTGCGTAGCGGGGCGAGATCGAGGACGCCGAGCTCGTCCTTGACCGTCCAGATGAGGTTCAGGGCGTCGTCCGCCGTCGCGGCGTCATGGAAGCCGACGACCACGCGCTCGCAGGGGATCATGGTCGCCCAGCCCTGCTCGAAGACCGGCTGGACCTCGGCCTCGCCGGAGGCCAGCAGCTTGTCCCGGGTGGCGGCCCGGCTCGCGGCCAGATCCGCGGCGCTCTTGCCCTTGCCCTTGGCTTCAGCCGGCAGCGCGTAGAGCACGTAGCCCTTGTCCGCGAAGCCCGAGGCCAGCTTGCCCTGGGCCGGGACCAGGCCCAGGCTCGCGGCCGGGGCGAAAGTCGCCCCCCGGGCCTGCTTCACCGCCACGAACCCGTCGCTCGGGCTTAAGGTGACAATCTTGCCCTGGAAAGAGTAGGAATAGGCTCCCGGGGTCTCCTCCCCGGCCAGGACGCCGGCGGCCGGGACCAGGGCCGCGAGAACGAGCACCAGGATCATGAACAAAGGCCGAGTGAACTGCATACGCTGCCTCCTTTCCACCCCGTGGGGTGCCCCCTCGTTGTCCCGCCCGTCCGCGCCTGGGGCAGGAAAAACAGACCGATGCGAACAGCCGGCGATCTCCCGACCAGGAAGATCGCGATGACCGGCATGAGAGCGGCGATGCACGCGAGCGGACATGCAGCTCGTCCGGTTCATGTCGAGCCGGGCCAGTCAGTTCTGTCTTCCCGGTGCATACTTTTTTTCATGGGAAAAGTCATCGCAACAAAAAAATTCATTCAAATGCAAATCTTACTCTCAGTAATATTCCTGCTCTCCGCGCTCTTCGGCCCCAGTCCGGCCGCGGCCTCCCCGCCCGACCCCCTGTCGGGGCCGCCGTCCTTCGGCGCACGCCCCGAGGCCGTGCGCGCCCTGTGGGACGCGCCGCCCCAGGCCGAAGGCTCGGACCGCCTGGTCTTCGCCGCCGAGCTCACCGGCAAGCCGGCCCTGGCGGCCTATTACTTCTCCGGAAACGGGCTGTGCTGGGCGTTCTGGGCTTACCGCGAGCTGCCGGCCGGGGCCACCGGGGCGGAGCGGGCCTTCGTGGAGCTGTCCGCGGCCGCGGCCGCGCGCTTCGGCCCGGCCGGCGACGGCCTGACCTTCTGGACCGACGACCCGGCCATCGCCCGGCGCGGGGACTGGCTGTCGCGCCTGGGCGTGCGCGGCTACCGGCTGGAGCGGGCCTGGACCGTGGCCGGCGCCCGGCTGACCGTTTTCCTCTCCGGCCCGGAGGAGCGGCCCACCGTGGGCCTGGAATGGGCTCCGGGACCGGCCCCGGCCTGCCGGGAGGGGACGCCTTGAAGGGAAGCCGCAAAGGGGGGGCAGCCTGTCCGCCTTCTTGCAGCCGATTGCCCTCCTGTGGCCTGGATTGCCGGGCCGTGATCGACGAGGAAACGATCCCTCGGCGCCCGGAGGCCTGGTTCTGACCTCCCGGTGCTTCCCGTTTCGCGGCTCTTCTTCCCGCTTCCCCTGGCCATGAAAAAAGCGGGGAGGGTCGCCCCTCCCCGCCCATGTTCGGTTTCCGACCGCTAGCGGGCCTGCCAGCCGAAGCTGTGCGGCCAGTCGGCGGTGTTGCCGGCGCTCACTACCGTATGGCAGACGTGGCAGGCGTTCTTCTCGTCCGGGTTCGTCCCGCCGTGCTCCTCGCCAAACTCGTCCATGTCGCCCGGACCCTTGGAGCTCTGGTGGCAGGCGGCGCAGGAGCCCATGGACACGGCCGCCTGCATGTACTGGGTGGCCTGGTAGTTGTCCGCGGCCTGGCTGCTCGGGACCATGGCGTGCGGGCTCTGGTGGCAGGCCGGGCAGGACAGGCCGCCGTGGCCGCGGGCGTTGCGGTACAGTGTCGCGCCCGTGTCCACGCCGGGCACGCCCTCGTGGCAGTCCACGCAGCCGGGCTCGTCCAGCCAGGGCACGCGGCTGCCGGAGGCGGCCGAGGAGGCGACCTGGGCCATGCTGCCGTGGCAGGTCACGCAGTTGCCGTCGGCCGTGGTGTGCCTGAGGCTGCGCGAGCACTTGGTGGTCTGGCCGGGATGGCAGTCGTAGCAGACCGCGTCCTTGTCGGCGTGGAAGCCGTGAATGGCCTCTGACAGGTACTTGCCCGAGCTGCCGCGCTCGCCCGCGGGCTGGCCGAGGGCCGGCGAGCCGTGGCAGGAGGCGCAGAGCACGGGTTTTTGCGCCGTCAGGCTCTGGCCGTCGACCAGGGGATGGACGGCCAGGACGTCGGCGAAGGCGTTCTGCCCGTGGCACGAGTCGCAGTGGATCTCCTCCGAGGTCGGGACCATGGCCCGGGTCTGGGCCAGCGTCTGGCCGGCCATGTTCTTCACCGTGATCTGTGCGACCTGGTAGGGATTCCACACGCCCTGGTCGGAGACCGGGGTGACCGGGATGCCGTCCACCTGGAAGTGGTCCCCGGCGGGCCGCATGATCCCGGACAGGCCGTTGTGGATGTCGGGCTCGACCAGGTTGAGGCCGGTGTTCACGGCCAGGTCGACCCCGAACAGGGCCTGGTCGAAGTCCCAGAACTGGCCGAAGCTGCGCTTGCCGTAGGAAAAGGTGTTGTCCAGGATGCTGTATTCCACGACCAGGTCCTGGGTCACGACCCGCGGCGGGTTGCCCGGCTCGACGACCTGGGCCCAGATGGTGTTGTAGGGCGGCAGGATGACCGCCTGGTCGTAGGTCGGGTTCAGGCAGTGCATGCCGAGGTCGTTCCAGGCCAGGACGACCAGGTCGGCGCTCTGGACCGGCGGCGCGTTGAAGCCGTCGAGCGGGCTGCCGGCGGCGAAGAGCAGCTTGGGGCTGGCCGTGTTGCCGGAGATGACGATGCCCGAGAGCGCCGGGGAATCGGCCACGGCCGCGATCAGCTCGACCTGGCTGAGCGGCAGGAGCGGGAAGAAGTCGGCCAGCGTGCCGACCACCCGGCCCCTGGCCGGGACCATGAGCTGATGGCTGCCCAGGATGTCGCCGCCGCCCACGGCATAGAGCGTGGCCTGGTGCGGAGCATCGGCAGTGTTCATGAGGGCCAGGCCCTTCCAGTCGGCGAAGCCGTCGACGGCGTCGAAGGGCAAGGCCAGCTCGGCCCGGCCCTGGGCCTCGCTCAGGTCGAAACCGGCCACGCCGCCGTTTTCCTGCTCGAAGGCCATGCGGTAGTGCAGCGCCGGGGGGCAGCCGGTGATGAGGCCGCAGGTCGCCGAGGGCGCCAGGTCGTTCAGGTTGTAGCTGAGCGATTCCCGGGCCGGCACGGAAAAGGACTGGCTGAAGATTTGCGCGCCCTGGTTGTAGAGGGTCAGGGTGAAGCTCGCGGCCGCGCCGGAGGTGTTGTCCACCTCGAGCACGTCGGACCAGACCGGGTCGCCGCCGGTCAGGTGGGCGATGAAGCGCTCGCAGCCCGTGCCGTCCATGGCCAGGGCCGGGGAGAAGAGCAGCCGCGGCGAGGCGTAGCTGCCGGAGATGGACAGCCCGACCAGGCTGGCCGGCCCCGAGGCCTCGATGCGCTCGACCTGGCCCGGGGAGAGCCCCGGGAAGAAGTCGGCGATCACGCCCACTGTCCTGGACCGCGCGGGCACGTTGAGCGCCGCCTGGCCGAGCTCGACCCCGCCGCCGAAGGCTTTCAGGGTCACCGCGGCCTGGCTCGCGCCGGTGTTCATGAGCGCGATTCCCTTCCAGTCGACGAAGCTGGCGAAGTTGGCGAAGACGAAGGCCAGGGCGTTGCGGGGCACGGCCGATGCCAGGTCGAAGGCCGCCACCCCGCCCCCGCCGGTCTGCTCGTAAGCCAGGCGGGCGCCCACCCCCGCGGTGCAGGCCGTGAGCTTGCCGCAGGTGGCCGTGGCCGCCAGGTCCTTCAGCCGCAGGCTGACCAGGGACAGGGCGCCGACCTGGTGCTCCTGCTCGTAGACGGCCTGGCCGCCGGCATAGAGCGCCAGGGTGAAGCTCGCCGCCGTGTCCCCGGTGTTCCTGACCTCCAGGATATCCTCCCAGGCCGCATCCCCGGCGGTCAGGTGGGCGAGATAGGTCTCGCAGACCACGCCGCGCACGGGCGCGGCGGCGAGCGGACCGGACCAGAGGACAAGGCCGGCCGCCCAGGCCAGAACCATCATGACGGAGCGCAGGCCGATGTACATGGCGGTTTCCCTGCGGCGAGAAGCGCACGCAAATCGAAGGACAGCTCCGGCACGCGCCGGCGCGACCGCGCGGCGGACCGTCCGCCGGCGGCCACTGAAGGCCGGGCCGGAAAATGTTTACCATCTATACTATCCTTGGGAAAAAATGACAGCACAAAATGTAAATGACTTGGTCCAGCGGAAGGCCTGGAAACCAAAAAAAAGACCGCCCCGCCGGGCCGGCCGGCGGGGCGGTGGTCACTTCTCAGGGGGCGGGCGGGTCAGCCCTGGCCGCCGAGCAGCGCGGCCAGGCTCTTCTCGGCCGGACGGCGCTCGGGCACGGTGACCCGGGGAGGGCGGCCCTCGTTCCAGTTCTTGGAGACGTAGAGGCCGCAGAAGCAGGCGCCGAACTCCGCGATGTCGGGTTTGGCGTAGACGCAGGGGCAGATGATGTCGCGGTCCAGTTCGTAGACGCCCGAGGCCAGGCGGCAGGGGCAGGAGGTGTAGCCGTAGCGCTCCTTGTTCACCAGCAGGCTCTCCAGGAGCGGCATGGTGTAGGACTCGTCGGCGTTGAAGAAGAAGCCGCGCTTCTCCTGCGCGGGTTTCAGCTTGTCGAAGAGCTCCCGGGCGGTCATGGCTCTTTCAGCGCCTCCGCCAGCTCCTGCTCGTTGAAGCCCACGACCACCTTGTCGCCGATGACGATTGTCGGAAAGGACATGCTGGGGTTGTGCTTCTTGACCTCGGCGATGGCTTTGGTGCGCTCCTCGCCGGCGAGCATGTCCACATAGGTGCAGTTGTATTTCTGCCCGCACTTGTCCAGGTATTCCTTGGCCCGTTTGCAGTGGACGCAGGTCGACAATCCGAAGAACTCGATCTGGGGCATGGCTTCTCCTTTGCGCGGCCGGCGGTGGGCTCAGCCGGACTTGATCCGTTTCTCCAGCCAATAGGTCAAACGCGAAAGCGGATATGTCAAGAGCAGATAGAAGAGGGCCAGCGGCAGGTAGGCCTCGAAGGTCTTGTAGGTCGTGGCGTTGATCACCTCCGAGGCCTTGGTCAGCTCGCGCACGCTGATGACCGAGAGCAGCGAGGAGTCCTTGATGAGCGAGACGAACTGGCCGGTGACCGGAGGGATGATCCGCCGGAAGGCCTGGGGGAAGATGACCCGGCGCATGGCCTGGCCGCGGGTCAGGCCCGTGGCCAGGGCCGCCTCCCACTGGCCGGTGTCCACCGACTCGATGCCGGCCCGGACCATCTCGGTGATGTAGGCTCCGGCGAAGGCGGCCAGAGTCACGGTGCCGATGATCAGCGGGTTGTCGAAATGGATGACCGCGGCCAGGCAGAAGTAGAAGATGTAGATCTGCACGAGCAGCGGCGTGCCCCGGAAGACCTCGACGTAGAGCGTGGCCAGCTCCTGGGCGACCACGTTCTCCGAGACCCGGGCCAGGCCCGCGGCCACGCCCACGGCCAGGCCGAGGACGATGGCCCCGGCCGAGACGGCCAGCGTGCGCCAGAATCCGGCGATGAACAGCTCCCGGTAGCGCCAGACCACGTCCCACTCCCAGTGGTAGTCGAGGTCGGAGAGCAGCCAGGCCAGCACGGCCGCCGCGGCCGCGGCCAGAGACGCGCGCACCGCGAGGCGCGTGAGTTTCCGGCGCCAGCGGCCGGCGGGCCGCGGCGGTTTGAGCTCGCTTGCCGGCACTACTTGGCTTTGCCGGCCAGGGCCGGTCCGAGATGGCTGTCGAAGAGTTCCTGGTAGCGGCCGTCGCGCTTGATGGTCGCCAGGTACTGGTTCAGCCACTGCCAGAAGTCGAAGTCGCCCTTGCGGATGGCGATGCCGAAGGGCTCGTAGGTGAAGGGCTCGAGCACGGCGTAGGTCGAATCGGCGTTCTGGCCCTGGTGCTTGGCGATGGACAGCTGGTCGTAGAGGAAGGCGTCGGCCCGGCCGGTGACCACCTCGCGCACGCAGGCCGTCTCGTCCTTGTAGCGGTTGATCGTGGCCCTGGTCAGGTTCTTGCCCGCCCAGAGGTCGGCGGTGGTACCGGTCTTGACCGCCACGATCCTGCCCGCGGCGTCCAGGTCCTTGACGCTTGCCAGCTTGGGCCGCTTGGCGCTGCCGAGCAGGCACAGGCCGGTGACGAAATAGGGGTCGGTGAAGGTGACGGACTTGGCCCGCTCCAGGGTCGCGGTCATGCCCGAGATGACCATGTCCACCTTGCCCGACTGCAGGGCCGGGATGAGCCCGGTCCATTCCATGTCCTTGATCTCGAGCTTGACCCCGAGCTCCCTGGCGGCCAGGTCGGCGATGGCCACGTCGAAGCCCACGGCTTGCCCCTTCTCGTCGGCGTATTCGAAGGGCCAGTACTCGACCTCCATGCCCACGAGGAGCGTGCCGCGCTTTATGATCTCTCTGAGGGTGGAATTTTCGTAGACGGCGAACGGGGTGGGGGCGGAATCGGCGGCGTAGGCGGTGGCGGCGAGCTTCGACGGCCCCGACGGCTCGGTCGCGCCTATGAGCATGAAGGCGGCGAACAGGCCGACGATGGAGATCATGATCCGACGCATGGTCCTCTCCTTCTTCAGGGTTGATCGTGACCGGGGCTTTTGCCCCGAGTTTCCTCCATCTCCAAGAGCCGCACGTACTTCTCGAAGGCGTAGAAGAAGCCGTGAACGGCCAGGATCAGGCCGGCGCGCCCGTCGCGGAAGCCTTGCTTCAGCACGTACTGCTTGAAGAACTTGCCCATCCCCCGGATGAGCGCCTTGGTAAGGCTCGCGCGCCTGCCTCGCCCGTACAGAGCCTCGGCCGCGGTCTGGGTGTAGCTGTTCAGCTTGGCCACGTGCTCGAAGAACCCCGCATAGGGATGGTGCACGATATCACCTGACAGAAGCCTTGTCTCGCCCTTTGTGCCGAATTCCTCGTGCGGCGGCGTGCCTCCCAGGCTCACCGCATCCAGGCGGAAGGCCCGCAGCAGCCGGTCCGGGTACCAGCCGCTGTGGGCCAGATAGCGGTCGAAATAGTAGGAGCGCCGCGAGCACCAATAGCCGGCCGCCTCCCCGGGCGCGGAGAGGGCCGCGATGAGGCTTGCCTTCAGCTCCGGGGAGAGCCATTCGTCCTGGTCGAGCGTCACCACCCAGCCCGCGCCGATGTGCCCGAAGGCGTAGCGGAACTGGGAGATGGTGCCCTCCCAGTCCCGGGTGAGTATCTCGGCCCCGTGGGCCTCGGCGATCGCAAGCGTCCGGTCGGTCGAGCCCGAATCGACGACGATCAGCCGCCGGCAGAAGTCGAGGCTCGAAAGGGTGCGCGGGAGCCAGCGCTCGCCGTTGAAGGTCAAGACCAGGCCGGTGACCGGCAGTCGCGCCTCAGCGGGCATCGAGCCGGGCCTCGACGAGCGTGCGTACGGCCTCGAAGACCACGTCCGGGGCGCTGCCTGCGTCCACCACCCGGAAGCGCTCCGGATGCAGCCCGGCCCAGGCCAGGTAGCCCTCGCGCACGCGGCTGTGGAAGTCGAGCTCCTCGGCCTCGAAGCGGCCCTCGGTGCCGCACTTCTTCTCCCGGATGTTGCGCGCCAGAGCCCGGTGCAGGCCGACCTCCGGGGCCACGTCCAGGAGGATGGTCAGCTCCGGCCAGACTCCGGCCACGGCCACCTCGTTCAGCCGGTGCAGCATCTTCGGGTCGAGCCCCCGGCCGTAGCCCTGGTAGGCCACGGTGGAGTCGGCGAAGCGGTCGCAGAGCACGACCTTGCCGGCGGCAAGCGCCGGCCGGATGACCGTGGCCACGTGCTGCGCCCGGTCGGCCAGGTAGAGGAAGAGCTCGGCCTGGGCGGTCAGGTCGCGGCTCTCCATGTTGAGCAGAATGCGCCGCAGGTCCTTGCCCAGCCGGCTGCCCCCGGGCTCCAGCGTCGTCTCCACCCCTTGGCCCTGTTCCGCGAAGAACGCGGCCAGCTTTCGTATCTGGGTGGACTTGCCCGTGCCCTCTATGCCTTCAAAGGTAACAAACATAGCTGGTCCGCCTGGTTCCTGTGGACTTTGGCCTCGGGCTCGGCCCTGGGCGTGGCTGCGGGCTTGTAGAGGAAGCGGTCGAGGGAGCGCACGAAGCCCGACCAGCAGCCGGGCCCGGCCTCCTCGGACCAGATGCCGGCCACGGTGTTGAGCTTGGAGTCGATCATGTCGGCATAGTGCAGGACCATGGCCTCGGCGGTCTTGGGTCGCTTGGGCGAGCCGAACTCCAGCTCGCCGTGATGGGCCAGGATCATGTGTTTCAAGTGCATGGCCAGCTCCGGCTCGAGCCCCTTGGTCCTGGCCACGAACGGCTCGACGACCTCGAGCCCGAGCTGGATGTGGCCGATCAGCCGGCCGGCGTCGGTGTAGTCCTGGACCAGCCCCGAAGAGAGCTCCCAGGCCTTGCCCAGGTCGTGAAAAGCCGCGCCGACCAGCACGATCTCGCGGTCGATATCCGGATAGAGCGCGCAGATGGCCAGCGCCAGCCGGCAGACCGCCAGCGTGTGCTCAAGGAGCCCCCCGGCATAGGCGTGGTGGATGGACTTGGCTCCGGGCGCGGCCAAAAGCCGTGCGCGGACCTCCGGGTCGGCCAGCACCCGCGCGGTCAGGCTCCGCCACGGCTTGTGGCGCAGCTCGGTTTTGAGCAGCGCGGACAAATCCTCCAGCAGCTGCTCCGGAGCCACGCTGCTCGTGGGGTAGAGGGCCGCGGCGTCGGCCGGCTCGAGCTCGCCCTCGACCACCTCCAGGGCCTCGACCACCAACTGCGGCTTGTCCCGGTAACGCTCGGGCGTGCCCCGCACCAGCACGCACTGGCCCGGCGCCAGGTCGGTGAAGCGCGCGGCCAGCGGGCTCCAGACCTTGGCCTCCAGCCGGCCGCTGGCGTCCTGCAAGGACAGGCTCCAGTACGGCCCGTTCTTGGACTGGGCCTGGCGGGCCTCGGCCAGCACGAACAGGTCCTGCACCGGCTTGCCCATGGCCACGTCGCGGATGTATGTCTTCTTCAGGCTCATCGCTTGCCATTCTCCAGGGGCTCGGGTAACTCCCCCATCTCCGGACATAAACCGGGACAGGGCGCCCCTTCGATAACTGCCCTCAATACGGCGGCCTTGTCAAACGGGCGGCAAACGCGCCCCGCGCCAACGTTTGCCCCACGACCACCACCATGAAAATTCTCATCACCAACGACGACGGCATCCAGGCCGTGGGCCTGCGCGCCCTCTACGCCGCGCTGACCCAGGCCGGACACGCGGTCACCTGCGTTGCGCCCATCTCCGAGATGAGCGCCGTGGGACACGCCGTGACCATGGCCATGCCGCTGCGGGTCAAGGAATTCAAGAACGCCGCCTTCCAGGGCCTGGGCGTCTCCGGCACGCCCGCCGACTGCGTCAAGCTTGCCCTGTCCACGCTCATGCCCGAGCACCCCGACCTGGTCATCTCCGGCATCAACGCCGGCGCCAACTGCGGCGTCGACATCCTCTACTCCGGCACCGTCTCCGCCGCCACCGAAGGCGCGCTCATGGGCCTGCCGGCCCTGGCCGTGTCCAACGACGACTACAACCCCATGGACCTCGACGAGGAAGCCGCCTGGGTCGCCCGCTTCATCGCCCGCCAGCCCTGGGACAAACTGCCCAGGAAGTGCGTCCTCAACCTGAACTTCCCCAAGGGCTCGCTCCTCGACTCCAAGGGTTTGAAAGTCTGCCGCCATACCCGCACCGCCTACCGCGACTGGTACGACGAACGCATCGACCCCCGCGGCCGGCCCTACTACTGGCTCGAAGGCATCATCCCCCCCGAGGAGCTCTCCCCGGACACCGACCGCGCCCTCTTAAACGAGCGCTACATCACCCTCACCCCCCTGCGCTTCGACTTCAACGACGACCCGACCCTCAAACTCCTGGCCGACCACAATGCCTAGGTCGCGCAGGGGCTCTGCCCCTGCACCCCCACCAGGAGGGAAGCATTCCCTCCTGGTGGGGGTCCAGGGGGCAACGCCCCCTGGCCGCCGGAGGCGATGATGGACACGCGCAAAGGCCTGGCGGCGGCGGGCGGGGCGTTCGTGCTCTGGGGCCTGCTGCCGGTGTACTGGAAACTGCTGCTGGCGGTGCCGTCGGGGGAGATCATCTGCCACCGCATCGTCTGGTCGTGCCTCGCGCTGGTCGCGTACCTGGCGCTGCGCGGGCGGCTGCGCGAGGTGCGCGAGGCGCTGGCGGTGCCGGGGGCGAAGCTGTGGCTCCTGGGCTCGAGCCTGCTCATCGGGGTCAACTGGTGGGTGTACATCTGGGCGGTCAATGCCGGGCACGTCATCGAGACGAGCCTGGGCTACTACATCACGCCGCTGGTCAACGCGCTGCTGGGCGCGGTCTTTTTCAAGGACCGGCTGCGCCCCTGGCAGCTGGCGGCCGTGGCCCTGGCCACGGCCGGGGTGGCGGTGCAGGTGGCCGGCTACGGCCGGGTGCCCTGGATCGCGCTCACGCTGGCCGCGACCTTCGGCCTCTACGGGCTCACGCGCAAGGTCATCCGGGTGGCGCCGCTGCCGCTTCTGTTCCTGGAGACCTGCTACCTGGGGCTGCCGGCGCTCGGCTATCTGGTCTATGTCGGCGTGGCGGGCACGGGCGCGTTCGGGCAGGGGCCGGTGGGTACGGACCTCCTGCTGCTCGGGGCCGGGGTGGTGACCTCGCTGCCCCTGGTCTGGTTCGCGGTGGGGGCCAAGAACCTCACCCTGACCACGCTCGGGCTCATGCAGTACGTGGCGCCGAGCCTGGCTTTTTTCCTGGGCGTGTTCGCCTTCCGCGAGCCGTTCTCGGCCATGCAATTGGTGACGTTTGGCTGCATCTGGCTCGCGCTGGTGGTCTACACCCTGGAGAGCCTGGCCTGGATGCGCAAGTATTCGCGGGTGGCGCGCGGCTGAAAAACGCCTGCGGGTCTTCCCCGCGGGCGGGAAATGGCTTAGGTGGAGTGGAGCAGGGTGTGCGACCGCGAAAGTGCGGGTTTTTCTCCGGCCGGGACTGTCGCCGGAGCGTTTTTTCTGCTAGATGATCATCGGACCCAAGCGTAACCCAACGAGGAGTGGGACCATGGCTGTCAAGATCGGACTGAACGGCTGGGGACGGATCGGCCGCTATCTGGCCCGCCTCATGGTCGGCGACAAGGACCTGGAGCTGTGCGTGGTCAATGCCCGGGCGTCGAACGGGGATCTGGCCCACCTGTTCAAGTACGACTCGGTCCACGGCACGTATGCCGGCGAGGTCGGCGAGTGGGACAACGGCATCGTCGTCGCCGGACAGAAGATCACCGTGACCCGCTTCCCGGCCGGGGAGTGGAAGTGGGGCGAGCTCGGCTGCGACATCGTGATCGAGTCCACGGGCAAGTTCAACGACCGCGCCTCGTGCCAGAAGCACCTGGACTGCGGGGCGAAGAAGGTCGTCATCAGCGCGCCGGGCAAGGACGTGGACCTGACCGTGGTCGTGGGCGTGAACGAGGCCGAGTACGACCCGGCCAAACATACCGTCATTTCCAACGCCTCCTGCACCACCAACTGTCTGGCGCCCGTGGTCAAGGTCATGCACCAGGCCTTCGGCATCAAGCACGCCCAGATGACCACCATCCATTCCTACACCATGAGCCAGCGCATCCTGGACGGCTCGCACAAGGACCTGCGGCGCGGCCGGGCAGCGGCCATGAGCATGCTGCCCACGACCACCGGCGCGGCCAAGGCCGTGGGCCTGGTGCTGCCGGAGATGAAAGGCAGGATCGACGGCATGGCCATCCGCGTGCCCACGCCCGACGGCTCGATGATTGACCTGGTCTGCGAGCTGGAGCGCAAGGTCACGGTGGAGGAGGTCAACGCGGCGCTGAAAGCCGCGGCCAACGAGTCCATGGGCTACTGCGAGATACCGCTGGTGTCGGTTGACTACATCGGCGACACCCACGGCGGCGTGGTGGACGGCCTGTGCACCACGGTCATGGGCGGCACCCAGGCCAAGGTCATCATCTGGTACGACAACGAGGCCGGGTTCACCAATCAGCTGCTGCGGCTCATCAGGTTGGTGGCGAAGAAGCTGTAGAAGAGAAGAGCCGGCGAAAGGGAAAAATATGAACGCCCCCGGTCGTGTATGCGGCCGGGGGCGGTTTTGTTTCCATGGCGGTGATTTTCCAGGAAACGGAAGGAATTGACTCCGTCCGTGAAATCCACGACCCTCGCCGCCATGAAAATCATCGACCTTGCAACCTGGGAGCGGCGCGAGCATTTCGGTTTCTTTCAGAGCCGGGAAAGGCCGCAGTTCAGCATCACCTTCAATCTCGACATCACCGATCTGATCGAGCGCAAGGCGCAATTGGCTGCAGAGCATGGCGGCCTGCGCCTTACCGACTTTCTCTACTTTCTGATTTCGAAGACGGTGAACGCGATCCCGGAATTCAAGACCCGGATCGTCGACGGCAGCGTCGTCGAGTTCGAGACCGTCGACCTGGCCTTCACCTACATTCCCAAAGGCCGGAAGCTGCATGCCAATTGCGTCCTGCGACATGCCGACAGCTTCGGCGGCTGCATTGAGAATATAAATGCGGCCAGGGCGGAGGCGGACGCCCGGCCGACGCTCACGCCGGCAGGCGGCGGCGGGCAGGGTATGGTGTATGTCAGCGTGATCCCGGGGATCAGTTTCACGGCAGTCACGAACCCGTGGGGCGACCCGCGGAGCGACACCGTGCCGAGGATCATTCTCGGCGGGGTCTTCGCCTCGAATGGAGGGAAGCATCTGCCGGTTTCGATCGAGGCGTTGCACAGCTTCATCGACGGCGTGCACATGACCCGGTTTCAGGCGATCTGTTCCGATTTCATCAAGGATTCCCGGGCGTTCTTTGTTTTATAGGGAGCATCCGGATGCAGGCGAAGCGGGGGCTGATGGCGGAGGGGTTGTAAGAGCGGAAGAGAGAAGAGCCGGTGAAAGGGAAGAAATGAGAACGCCCCCGGCGGCGTGGTGGACGGCCTGTGCACCACGGTCATGGGCGGCACCCAGGCCAAGGTCATCATCTGGTACGACAACGAGGCCGGGTTCACCAATCAGCTGCTGCGGCTGATCAGGCTGGTGGCGAAGAAGCTGTAAGAGAGAAGAGCCGGCGAAGGGAAGAATTGAACGCCCCCGGTCGCATATGCGGCCGGGGGCATTATTACTTACAGGAAAGGTGAATACAATTGATTAATGTTTAAAATTTATGTCCTGAAATTGTAAAGTTGGTAAGATCAGTCCATGCTTGTTGAAGTCTTGGATCTTGCATAGTTTTTAGCATAATATAAATAGTATTAGCATATTCTCGTGCTAATACTTTAGCCTGTTGCACGCCGTCAAATTTGTTGATTATTTTAACATGATATTCAGATAAGGTAACAATCGGATATGTATCAGGTTTAAAATGAGGATCACTTTTTATTTCTTCAAGTTTTGTTTTAGCAGAATCGAAATATGCCAAGGCTTGACTTTTAGTGGCAACTTGACATGCTAATATTAATTCCTGTTGAGCCAGAGCGTGTAGTGTATGTGGGTGAGGGTGTGCTATCATTGCAGTTCTTAATTTATTATATGCCTCAGATTGATGACCTGCATCACGCAAAGCAAGTCCATATTGCAGCCAATACATGCCATCAGATTCAAATGCTTTTTCAAATCTACTATAGATATCCAAGATGGCATTATAATTTGATTTAAATATATCTTTAACGAATTTATGATTTAACAACTTTTTAAATAGCGTAAAGTCATTGCTGTTTAAAGAAGAATATACAGGATCTTCGTAAACAGTAAATGCTTTTAGAAGAGCAACAATTGATTCATGCATGACATCTTCGTTAACTAAAAATTTGAAAATATGCCTTACATATAATGGATGCCTTGCTTGAAGCTGGTCATCGAATATACTGACAATACCAGGAAGCTGCGAAACAAGAGATTCGACGCTGGTTGTTACGCCGAGGCTCACTAAAGAGCGCGAAATAAGTGCACGATTTACATTTAGCCCGTGTATTGTTGCTAATCCGACAAGAATAAATAATAAATTTTCTTCTTTTCCAGATATATCCGAATATTCAGCAGAGATGATGTCTTCAAAGCCTTGTCCTAGGGTGGTTTCCAATAACCCAATTAGTAATTGGCGTTTAGATTTTGTTACGAGTTCATGTAGGCGCCCTTGTGGAGTCATTGTTGCTAGCCGAGTCCACGGACCATGCAATTGTAGCTTATCCAAAATTAATTTGGCGTCATTCTCGTTAATTAAAGAAGTTTCATATATAGCTGGATTGAATATTGATACATGTTCAATAACTCGCTTGTTCCAGGCTCTAAGTGTTTCGCAACAAATCAATATCCCCTTGTTTAGTGTTTTTTTGTCTAAAACTTTCCTTATATCACGTGCAACATCACCAACTTTATCGTAAATGATAAAATATGTATTATTGTGTGATGATTCTAAATACTCTATTGCTTTTTCAAAATCATTTGGAGGAAATTCCATAAAATAAACAGGGAGGTTGTGTTTGTCTGCTATCATCAGGGAGGCTTGCTTGAGAAGAGTTGATTTTCCAGAACCTGCAGCTCCAAGAATGGCAAGGATATTTGTTTTTTTAGTACTAATGATTTCATCTATTAGTTTAAACAGGCCCAATGTATTTGAAGTAACTGCTGGTACATCATCAATAACATCAATCCATCTCGCTTTATATCCTTTGTAAAAATCACGTATTCCATGAGCTTTTTCACTTTCGGCTTTTACAATTAAATTAGATCGGCTAATCGCGACAACATCTTTTAAAAGAGTAGCTGCTTCTTCTTTGTTGGCTGTTGATATTAACGCTAAAGCAGGATTTCTTGAAATAGCTACTTCAATTGGTCGTCGTGGTATAGGATAAGTAGATTCAAGCCATTTTGCAAAGTCATCAATAGTGCCAGAAATATGAAACAAATTATAATTTTCAAAGTCATCCTTCTCAATTTCAGATGCGCTTGGAGTGATTATGAAGCTTTTTTGGTTTAACTCCTTTGATTCAAACTTATAGCGCTCAATATGGTGATATAATATTGGTTCATCAAGCATTGTTCCGATAAATAAAAATGAAAATCTGTGAAAATCTGATGCCAACTCACGATACCATAATAATTCTGTTGCAGTTCCCTGAGCATACTCTTCCGTAGAAAAAATTATACCCTCATTGAGACGGTCGGCTGAACCATTCAATTTTATAATATTGAGCTTTGAATACAGCGGATCTTGGTCATCGATCCTAGATTTCAACGTTTTTATTGTTGCGGTTTGATTAGAATGTTTTTTAACGGCTAAATCCAAAGCATCATCAATATTCGTAGTATAGATGCGTGGCCATGTATATTTAGCTATTTTTTCGTATGCAACGGAGGGCTTGCAATTTACAAATAAGGATTCAATAAATTTATCAAATTCAACTCCAAGTTTCTTTCTCGCGGGACTAATAACCTTTTTTAAAGGTTCATTATTATATTTATATCCAGCTTTGGTTGCAATCATTCTTGCAAGATCATTACCCAATGGAAGTGGCTTGCCATCTGATGATGTGGAATCGAAAGATGCTCCAGCCCCCAAAAAAAGTATTAGTTTTCCTTCATCAATACAATGTTGCAAATCAGAATTCATAGTTCCTCCGCAGTTCTGATAATTTGGTTGACCGTTTTTTAAATCATGGTAGTTGCGTTATTTTTGCCTCGATATCAACTTTCATATTAGTAAATAAATCTATGCCATGCAAATTTTTTGTTAAATATCATCTACTCTATTTAATTGCAACTAGCCATGCCTGGTGGCGTCTGGGCTGCAATGCCGCGCATGAAGTATGCCTTACCCCCTCCCCCGCGTTCTCCCCGCCCTCCTCAAGTACGCATTCATCCTGATCACCCCGATGAACACGGCGCTTAAGTATAATGTGCTGGCCAGCACCGATGTCGTGGTCAGCAGGCGGTGGTCGGGGTTGGGGCTCACGTTGGTCATGTAGATGAGCTGGTAGGTGATGAGGAACATGGCCAGCGTCATGTCGCCGAGCCAGAGGAAGCGGCTGGCGAGGTAGGCCCGCGTCTGCGCCATGCGCTCGGGGGCCAGCCAATAGTCGCTCTCGGGCAGGACCTTGAAGTAGCGCTCGGGCAGTTTGTCGAACAGGAAGGACAGGCCCAGGAAATAGAGCCCGGAGAGGAGCAGGATGAGCACGTGGATGCCCACGATGGCCGCCTTGATCAGCGTCAGCGGCTGGCCGCCCTCGATGCGCGTGACCACCTGGTCCGGCAGGTGGGGCACGTAGACTACGAGCTGGGCCAGGCCCGCGGCCAGGAGCCCGACGAAGACCAGGACGGCGGTTCGCTTGGCGGACATGTCGGGCTCCTTGCGGTCTTATCAGGCCGGGGCGGGCATGGCCTGCTTGACCGTTTCCAGGTCGATGGTGATGACCGGGCGCTCGCCCGTTTTGCTCAGCTTCTCGGTGCCGAAGGGGTCGAACTCGATGGCCCCGATGAGCTTGTCGAAGACCTCGCGCAGGGCGCGCGCGCCGATGCGGCCGTTCTCCGCGGCCTTGGCGGCCACGAAGTCCAGGGCCTCGTCAGTCATTTTCAGGTCGATGCCGAAGGTGGCGAAGAAGCTCTTGGACAGGGCGTAGGGCGAGTCCGGGGCGCCGAGCATGATGGCCATGAGGTTCTCCTTGCTCAGGTCGTCCAGGATGGCGGTGGACGAGAAGCGGGAGATGAACTGGGGCATCATGCCGTAGGCGTAGAGGTCGGCGAGCTTCAGGCAGTCCTTCAGCTTGAACACGACCTTGGTGGTCAGGCTCAGGGTCTCGGGGCTCCAGTACTTCTCGTAGCGCAGGCGCCGGTCGTCCTCCTTGTTGACCATCAGGTTGTAGACCTGCTCGTAGAGCTCCTCGAAGGCCCCGCCGCAGACGAAGAGCATCTTCGAGGTGTCCACGAAGCGGCGCACGATCTTGGCCTGGCCCTCGTTGTAGACCTTGGTCTCGTAGAGGACCTTCTCGCCCTCGAGGATGGTCAAGAGCGCGTGCTGGATGGTCAGGCCGGTGACGTTGACCTTGCCGTAGTTCTTGGCCGAGATCTTGTCCACCTCGTCCAGGCAGACCGTGGCGTGCTCCATGAGCCGAAAGAGGTCCGCCTCGCCGATCTCCATGCCGAACTGGTTCTTGATGTCGTTCTCCACGTTCTTGAACACGCGGTTCAGGTTGACGTCGCCCTCCTCGGACACGAGGGTGTTGGCGTTCATGATGGTCATGGCCTTGTAGGCCGTGAGCTCCTCGTGCTCGGTGAAGAAGCGCTGGATGTTCTTCATGATCGTGGTCTTGCCCGTGCCCGAGTTGCCGATGAGCAGGATGTTCTTGAACTTGATGCCGTTCACGTGCTTGTAGAGCACCACGGAAATCTTCTGCAGAACCTCTTCCTGGCCCAGCACCTTGTCCGAGAGGTAATCGTATATGTCCTTGGGCAGCATGGTTTGCGCCATGGGTCTTTTCTCCTTTGCGAAAACGTGCTCCGGGCGGGCTCGCGCGGTCCGGCCGGCGGATAGCCAGTATACCGGATCGGCCGGGCGAGGCAAGCCGCACCCGGCCGGCGTCGGCGTGTAAAGTTTGATTGACAAATCATTTGCCTCTTTACAAATCCGGGCCGGTGCGTAAAGCATCCCGCATGAGCTTCGACGACACGCCTCCGAATCTCATCGCCCCCCTGCGCATCCTCCTGGCCGAGGACAACGAGTCCAACCAGGCCTTCCTGATCTATTTCCTGCAAGGCACCGGCCACCTGCCGGCCCTGGCCCGCGACGGCCGCGAGGTCCTGGCCCGGCTCGCGCACGACCGCTTCGACCTGATCCTCATGGATATCCAGATGCCGGGCCTCGACGGCCTGGAAGCCACCCGGCGCATCCGCGCCGGCCTGGTTCCCGGCACCCCGCCGGACATCCCGATCATCGCCCTGACCGCCTACGCCATGTTGGGCGACAGGGAACGCTTCCTGGCCGCGGGCATGGACGGCTACGTCGCCAAGCCCGTGGACCTGGCCGAACTCACCGCAGAGATGGCCCGCGTCCTCCGCGCCCGCACCGCGCCCCCGGCCGCCAGCCCCGCCGATGTCCCGGCCGGCGGCCCGGCCGTCGACCTCCCCAGCCTGCTGTCCGAATGCGCCCACTCCCGCGCCCTCGTCGCCCAGCTCATCACCGCCTTCATCGACGAAGCCCGCGAGCGCCTGGCCGAGCTCGACCAGGCCGGCGACGACCAGGCCCAATTGATCCGCATCGCCCACTCCCTGGCCAACTCCGCCGGCGCCCTGCGCGCCCGCCCCCTGCTCGCCGCGGCCCGCAGACTCGAACAGGCCGCCACCTCCGGCCACGGCGATCTCAAGGACCTCACCCGCCACCTCGCCATCCAGGTCCACGCCGCCCTCGACTTCGCCGCCGCCTGGCTCGCCTGAGGCCGGTCCCCCGAAGACCAAGGGGCTTTGCCCCCTGGACTCCCACCAGGAGGGAATGCTTCCCTCCTGGACCTCCCCGGCTTTGCCCTGCGGCAGGCCGGGTCCGGACCCGGCCTGCCGCAGGGCAAAGCCGAGGGGGTCAAGGGGGAAATCATTTCCCCCTTGCGGGGTCAAGGGGCAGAGCCCCTTGTCTTCCAGGGACCGGCCTCAGGTGGTTCAGCCGAGGCGCGGCAGGCGGGCGAGGCGTTCGTCGACGGGGAAGGAGCGGGCGCGGCGGCGGGCGAGGGAGAAGCCGCGCAGGCGGTGGCGGCGGCGTTGGGCCATGGACAGGTTGCGGCTGCCGATGGGGTCCAGGGCGGTGGCCGGGGAGGCGGTGGGGTTGTTGAGGACGCTGCCGACGACGCGCATGGAGAGGTCGATCATGTCGGCCAGGGTTTCGTCGTCCTGGGCGCCGGGCAGGGCCTTGCCCATGAAGCGCAGCGAGCGGCGCCAGGATTTGGTGTCGTAGAGCAGAAAGCCGCTGGTGTAGAGGCCTTTTTTGAGCAGGAAGGGCAGGCGCCGGGGCTGGTCGGTGGCGTCGCGCAGGCAGGCGTCGGCTTCGCCGTTGGGTTGGAGCAGGAGTGCTCGGGCCTGGCGGCCGCTCCAGGGCATGCGCCAGTCGGCCTGGAGTTCGAGGTAGACGTGGGAGAGCTTGCCGCCGGAGGGGGTGCGGGCGAGCATGGTCGGGATGTAGTAGTTGTGGGCGATGGTGTCGGCGGCGAGGTGGCTCAAGTAGCCGTAGGCGTAGGCGGCCAGGCGCAGGTCCTGGGCGCTGTCGAGCAGGAGCTTGAAGCCGGTGGACCAGTTGTGGCTGTGGCCGGGGGTGAAGCGGGTGCCCTTGCCGATGAAGATGTCGGCCGAGAGGCAGCCGTAGAGGAAGGCCCTGGGGTTGGCCGAGATGATGTGGGCGACCATGGGCGAGAGGAGATCCAGGCGGGCGAGGAAGAAGTTGCCGGCGGCGAGGTGCACGCCGGGCCCCCAGGCGAGCGCGCTGGCGGCGCAGGCCAGGACGAGGATCAGGGTGGCGCAAAGAATGAGGATGAGCCTGGACATCGAAACGCGCGGGACCTCCGGGGGATGTGGGCCGGTGATGCGGCCCGGGTGAGAAGGTAACGCCCCCCGCCCCGGTGTCAAGCGCCGGGACGGGGGGAGTTTGGAGGGGTGGATCAGGAGACGTGATGGATGTCGTCGAAGGGGTCGTCGGGGATGTTCACGCAGAGGAGCTTCCACATGTTCTTGCGGAAGAAGCAGATCTCCGTGGCGCCGCAGGCGAGCATGATCCGGCCCTTGGACTTTTCGTCGAGCATGGCGGCCAGGCGGTCGAAGACCGCGCTGATGGCCTTGGGGGCGTCGGAGATGTTGCGGGCGCCGGTGATCTCCAGGGTCTTGTCGGCCTTGTTGTAGCTGACGAGCTCGAAGAGCTCCTTCAGCCAGGCCTCCTCCTTGGCGTAGGATTTGGGGCTAAGGTCCGTGAAGTGGCCGCAGTGCAGACTGCAGAATTGTTCCATGGCTTTTCGGCCTCCGGTTGCTCAGGTGAACATGTTGATGGCGCACTTGCCGGCGAGCTTCAGGTACTGCTCGGCGGTCCAGACGTCGACGCCGTCGATGAGCTCCTCTTCCTTGATTTTCATCATTTCCATGGTCATCTTGCAAGCGATGAACTTGACGCCCTCGATCTGGGCCACCTCCATGAGCTCCTCGACGTCGGGGATGTTGGCCTCCTCGATCTGCTTCTTCATCATGCCCGTGGCCAGGCTGGACATGCCCGGGATGGCGCCGAGGAATCCCGGGGGGTGGAATTTGAGCTTGGCCACGTAGCCCTTGCGCAGGATGTTCACGCCCATGAAGGTGAAGAATACGTAGGACTCGTAGCCCAGGCGCACGGCGTTGATGGACAGGATGAGCGGGGGGTAGGCTCCGTCCAGCGTGCCGCGGGAGCAGATGAAGGTGTAGGATGGTTTCTCGCAGGCCGGGGCTTCCTTGGTTTCGATGCTCATATTGTTTGAGCCTCCTTTGGGGTTTTTCGCGGTGTCGTGGGCGGCGGCGCCTAGAACGTGTAGCTTATGCCGACGCCGAAGCTGTTCTCGTTCAGGGTTGACTCGAAGGCCGCCGGTCCGCCGAAGAGGTCGGTGCCTTCCTCGCGCATGGTCTTCTGCAGGGCGTACATGTACGACAGCTCGATGGTGAAGTTGTCGGTGGGGGCCAGGCCCAGGCCGAAGGTGATGTGGTTCTCGACGATGGCCGGGAAGCCGACGATGCGGAAGGACTCGTAGTAGTAGGTGGGCATGAGGTGGCCCTGGACGTCGATCAGCTCCGAGCCGACGAATCCGCCGTGGGACTTGACCGGGTTCTCGGCGAAGTTGTAGCCGGCGCGCAAGGTCACCCAGTCGAGCGCCTTGTACTGGACGCCGATGTTGAAGACCCACTGGTCCTGCCAGTCGAAGTCGTCGTAGCCCTTCGCCTGTGACCAGTTGATGAACTTCACGTCGGTCTCGACCAGGAGCTTGCCGAGGATGGGCTCGACGGCCACGCCGACGCCGAACTGCTGCGGGGCTTCGAGCTCCAGGCTGTCGTACTCGCCGTCGCCCTCGAAGTCGGCGACGTTGTTGTATTTTATCTTCTGGGGGCTGATGTAGGTGGCGCCGAAGGACAGCCAGTCGAGCGGCTTCACGATCAGGCCGGGCTGAATGCCGACGGCCCAGCCGGTCTTGGCGCCGGCGCCGAGGTCGAGGGAGCCGTACTGCAGGTGGAAGGAGGCGCCCAGCGACAGCCAGTCCAGGGGCTGGTAGGCGAGCGCCGGGGCGAGCTTGGCCTGCTGCAGCTGGGTGAAGGTGCCGGCGGCCCGGGGGATGGTCATGCCGAAGGCCGAGTCGCTCTGGTCCACGTCGGTGCCGCGGTAGTTCACGCCCAGGCCGGTCACGCCGTAGGCCGCGATGCCGAAGCGCAGCTGCGGGTCCTGCTCGATGATCGGGGTGGAGTAGCCGATGGCCGGCAGGGGGTAGACCCGGTAGTCGCTGTCGGCGGAGAAGGTGCCGAAGGAGTTGGTGACCTTGGTCGAGACCGAGGGGATGAACAGGTCGACCGAGGCGTCGAGGCGCGAGGACGGGCAGTAGGGGCCGAAGCACATGGCCGCGGGGTTGGCGAAGACCGCGCTGACGGCGTCCTGGGGCGAGGCGATGCCCACACCGCCCATGGAGCGCGAGATGGGTCCGACGCTGATCAGGTTGTCGCCGTTGGTCGCCCGGGCTGTGTTGCCCAGGGCCAGGCCCAGGATCGCCGCCACGATCAGGGTCATGAACCGTTTACCAGACATGTAAACACCCTCCTTCCGTGATTATGCCGCGGCCCCTCTGGCCGCGGCGTCATGCCGCGTCACCCGGCCTTGCGGCCGAAGTTCATCGTATGAACTATCACTTTCTGCGCAACGACCGTGGGACGGCCGGTGCCATGACCAGCTGTTCGCGTAAAAAAGGAGGAAAACACCGGCACATGCTGCCCTTCCTGCCACATCGGCCTGTAATCCAAGGGGTCTGCCGCCAATAATCCATATGCAGCGCGGAGTTTGGGTCCGATGATACCCTCTGTGCCGAGGAAGTCAACACGGTCTGCCGAAAATTCGTCTGTTCCGCGGGACAGGCCTTTCATTTGTATGACAATTTTGTTCATGTCATGAACCTTTATGGCGCAAGAAAACACGCCGGAGTTCCCCGCCGGCTACTCCATCATCTCCTTGACCGCTTCCATCGATTCCTTGAGCAGAATGAGCGAGGAGAGGAGGTTCTGCCGCCCGGCCTCGGGCATGCGCGAGAGCACCTCGCGGTTGACCTGCTCCATGAAGGCCGTGACTCTGGTCCAGATCTCCTGGCCGCTTGGCGTCAGGCTCAGCAGGTAGACCCGCGAATCCTCGGGGTCCTTCACCCGCTGCACCAGGCCGCGCGTGATCAGCCCGTCCACGAGCTTGGTCACCCGGCTCTTGGTCACGTTCAGCATCCGGGCGATGGATTTGGGCGTCAGGTAGCGCTGGGAGCCGAACAGCAAGAGGCAGCGCAGCTCCGCGTCCGGCAGCCCGAAACGCTCGCTCTGGTATTGCATGCGCTCCTGGCAGCACTGGAAGAGCCCCATGACGAGCTCCTGGAACTGGCGCAGCTGGTAGGACGAGATGGCCGGGGCATCGGCATCGCCGATTTTGTTCATGCTGTTTACTATCCCTCCTTTCGTGATCTGTCAACCCCTCCGGATTGCGGAAAAACCGAAAAACTCGCCGTGGCCGTGGCCAGGACCAGGCCGTCTTCCGTCCCGGCCTGGGCGCTGGCGAAAGCCACTCGGCTGCCCATCTTGTCCACCTCGGCGCGGCAGGTCAGGTCGCAGTTGCGGCCTGTCCGCAGGTAGTTCACCGTGAGGCCAATGGTGGCGCAGGACTGGCCCGGAGCGAGCCGGGCCAGCAGGGCGTGAGCCATGGCCTCGTCCAGCAGCGTGGCCAGGAGCCCCCCGGCCAGGACGCCCGCGCCCTGGTTCAGCTCCGGGCGAAACGGCAGGGCCAGCACGGCCCCGGTCTCGTCCGCCGAGACCAGGCGCAGGCCGAGCAGGGCAAACCAGGGGTTGATCGTCTGCTGCGGCTCCCTGATCCGTAACAGGTAGTTCTGCGGCATTTCGGTCCCCTTCTACCTCAATCCAGCGTCCGGCGATAGCGGGTCAGGCCGATGAGGATGACCCCGACCAGGAAGGCGGCGATGGGCCAGGCCTCGGACCAGATCTCGCTTGGGCCGTTGCCTTTCAGCAGGATGCCCCGGACGATGCGCAGGTAATGGGTCAGCGGCAGGACCTGGCCGATGACCTGGGCCCAGCCCGGCATGCCCCGGAAGGGGAACATGAAGCCCGAGAGCAGGAGCGAGGGCAGGAAGAAGAAGATGGACAACTGCATGGCCTGGAGCTGGGTCCGGGCCACGGTCGAGAAGGTCAGGCCGACGGCGAGGTTGGCGGCGATGAAGAGCACCGAGACGGCGAAAACGAGCGGAACGCTCCCGGCAAAGGGCACCTCGAACAGGAACCTGGCCGCGCCGACGATGAGCAGCATCTGGACGTAGCCGACCAGGATGTAGGGGATGATCTTGCCGATCATGACCTCCAGCGGCCGGATGGGCGTGGCCAGGAGGTTCTCCATGGTGCCGCGCTCGCGCTCCCGGGTCATGGCCATGGCGGTGATGATGACCAAGGTCAGGGTCAGGATGACGCCCATCAGCCCGGGCACGATGTTGTACTCGGTGCGTGCCTCGGGGTTGTAGTCGGCGTGGATGCGGATGTCCACGGGGAAGGCCGTCGGGGCGAGGTCGGAGAGCGGCCCGCGCAGGTCGCGCGAAAGAGCCTGGCTCACGGCCTCGCGCATGGCCGAGATGGCGTTGGAGGTGGCCGAGGGGTCGGTGGCGTCGGCCTCGATGAGCAGCGTCGGCCGGTCGCCGCGGGCCAGATCCCGGCCGAAGTTCTCGGGGATGGTCACCACGAACTGGGTCCGGCCCAGGGCCAGCTGGCGCACGGCCTGCTCCCGGCTGGTCAGGGTCTCGTCGATCTCGAAATAGGAGCTGGTGCGCATGGCGCTGATGATCGACCGGGAGAAGACGGAGTTGTCGGCCGAGAGCACGGCCGTGGGCAGGTGGCGCGGGTCGGAGTTGATGGCGTAGCCGAAGAGCACCAGCTGGATGAGCGGGAGGCCGATTATCATGGCAAAGGTCAGCCGGTCGCGGCGCATCTGCACGAACTCCTTGGCCACCACGGCCGCGAAGCGCGGGAAGGAGAAGACGCTCATGCGGCCTTGCCCGGATGGCGCATGAGGTCGATGAACACCTCCTCCAGACTGGTCTCGATGCGCGTCACCCGCCAGCGGCCGGCGGCGTTCTTTTCAAGGGCCGCCTCCAGGGCCGGACAGTCGCGGCCCGAGACGTGCAGCGTCACGCCGAAGGCCGCCACCTGGTCCACGCCCGGGGCGTGTTTCAGGGTCGCGGCCAGCTCCGCCAGGTCCGGCCCGGAGACCGCATAGGTGCACAGCCCCGAGGCGGCGATGAGCTCCGGCCCGGTGCCCCGGGCCAGCAGATCGCCGTAGGCGATGTAGGCCAGGCGGTGGCAGCGCTCGGCCTCGTCCATGTAGTGGGTGGAGATGAGCGCGGTGATGCCGCCGGCGGCCAGCTCGTGGACCTCGTCCCAGAAGTCGCGGCGGGCTGAAGGATCGACTCCGGCCGTGGGCTCGTCCAGGAGCAGGAGCTCGGGCTGGTGCAGGATGCAGGCCGCGAGCGCCATGCGCTGCTTCCAGCCGCCGGACAGGCTGCCGGCCAGCTGGCCGGCGTACGAGGAGAGGCGGAAGCGCTCGATGGTTTCGGCCACGGCCGCCTTGCGCCCCGGGAGGCCGTAGGCCCGGGCCATGAAATCGAGGTTCTCGCGGACCGTCAGGTCCTCGTACAGGCTGAAGCGCTGGGCCATGTAGCCCACCCGGGGCTTGATCTTGTCCGACTCGGTGCGCACGTTGAAGCCCAGGCAGGTGCCTTCGCCGCCGTCGGGCTTGAGGAGCCCGCAGAGCATGCGGATGAAGGTCGTCTTGCCCGAGCCGTTGGGGCCGAGGAAGCCGAAGATCTCGCCGCGCGCGATTTGCATGTCCACGCCCTTGACCACGGTCCTGCGGCCGAAGGTCTTGGTCAGGCCGCGCACGTCGATGACCGGCGGGACTTCAGCCACCGGGGCCGCTCCCGGCGCTGCGCACGACCCAGACCGGTTGTCCGGGGTGCAGGGCGGTTGAGTCGTCCGGTTGCGCGGGCCGGGCCTCGACCAGGAAGACCAGCCGGGCGCGGATGCGGCTGGAGTAGATGACCGGCGGCGTGTACTCGGCCTTGGGCGCGATGAAGCTGACAAAAGCCGGCAGCGGGCGCTCGGCGCCGTCGTAGCGTATGTTCACGGCCTCGCCCAGGCGGATCGTGCCGATTTCGGGCTCGGGCACGAAGAAGCGGACCTTGACGTTCTCCGGAGGCAGGAGGGCGACCACCGGCTTGCCCGCGGCCACCCATTCGCCCCGGTAGTGCAGGAGGTCGAAGACGGTGGCCGCGGCCGGCGCGGCCTGGGTCTTCTGGGAGAGGTTCCACCGTGCCTGGGCGAGGGCCTCGCGGGCGGCCTCGACCGCGGAGCGGGCCTGGGCGATCTCGTCCTCGCGGGCGCCGAGCCGGCCGGTTGTCAGATCGGCCTCCAGGCGCCGGACCGTCTCGGCGTTCAGGTCGTTGGCGGTCTGGGCCTGGTCCACCTCCTCCCGGGCCACCGAGCCGCTGAGCAGCAGGTTTTTGCGCCGGGCGAGCTCCAGGCTCGAGAGCTGCAGGGCGGCCTTGGCCGCCTTGAGCTCGGCCGCGATCGAGGCCAGCTCGCTGGGGCGCAGGCCCTTCAGCCGGTCGGCGAGCACGCTCTCGGCCTGGGCCAGCAGGTCTTCGGATTCGCGCACGGCCTGGGCCTCGGGCTCGGGGTCGAGGCGGAAGAGGAGCTCGCCGGAGGAGACGTCCGTGCCCCGCACCACGGCCAGCTCGGTCAGCTGACCGCCGCGCGGCGAGGCCACGTAGACGAATTCGCCCTCCACGTAGCCCTGCCAGCCCTCGGGCTCCGGCTCGGCGCAGGCACAGAGCAGGGCCAGAGCCAGAACGAGGAACCGGACGAAGAGCCGGACAAGGGCGGCGCCGGGCTCAGGCCGCATGGTTCTTTCCTCCGCGGAATTCCAGGGCCAGGATGGTGATGTCGTCGGACTGGTCCTCGCCCTCGGCATAGACGTTCAGGCGGTCGACCACGTTCCGGCTCATCTCCTCCGGGCTCTCCCCGGCCAGCTCTGCCAGGGCCTTGGCCAGGCGGGCCTCGCTGTAGATCTCGCCGCGCTGGTTCATGGCCTCGGTCACGCCGTCGGTGTAGGTGAAGAGCTTGTCCCCGGGCGATAACGTCAGCTCCCGGGTGACGAAGGCCGCGCCGGAAAAGCCGCCGAGCACCGGGTTGCCCGTGGGCTTCAGGTAGGTGACCGTGCCGTCGGCGCGGACCACGGCCGGCGGGTTGTGGCCGCCGCTGGCGTAGCGGACGACTCCGGTCTCGGTGTCGAGGATGCCGAGGAAAACGGTCACGAACATGGCGTTCTCGTTCTCGGCCGCCAGGTCCTCGTTGACCAGGGCCATGATCACCCCCGGATCCAGGCCGATGTCCGCCTTGGCCTTGAACAGCGTGATGGTCACGGCCATGAACAGGGCCGCGGGCACGCCCTTGTCCGAGACGTCGCCGATGACGAAACAGAACGAGCGCTCGTCGAGGAAGAAGAAGGTGTAGAAGTCTCCGCCCACGGCCTTGGCCGGCTCGATCAGGGCGAAGATGTCGAATTCGGCGCGTTCGGGGAAGGCCGGGAAGATCTTGGGCAGGATGCCGAGCTGGATGTCGCGCGCGATCATCAGCTCGGACTGGATGCGCTGCTTGGCCGCGGTGGTCTCGGTCAGGTCGCGGATGTAGTCTTTCAGCGCATGGCGCATGTGGTCCAGCGAGCGGGCGAGATCGCCGACCTCGTCGCCCTGGCCGAGCGCCGGCAGGGCCAAGTCCAGGTCGCCGGAGCTCATGCTGAGGGCCGTTCCCGAGAGGCTGCGCAGGGGGCCGGTGATGGACCGGGCCACGAGCACCACGACCAGGATGAGGAGCGCAAGGCCGCCCCCGGCCATCAGCCCGATCCTCAGGCGCAGGGAGCGGATGGCGGCCATCAGCTCGTCCTCGGGAAAGACCACGCCGATGGCCCAGCCGCTGCCGGGCAGGGGCGCGTAGTGCAGAAAGCTCGGGCGGCCGCTGAAGGGATCGGCGAAGGGCACGAAGGCCGAGCCGCCCCGGACCATGTCCCGGCCGATCTCCCTGAGCCAGGGGAGGTTTTTCACCTCGGCCTGGCTGAACAGGCTCTCGTTCATGACCAGCGCCGGGTCCGGGTGGGTGATGAAGGTGCCGGTGCGGCTGACCAGGAAGGCATAGCCGGTGTCGTAGACGCGGATGCTCGCCACGGCCTGGCGCAACCCCTCCAGGGGGAGGTCGGCGGTGACCACCCCGGCGAAGTCCCGGCCGAAGGAGGCGGCGGAGTAGAAGGGCACGGCGAAGGTGGACATGACGATGTCGCCGCCGTCCTTGTCGTAGTAGGGCTCGGTCCAGACCGGCCGGCCGAGCTCTTGCGGCAGCTGGTACCAGTCGAAGATGAAATAGTCGTAGTCCTCGCCGCCGAGCACGTCCAGCTGCCGGCCCTGGTCGAAGGCGTAGGGCGCGTAGTGGCGCCGGCCGGGGTCGAAGGCGTAGGGCGCGAAGGCCACGCACGAGCCGTAGATCTCGGGGTTTCTCTCCACCACCAGGCTGAGCAGCCGGCCGAGGGCCTCGGCGCCCGGCACGCTCGCCTCAAGGGAATAGGCCACGTTCTTGGCCACCTTCTCCACGGCCATGAGCTTGCCGCCGATCTCGGCCGCCTCGCCCGCGGCCAGGTGCCGGGCGCTGGCCTCGACCTCGGTCAGGATCATGGTCCGGGCGACGTGGTAGCTGTAGAGGAAGATGAGGCCGAAAACCAGGCCGGTGACGGCCAGCACCAGGAGCGCGAGCCTGGGGGCGATGCCGAATCGGCGGCGGGGCGAAAGGGCTGCGCTATTCACCGGCGACGTTCCTGTGGAAGCTGGCGTAGCCGGGCACGTCGTCCAGAAGCCCCATCTCGGCCATGACCCCGGTCACCCGCCGGTATTCCTCGGGGCCGAGGGCCGGGCTCAACGTGCCGGGCCCGTCCGGCTCCATGATGTCCTGCATGCGCGCGAGCATCCAGGCCTGGTGCGCCCGGTTGGTGACCACGGCCGCCTTGATGGCCCGGCCCATGACCGCGTCCACAGCCTCCTCGGGATGATCGAAGGCGTAGCGCCAGCCCTCGAGGCTGGCCAGGACGAAGTCGCGCACCAGCTCCGGATTGCGATCCAGGAAATCGCGCCGGCAGTAGATGCCGTCTTCGGGGAAATCGACCTCGGTGTCCTTCAGGAAGAAGACGACCAGCTCGTCCGGGTTGAAGCCGGCGTTCAGGATGAGGTGGTATTCGTTGTACCACATGGCCGAGGCCGCGGCCACGCCGTCGGACAAAAACAGGCTGACCGTGGTCGCCTGCGGCACGGGCCTGACGCGGATGCCCCGGGACTGGAAAAGGGCCTTGGGCTGGATCTGGAACTCGCCGCCCCAC
This sequence comes from Desulfovibrio sp. UBA6079, assembly GCA_002428705.1. Classification (GTDB taxonomy): domain Bacteria; phylum Desulfobacterota; class Desulfovibrionia; order Desulfovibrionales; family Desulfovibrionaceae; genus UBA6079. The sequence continues at coordinate 65,500 of DIXN01000039.1, forward strand.
ATGCTGACCTTGCGCATGCCGAGGTCGGATAACCCGGTGATGCCGCTCGATTTCTTGGCCACGAGCAGGAGCGAGGAGCGGTGCACCAGCTGGGCGACGTTGACCAGCTCGGCGCCGGCGGCCGCGCGGGACACGGCCGTGGCCAGGAACATGGTGCCGAGGTCGGCCCGGCCGCTTTCCAGGAACTCGCTCGGACGCGCGTTCGGTCCGCCGGTCAGGACGCTCACCGCAAGCCCCCTGGCCCGGTAGAAGCCCTTGTCCTCGGCCAGGAAGAAGCCGGCGAACTGGGCCTGGGGCTGCCATTGCGGCAGGAAGGTCAGTTTCCGCAGCTTTTGCGCTCCTGCCGGGCCGGCGGCCAGGCAGGCGATCGCCACGGCGAGCAGCCAGGTTCGGGCAAGAGACATGTCCATCTCCGGGTCAACGAACGCCGCCCAACCCAGCGGCCTGAAGCCCGTCGGCGGCGTGAACCGCGGGTGATGTTATGGTTATACACCCGGAAAAGCAAGGCTCCCGGCCCGCGGAAAAAAGGGTGGACATTCTCGCGCCGACGGCACAAAAAACCGACCATGGACCGGAACTGCAAGCGGATGCACGAGACCATGCCGACCACAACCCTTCGCACCCTGACCCTGCTCGGCCTCCTCCTGACCCTCCTCGCCCCGGCCGCCGGCGCCGCCGCTCCGGCCGGCCAGGCCCAGGCCCAGCCCGCGTCCCAGCCCGCCCCGATCAGCGGCGACAGCCAGGCCTGCCTGGACTGCCACACCACCATCCACCCGGGCATCGTCGAGGACTGGAAGAAGAGCCGCCACGCCCGGGGAGTCCCGGGCAAGGCCATGACCGCGCCCGAGCTCGAGCGCCGGGTCTCGAGCACGAACATCCCCGATGCCCTGAAAAAGACCGCCGTGGGCTGTGCCGAGTGCCACATGCTCAGGCCCAAAGCCCACGCCGACACCTTCGACCACAACGGCTACCAGCTCCACGTCGTGGTCAGCCCCGACGACTGCGCCACCTGCCACGCCACCGAGCGCGAGCAGTACGACAAGAACATCATGGCCCACGCCTACGGCAACCTGGCCGACAACCCGACCTACGGCCAGCTCGTCGCCGCCATCAACGACATCCCGACGGTGACCTCCGCGGGTCTGACCCAGGCCCCGGCCTCGGCCACGGACGCGGCCACCTCCTGCTACTACTGCCACGGCACCAAACTGGCCGTGTCCGGCACCGAAACCCGCGACACCGCCCTCGGCGAGATGGATTTCCCGGTCATCACCGGCTGGCCGAACAACGGCGTGGGCCGGGTCAACCTCGACGGCAGCCTCGGCTCCTGCGCCGCCTGCCATCCCCGCCACCAGTTCGCCATCGAGGTCGCGCGCTCGGCCCAGACCTGCGAGGAATGCCACAACGGCCCCGACGTCCCTGCCTACAAGGTCTGGGCCGCGAGCAAGCACGGCAACATCGAGGCCGCCCTGGGCCACGGCTGGAATTTCACGGCCGTGCCCTGGACCATGGGCAAGGACTTCACCGCCCCGACCTGCGCCGCCTGCCACGTGAGCCTGGTCATCAACACCGAAGGCGAGGTCGTGGCCCAGCGCAGCCACCAGGTCACCGACCGCCTGCCCTGGCGCATCTTCGGCCTGCCCTACGCCCACTCCCAGCCCAAGTCGCCGGTCACCAGCCCGATCGTCAACGCCGACGGCCAGCACCTGCCCACGAACCTCGACGGCAGCCCGGCCGCCGATTTCCTCATCGACGCCGCCGAACGCGACGCCCGCCGGACCAAGCTCACCGCCGTCTGCCTCGGCTGCCACGACCGAAGCTGGGTCGACGGACACTGGAACCGCTTCGAAGCCAACCTGAAGGACACCAACGCCGCCACTCTGGCCGCCACCAAACTCATCCAGCAGGCCTGGAGCCAGGGGCTGGCCAAAGGCGCGGCCGCCGGCGGCAACCCCTACGACGAGTTCCCCGAGCGCCTCTGGGCCGACGTCTGGCTGTTCCACGCCAACCACATCCGCTTCACCTCGGCCATGGCCGGCGGCGGCGACTACGGCGTCTTCGCCGACGGCCGCTACGTCCTGACCCGCAGCGTGCGCGAGCTCGATGACTGGCTGGCCCGGCACGCCAAGCCGGGCAAGTAAGCCCCGGCAGCGGATCCTGTCGCATGCCTCTGCGCATGATCGAGGTCATCGTGGCCAGGGACCGGCGCGAGTCGGTGGAGGCCAAGTTCCGCGAGGTCCACGGCAAGGACGTCCCGCTGTGGACCGCGGACCTCGGCCGGGACCTCGTTTCGGTGCGCACCGTGGTCGAGATGGAAGAGCTGGAGAACCTGACCGACGCCATCGACAAGCGCTTCAACCTCCACGGCGACGTGCGCACCCTGGTCTGGCCCGTTGCCGCGACCATCCCCCGGCTGCAGAAGCCCGAGGAGGACAAGCCCGGGGAGACATCCGAACAGCCGCCTCCGGCGCCCGAACCGGCCCCCGAAGCCATGCGCCGCAGCCGCGAGGAGCTCCTGGAGCACGCCGAGGACATGACCGGGCTCTCGCGCAGCTTCCTGATCCTGACCGCGGTCTCCATCGTGGTCGCGGTCATCGGGCTCATGCGCTCCAGCTCCATCATCGTCATGGCGGCCATGGTCATCGCCCCGTTGCTCGGCCCCAACGTCGCCCTGTCCCTGGCAACCGCGCTGGGCGACTGGCCCCTGGCCAGGAAAGGCGCCCTCACCGGCCTGGCCGGCGTAGCCATGGCCTACGTTCTGTCCGTCCTCCTGGGCGTGGTCCTGACCGTCGACCCCGGCCTGCCCGAAATCGCCTCCCGGACCTCCATTTCGCTCGACGACGTGGCCCTGGCCCTGGCCTCGGGCGTGGCCGGCATCCTGTCCTTCACCGTGGGCACCTCCGAAGGCCTAGTCGGAGTCATGGTGGCCATCTCCCTGCTGCCGCCCCTGGCTACATCGGGCATGCTGCTCGGCGCCGGCCATCCGGCCCTCAGCCTGGCCGCCCTGGTCCTCTTCGGAGTCAACATCGTCTGCCTCAACCTGGCCGGCATCCTGACCTTCCTCTTCCAGGGCGTGCGCCCCAGCTCCTGGTGGAAAGCCGCCGAAACCCGCAAGACCAGCCTGAAGATCCTGCTCGCCTGGACCCTGTTGCTGCTCACTCTGTTCCTCGGCTTCTGGCTGAGCCCCCTCCGGCATTAGCCAGGCGCGGGAAGCGGAGACGTGGGGGAGGCCCCCTTTGGTGGGCGCTTTCGCGAAACGCGAGGCGGAAAGAGACCGGCGAGGGTGAAGAAGCGGCTGATTCACGGGCCGCGTGGTCTATCCGGGCACCGTGCCTCAACGTTGCGGACCTGGGGATCGCGCATGTCCACCCCCTTCCCCGGGCATCTTCGGATGCCCTCCATCGCGGCAACCAGGCTCCCGCCTTCCAGCAAGCGGACCAGCCGGTCTTTCGGCCGGCACCCGACCTGATCACAAGCAGAGGATTCATCCTTCCCGCTTTCCTGGACACCCCGTCAGGCGGCGAGGATGTCCTCGCCTGCCTGCGCGAATCCTGGTTTCGGGCCGGGCCGTGGTCTTTCCGCGGCCCGGCCCGAAACCAGGAGCCGGGGAGGTCCAGGAGGGAAGCATTCCCTCCTGGCAGGGGATGCAAGGGGACAGCGTCCCCTTGCCCGCCGGAGGCCTCTCCGGGCGCGGCGCCGGGCCTCAGCCNNCAGCCCAGGCCCAGGCCCCGGGCGCTGGCGGTGACGGCGCCGAGGGCGGTGGCGATGGCCACGCCGGCGCCGCATTTCATGCGCATCCAGTCGGCGTGGGCCAGGATGGAGCCGGCGGCGTGGAGGTGCGGGTGGAAGGGCCGGCCGCCGGCGCCCAGCGGGCGGAACTCGTCGTCCACGGCGATGCCGGCCCGGTTCAGGGGGTGGCCGCGGGGGTCGAAGTAGTCGAGGCGGTGCCAGTCCGAGCGGCTGGCGGGCTGGGCCACGGGCAGGTCGAAGACGTTCTCGCTGATGCGGGTCAGGTCCGCGCGCAAGCCCCCGGCCAGGAAGCGGCCGCTGGCCAGGATGGCGGCGCGGGCGCGCACGGTGCGCTCCACTGGCTGGCCGTAGATGCGGAAGGTGAGGCCGGACGGGTCATGGTCGATGAGGCGCATCTTCTGCTGGCAGAAGAGGGTGACGCCGCGTTCGGGCAGGGCGCCTTCGAGGGCTTCGCGCAGGCGGATGCCGGGCACGGCCGGGGGCATGGTCGGGATCTCGAAGACGTGCAGGCCGAGGCGCTCGGCGAGGTCGGCGCGGACCCTGTCCGGGCGGTGCATGCCGAGGACGGCCGGCAGGCCGAGGCAGGCGGCGTCGCCGAGGAGGGGGCGCACGGCCGCAGCCAGTTCCTCGCGGTGCTCGGGCAGCTCCAGGGCGCGGGCGGCGTTCTCGGGGTAGAGCTCGCCGCCGGGGTGGCCGGGGAAGGGGAGACGTACGGTTCTCAGGTTCGGCCAGAGCGGACCGAGGGTGGCGGCGATCTGCCGGGCGGAGAAGCCTTTCAGCTCCTTGAAATCGAGGAGCAGGCCGGGCGGGGTCTCGCGGCCGAAGCTTTTGGCGGCGAGCATGGTCGCGGGCACGCAGTAGGTGCGCTTGATGGTGCCGGCCGGGGTCAGGGTCTCCAGGTTGTGGGCGCCGCCCGAGACGTAGGCCAGGCCGAGGCTCGCGAGGTAGCCGGTCCATTCGGCCAGGGCGGTGCGGATGGTGGCCGGCGCGGTCAGGCGGTAGGGGTGGCCGGGGTGCAGGGCGAGCAGGCGCTCGATGGCCGCGAAGGGGTCTTCGGGCCGCTCGATGGCGCCGTCGGGATCGGTGGGCGGGATGGCGCCCAGGACGTCGAAGAAGCCGGTGGTGTAGGAGACGGCGCCGGTGCCGCCGGCCTGGACCGTGGACAGGCCGCGGTTTGCGGCGAAGAGGGTGGCGGCGAAGCCGGCCAGCCCGGCGCCGATGACAGCCAGGTCGCAGGAGAGCTCGGTGGCCTCGGTCATGCGGGGTCTCCGGGTTCGGCGGGGGTGGAGGGCAGCTCCAGGCCGATGAGCCCGCAGTGCAGGGCCTCGGCCAGCTCGGCCTGGGCCAGCTGCACGCCGTGGAGCACGGGGCGCTGGCCGCGGAAGCGCTCGGCGAAGAAGTTCCGAAGAGCCGCGAGGCCGGTATGTGCGTCGAGGCGGCCTGTATCATGGAGGTAGGCGGCCAGGCGCAGGCCGCAGAAGGCGCCCTGGCAGGAGCCTTTGCCGACCCGGGTGCGCAGGCCCAGGTTGGTCAGCTCGTCGTCCTCGGGCAGCCCGGGGCAGGTCGCCAGCACCTCGTCCACGGCCGAAGCCGAGATCAGCTCGCACTCGCAGAGGATGGGGTCGCCGGAGTCGTGGGCGGCGGCCCAGATGCGCGGGCCGCGGCCGGGCTCGGTCCACTGGCAGCCCGCAGCCTCGGGCAGGGGCTCCTCGGCCGTGCGGCAGGGCGCGGCCAGGCCCAGGCGGGCGGCCACCAGGTCGGCGGTTTTCTCGGCCATGAGCCGGCAGGTGGTCAGCTTGCCGCCGGTGATGGTGCAGAAGTTCGAGAGGCCCTCGGCCTCGTGGTCGGCCAGCAGGAAGCCGCGGCTGGCCGCGCGGCCGTCGCCGGCCTCGGGCCGGGAGAGGACCAGGGGGCGCACGCCGCTGTAGGCCCGGATGTAGCGGATGCCGGCCAGGGCCGGGGCCAGGCGGCTGCCCTCGCGCACGTTGACCGAGGCCTCGCGCACCGTGGGCCGGCAGTCGTCCGGGTCGTCGAGGGCCACGCTGGTCGTGCCGAGGATGGAGACCGTGCCGCCGGGCACCAGGATGTCGCCGTCCGCGGGCGGGCGCAGGCGGTTCAGCACCCGGTCGGCCAGGCGCTCGAAGGTCACCAGCAGGGTGCCGCCGGCGTAGAGCATGGGGACGCGCGCTCCGGCCAGGGCGGCGATCCGGGCCGCCCAGGCGCCGGCGGCGTTGACCACCTGCGCGGCCTCGATGATGAGCTCCGAACCGTCGGTCTCGTCCAGGCAGGCGACGCGGGCGATGCGGCCCGCGGAAAGCCCGAATCCGGTCACCCGGGTGCGCCGCAGGAGCCGGCTGCCGGCGAGGGCCTGGGCCTGAGCCGCGTTTTCCAGGGAGAATCTGAAGGGGTCGATGCTCGCGTCGGGCACGGCGTAGGCCGCGATGATGTCCGGGGCCAGGACGGGCTCGAGTTCGCGGGCCTCGGCCGGGTCCACGGGCAGGGCCGGGATGCCGGCCGCGGCGCACAGGCCGGGAAAATCGGCGACGAAGCGCTCGTCGTCGCCGGCCACGGCCGCGAACAGGCCGCCGGTGTCCTCGATGCACTGTGGCGCCAGGCGCTTCAGGAGCGCATTCTCGGCCAGGCATTCGGCGGCCGCGGCCGGGTCGGTGGAGACGTAGCGGGCGCCGCTGTGCAAGAGACCGTGGTTGCCGCCCGAGGCCCCGGCGTTCACGTCGCGCCTCTCCACCAGCACGGAGGCGACGCCGCGCAGGGCCAGGTCGCGCATGAGCGCGGTGCCGGTCACGCCGCCGCCGATGATGCACACGGCGATCTCTATGGTCCTGGATTGTGCCGTCACGCGCGATCCTTCGGGTTCGTATATTTTGCTGAATGAATTTCTTCTTGCATGAAATTCTTTGTGATCCAGCATAGGCCGCGAGACCCCCTGTCCGCAACTGGAACCGTGGCGTCAAGAAGGCCGTTGCCTTGTAGTGCGCTCCGGGATAGGGATGGATGATACCGGCTGGCATACCACGCGCTGCAGGGGGAAGAGAGGCCGCATGCGCTTCAAGGGTTCGCGCTCAAGCTTCAAGGAGGTCGCCCGGCGGCTCCTGCCGAGCGACGGCAGCTTCGACCTCTGCCTGTCCTGCGGCCTGTGCTCCTCGGGCTGCCCGGCCTCGGGCCTGGCGGACATGGACCCGCGCAAGTTCCTGCGCCTGGCCAGCCTCGGCCAGGACGAGATCATCGCCACCACGCCCTGGGTCTGGATGTGCACGCTCTGCCGGCGCTGCACCCACCTCTGCCCCATGCACATCGACATCCCGGCCCTGGTCTACCACGCCCGCACCTGCTGGCCGCGCGAGAAGCGGCCCAAAGGCATCGTCGGCTCCTGCGACCAGGCCCTGGCCACGGGCACGGCCTCGGCCATGGGCACCCGGCCCGAGGACTTCCGCTTCGTGGTCGAGGACGTCCTGGCCGAGGTCCGCGAGAACCAGCCGGGCCAGGAGAACCTGGCCGCGCCGGTGAACCGCCGCGGGGCCTACTACTTCCTGAACCAGAACTCGCGCGAGCCGGTGACCGAGCCCGACGAGATGGTCCCCCTGTGGAAGATCCTCGACTACGTGGGCGCCGACTGGACCTACGGCACGCTCGGCTGGGCGGCGGAGAACTACTGCATGTTCGCGGCCGACGACGCCGGCTGGGAGACGCTGGTGCGGCGCAAGGTGGCGGCGGTGGAGGAGTTGGGCTGCAAGGTCTGGCTCAACACCGAGTGAGGCCACGAGTTCTACGCGGTCCGGGTCGGGCTGCAGAAGTTCAAGATCGCACCCGCCTTCAGGCTGGAGTCGATCATCAGCCATTATGCCGCCTGGATCAGGCAGGGCAGGCTCCCGGTCAACGCCGGCTGGAACACCCGAGGGCTCAAATTCACGGTCCAGGACCCCTGCCAGCTGGTGCGCAAGTCGCTGGGCGACGGCATCGCGAACGACCTGCGCTTCGTGGTCCGGCGCCTGGTCGGGGAGGAGAACTTCGTGGAGATGCACCCCAACCGCAGCAACAACTACTGCTGCGGCGGGGGCGGCGGGGCGCTGCAGGGCGGATTCCCCGAGGCCCGGCGGCGCTACGGGCGCCTCAAAGCCGAGCAGATCAAGGCCACGGGCGCGACCTACTGCATCGCCCCCTGCCACAACTGCCACTCCCAGATCCACGACCTGGCCGAGCACTACCGCGGCAACTGGCGTACCGTGCACCTCTGGACCCTCATCTGCCTCTCGCTCGGCATGCTCGGCGAGGCCGAGCGCACCTACCTGGGGCCGGAGCTGAAGGAGGCCTGCCTCTAGACGATGCCGCAGGGGAGGACGGCCGCACAACCGTCACATCGGCCGTCTATGAGCTACGCGAACGCACCGAAGGTCGTCGTTTTCATACCCGAAACCTTTCACGCCCAAGGAGTCTCGCAATGAAGAAGATCGTCGTCCTGGCCGCGCTCCTGACCTTCGCCCTGGCCGCCATGGCCCAGGCCGAGACCCTGAAGCTCCTGACCTGGAAGGGATACGCCCCGGAGGAGCTGGTCAACAAGTTCCAGAAGGAGACCGGCATCACCGTGGAGGTGACCTACTCCAACAACGAGGAGATGATCGCCAAGCTGCGCGCCACCCGCGGCGCCGGCTTCGACCTGGCCCAGCCGAGCCAGGACCGCATCACCGCCGTGCAGGAGGAGTTCAAGGTCTACCAGCCCATCGACTTCGCCAAGATCGACGCCGCCCAGGTCATTCCCTCCATGCTCGAGGCGGTGAAGAAGAACACGCAGGTGGCCGGCAAGTCCTACGCCGTGCCCTTCTGCTGGGGCACCGACGGCCTGATCGTGAACGGCGAGAAGGCCCCGGGCGCGGACAGCTACAAGGCGCTCATCGACGAGAAGTACAAGGGCCGGGTGAGCTACCGCATGAAGCGCCCCATCCTGGTGGCCATGGGCTTCGCCCTGGGCTACAACCCGTTCGATCTCTACAAGGACAAGAAGGCCTACAAGGCCATGCTGGACAAAGTCTCCGAGACGCTGATCAAGGCCAAGCCCGTGGTCCAGAACTACTGGGCCAACGGCGACTCGCTGCTCGAGTCCATGCGCTCGGGCGAGGTCTTCGTGGCCATGGCCTGGGACAACGGCGGCTGGAAGCTGCACGCCGAGAACAAGGCCATCGACTTCGTGGCCCCCAAGGAGGGCGCGCTCGGCTGGATCGACACCTTCGCCATCCCGGCCAAGGCCGAGAACACGGCCGCGGCCTACAAGTGGATCAACTTCATGCTCAGGCCCGAGAACGCCGGCTACTTCACCACCCAGGAGAAGACCGGCACGGCCTCGGCCGGCGCCGGCAAGTTCGTGGCCCCCGAGGTCCAGGCCGACTTCGACCGCGGCTTCGACCAGGCCGCCATCGACAACATCAAGTGGTATCCGCCGGTCCCGGCCGGCCTGGAGGAGATGGAAGGCCAGGTCCTCGACAAGATCAAGGCCGCCAAGTAGCCTGACACCGTTGCCGAATGGAAGCGGCAGGGGGCGCACCCCGCCTCCTGCCGCGCACAAGCTCCAATAAAGACGGGATGATATGGCCAGCGACCTTTCCGTGCGGAACCTGACCAAGCGCTTCGGCGAGTTCAAAGCGGTGGACGAGGTGAGCTTCGACGTCCCGGCCGGCTCCTTCTTCTCCATCCTCGGGCCGTCGGGCTGCGGCAAGACCACGCTCTTGCGCATGGTCGCCGGCTTCGAGGCCCAAAGCTCCGGGGTCATCGAGATCAGGGGCAAGGACATGGCCGACGTGGCGCCCAACCGCCGCCCGGTCAACCTCGTCTTCCAGCACCTGGCGCTCTTTCCCATGATGAGCGTGGCCGAGAACATCGCCTTTGGCTTGAAGCGCCGCGGGCTGAAGGGCGCGGAGGTCGGCCGCAGGGTCGAAGCCATGCTCGAGCGCGTCGGCCTGCCCGGCTACGGCCCCAAAAGCGTGAACCAGCTCTCCGGCGGCCAGAAGCAGCGCGTGGCCATCGCCCGCTGCCTGGTGCTCGAGCCCTCGGTGCTGCTTCTGGACGAGCCGCTCGGCGCGCTCGACCTCAAGCTGCGCGAGCAGATGAAGGTGGAGCTGAAAAAGCTCCAGGCCAAGGTCGGCACGACCTTCATCTACATCACCCACGACCAGTCCGAGGCCCTGGTCATGTCCGACCGGGTGGCGGTCATGAACCGCGGCCGCTTCGAGCAGATCGGCAGGCCCCAGGAGCTCTACGGCGAGCCGGCCACGCCCTTCGTGGCCCGTTTCGTGGGCGAGAACAACGTCTGGTCCGGCGAGGTGACGGCCAGCGACGCGGCCGGCGCGACCATCCGCACCGACGAGGGGTTCGTCTTCAAGGCCAGAGCCAAGGGCGCCTGCGCTCCGGGCGGCCGCGCCGACCTCTACCTGCGGCCCGAGGCCATGCGCATCGAGCCCCGCGAGGCCGAAGGGCTGAACACGTTCGCGGTCACGGTCAAGGCCATCCTCTTCGACGGCGCCAACAGCAGGCTCCTGACCGTGACCGAGCAGGAGCACGAGCTGCTGGTCAGCCTGCCCCAGAACCGGCGCTTCGACCACATCGCCCCGGGCCAGCGCATCACCGTCGGCTGGCATCCCGACTCCGGCCTGTGCTTCCCGGCTATGGGCGCGTCATGAAGGGCTCGCGCCTGGCCTTCGCCATCTTCCTCGCGCCGGTCGCCGCCTGGCTGTTCCTGCTCATCGTCCTGCCCCACGTCGATCTGCTCCTCATGAGCCTGCGCGGCAAGGACGAGCTCGGCGAGCGCGTCTGGACGCTCGCCAACTACATGAATTTCTTCACCGAGCCCGTCTACTGGCTGACCTTCGTGCGCACCGCGCTCTACGCCGTCATCACCACGGCCATCACCTTCTGTATCGCCATGCCCGTGTCCTTCTACATCGCCAAGGTCGCCCGGCCGCGGGTCCAGGGCGCGCTCATGGTGCTCCTGCTCCTGCCCTTCTGGGTCTCGGAGCTGGTCCGGGTCTATGGCTGGATGATCCTGCTTCGCGAGTCCGGGGTGCTGAACTTCTTCCTCATGAAACTCGGCCTCACCCAGAAGCCCGTGGAGATGCTCTACACCGACGCCGCCATGATCCTGGGCCTGGTCTACACCTCCATGCTGTTCATGGTCGTGCCGCTGGTCTCGGTCATGGACAGCCTGGACGACAGCCTGATCGAGGCGGCCTACGACCTCGGCGCCGGCAAGTGGACCATCTGGCGGACCATCATCATCCCGCACTGCAAGCCCGGCATCACCTCCGGGGCCATCGTGGTCTTCATGCTCACGCTGGGCAACTACCTCACCCCCAACCTCATGGGCGGCAAGAACTCGCTCTGGTTCACGGAGCAGATCTACAACCAGTTCATCGCCAGCTTCAACTGGAACCAGGGCTCGGCCTTCGGCTTCCTGCTCCTGGCCCTCAGCTCGCTCATCATCTGGCTGGGCTTAAAGCTCTCGCGCCAGAAGCTCGGGGAGGTGGCCTCGTGATCCGCACGCTGCCGACCTCCAGGGCCTACGACTGGTCCTACACGGCCTTCATCGTCCTCTACTTCGTCTTCCTCTTCGCGCCCCTGGTGGTCACCTGCGTGCTGGCCTTCAACGACTCGAACTTCCCCTCGCTGCCCTGGTACGGCTTCTCGCTGGACTGGTTCACCTCGCCCGGGCCGGAGCGCGTGGGCATCTTTCACGACGCCCAGAACCTGCGGGCCATCAAGACCAGCTTCACCACCGCCGTCTTCGTCTCGATTTTCAGCACCGCGGTCGGCACCCTGGCCAGCTTCCTCTTCGAGCAGGAGGATTTCCGCTTCAAGAACGCCCTCTACTTCCTCATGCTCGCGCCGCTGGTCATCCCCGGGGTCATCCTCGGCATCTCCCAGCTGCTGGCCGCCAACTCCGCCGGCACCTTCATCGACGAGACGCTCGGCATCGACGTGCCCTTCCTCCGGCCGAGCTTCTGGCTGGTGGTCCTCGGCCAGTTCTCGTTCATCACCACCTTCGTCACCCTGGTGGTCTCGGCCCGGCTGAAGAAATTCGACCGCTCCCTGGAGGAAGCCGCCCTCAACCTCGGCGCCAACCGCTTCCAGGTCATCTGGCACATCACGCTGAAATTCCTGCGGCCAGCCATCGTCGGCGCCGGGGCCGTGGCCTTCCTCATGAGCTTCGAGAACTTCAACACCACGCTCTTCCTGGTCGGCTCCGAGCCCACCCTGCCCATCAACCTCTACCTCCAGGTGCGCGACGGCAGCACGCCGGTGATCAACGCCATCTCGCTCCTGCTCATCCTCGGCACCTCGCTCCTCGTGCTCGTGAACCTCTCCTTCAGCCGCAAGAAGGCCTGACATGTTCTTCGACCGCATCCCCGCGACCGGCGCCGTCTGCGCCCACCGCGGCGCCCGCTCGCTGGCCCCGGAAAACACCCTGGCCGCGGCCGAGAAGGCCGTCTCCGCCGGCGCCGACTGCTGGGAGCTCGACGTCCAGCTGACCGCCGACAACCAGCTCGTCGTCTTCCACGACGACGACCTGGCCCGGACCACCGACGTCGCCTCCCGGCCCGAGTTCGCCGCCCGCGCCCCCTGGCCGGTCCAGGCCTTCTCACTCGCCGAGCTGCGCAGCCTCGACGCCGGCTCCTGGTTCATCAAGGCCGACCCCCACGGCACCATCGCCTCGGGCGAGATTCCCACCGCCGGCCTCCCGGCCCTGCGCCATCTCGCCATTCCCACCCTGGCCGAGGCGCTCGCCTTCACCACCACCCACCGTTTCCCCATGAACCTGGAGATCAAGGACCAGCTCCATTCCCCCGGCGACCTCTCCATCGTCCCCGCCATCCTCGCGGCCATCGAAGCCGCCCAGGCCGCCGACCTGATCCTTCTCTCCTCCTTCAACCACGCCTACATGGCCGAGGCCCGGCGCCTGGCCCCGGCCGTCCCCACCGCCGCCCTGGTCGAGGAGCGCCACCCCGGGAACCTCGTCGCCTACCTGCACTCCCTCGGCGTCGCCGCCTACCACCCCGACGCGGACATCACCACCCCGGATCTGGTGCGCGAGCTCGTCTCCGCCGGTTTTCGCCTCAACCTCTACACCGTCAACGACACCGACCTGGCCCTCGAGTTCTGGAAGGCCGGGGCCACGGCCGTCATCACCGACTTCCCCCAGCGCCTGCGCCCGGCTGCGGAAGGCCTCCGGCGGGCAGGGGGACTCCGTCCCCCTGCACCCCCTGCCAGGGGGAAATGATTTCCCCCTGGACCCCCTCGGTTCCCGGTTTCGGGCCGGGCTCGGGGTCTTTCCCCGAGCCCGGCCCGAAACCGGGATTCGCGCGAGTTCATGAGAACATCCTTGCCGTCGGGGCAGGTCGGCGTGGAAGGAGCAAAGCCGCCACGAGGTGAAGAATCGGGCCGGCCTGGACCGGATGCGCGGTCCCTCGACCAAGCATCCGCGCCGATCCGAGCCTTCTTCACCCTCACCGGCGTCTCTCCGATTTCTGACTCCGGGGTCCGCGGCTCCGTGAGGGACATGATCCGTCCTTCGTCACCCAAGCTGAAAGTCGAAGCCCTCCGGTGTTCTTTGCACCGGAGGGCTTCGACTTTCAGACTGCGGGGTACAAGGGGGATCATCCCCCTTGTGTTCCAGGGGAGAAGCCCCTGGCCGCCGGAGGCCTATCCGTGCCCGCCGGTTCGAGCACGGTTTCGGGCACTTCGGCCACCTCTGACCGGCAGGATGCGGTCGGAGAGGCTCATTTCGCCGGACATGGCGGTGTCGGCCCGGGCCGTCACCCTCGTCGTCGGGCTTCCCGGTTTTCACCAGCCGCACGAACTCGGGGCCGCTGTCCGGTTCCCGGACCCGTTCGCCGATCTCGCGCTCTTCTGCGCAGCAGGCCGGAAGTTTGGGAGGAGAGAGGGGGGTGTGGGGGGAGAGAGGAACCC